>NZ_JAMQQG010000017.1 GCF_023716925.1 Frankia sp. R82
GGCCGCGGCGGCACGGGCGGCCCGGCTGCCGGAGGCACCGCCGCGGGCGGCCCGGCTACTGGTCGTACCGCTACGCCGCCCCCCGACGGGCGGCACCAGGGCTCGGCGCACTGACGTCGTGCCGGGCCCTGCCGGGCCGGCAGGGGACGTGGACGCAGCAGGAGCCGGGGCAGGTGGGGGCGCAGCGCCCGAGGGCAGCGAAGCGGACGATGACGCCCCTGGCGGTGGGTATCCCGACGGCCCGTGTCCGGGCCGGGGTGGCCCTGGCAGGAACGGTCCGGGCGGGACGGCGGGCTCGGGGCGGAACGAGGCGGGGACGGGCGCCCCGGGGCGGTCAGAGCGGTCAGAGCCACGGCTGCGGCCATAGAGCGCGCCGGGCGGCCCGTAATCTTCGCCTCCGGCCGGCGCGGCTCCGTAGGAGGAGGTCGGGAAACCAGACCGGGCCGGCTGGCCTGGCTGACTCGGGCGACCGGGCGCCGACGGGTAACCAGGCCGGGCCGGATAACCGGGATTGGCCGGGTAACCGGAGTGGTAGCCGCCGGTCGCAGCCGGATCGCCGGGCCGAACCTGGCGATCGTCGGGGCCCCATCCGGCCGGCGCGGGGCGATCCGCAGGGCCGCGGTCCGCGGGGTCATAGCCGACGGCCGGGGAACCGGGCTGGCCATAACCCGCGTCGCTCGGGCCGTACCGATCGGGCCGACCCCGAGAATGAGAGTGTCCCTGTGGTCCGTCGCCGCTGGGGCGACGAGGGGAAGGCGGGCGCTGATCCTCCTCCCAGCCGGCCCGTCGCGCACCGTCCGTCACCAGACGACCTCCGATCCCGAGCCGCTGTATGCATTCGTTCGTCCCACCGGTGTACCACGGATTTGCCGGGACGTTGCGCGCGCCTAGTTGACAACGGCCCATCAGGGACATACACGCCTTGTCGGATACCCTCTAACGTGCATCGATATCCTCCCATGACATCCCTGCAAGCACCGCCATAGCAGCAACCTCCTGGGGGGAGAGCACAGTGAAGGGCTTCAAACAGTTCCTGATGCGCGGGAACGTGGTCGACCTGGCCGTCGCCGTGGTCATCGGCGCGGCGTTCACCGCGGTCGTCACGTCACTGGTGGCGAACATCTTCACGCCACTGATCGCCGCGATCTTCGGCAAGCCGGACTTCGCCACCCTCACTTTCAAGATCAACGGAAGCATCTTCCGTTACGGCGCGTTCATCAACAGCGTCATCGCGTTCCTCTCCGTCGCAACCGTGATCTACTTCGTGGTCGTCCTACCGCTGAAGACCCTCGCCGACCGTCGGGCCCGTGGCCAGGTAACCCCGCAGGAGGACCCCGTGCTGACGGACGAGGCTCGGCTGTTGACCGAAATCCGTGATCTACTGGCGACACGCCGCAGCGACGCCTGACTCCGCGCCTCGTCCGGAGACGGCCCGCCGGCCCCGACGCGGACGCTCACTAACCCGAACGTTGGTCGGCATTCAGGTATCGCTCAGGCTCGCAAGGGAAAGTGCCAACCATGACACCGCGTCCCCCCTTCAGCGACAACGCCGATGAAGCCCAGCCGGGTGACGGCCGGGAGGGGTCCGGCGCCGGGCACGACTCGCCGTCCCCCTGGGCCCCGCCCGCCGTCGGCGGATTCGGGTCGCAGGCAGCACAGCCGCACCCGGCCGACCCCTATCGCCCGGCGGACGGCTCCACGCCGCCCGGCGGTCCCCATCCCCCGTCAGGTCCGTCGACGGGGGGCTGGGGATCGCCGGCCGGCCCCGCAGGCTCAGGCGCTCCCGGTTCACGTCCGCAGGGTCCGGGCAGCGGTCCCGGTGGGCCGAGCGGGCCGGGCGCGCCGAACGGGCCCGGTGGCCCTGTCGGTGGCCCGTACGGGCCACCGCCGGGTGGTCCGAGCGCTGCCCCCGCGCCCTGGACCAGCCAGTGGGGTTCCGCGCCGACGGGGGGCGGCTATCCCCCGACCGGGCAGTTCCCCAGCAGTGAGCACATGTCGCCCTCGGTGCCGCAGGGCCAGGGCGGTCCGTACGGCCTCGCCTCCGGCCCGGCGCCGGGCGGATCGAACGGCACCGTGGCGTTGCGGCGGCGCCGGCTCGTGGCCGCGGGGCTCGCCCTCGCGCTGGTGTCGGCCGGAGTCGGTGGGGCGGTCGGGGCGATGGTGGCTGGTGACGACGGTGGCAGCACGGTCGTGACAACCGCCGGCCTGGAGCACACCTCGTCCACGGCCGGTGGCACGTCTCCCGCGGCGTCGGGCACCGTCTCGGCGGCCGCGAAGAAGATCCTGCCGAGTGTGGTCACGATCTCCGAGGAATCCAGCAGCGAGTCCGGCACCGGCTCCGGGACAATCATTCGCGCGGACGGTCACATTCTGACGAACAACCATGTCGTGTCGGGCGCGTCCGACGGCGGGTCCCTGACGGTCACCCTGCAGGACGGCCGTACCTTCTCGGCCAAGGTGGTGGGCACCGACCCGAGTGCCGACCTCGCCGTCATCAAGATTGACGCCTCCGGGTTGACCGCCGCGACGTTCGGTAATTCCGACGCGTTGAACATCGGTGAGCTTGTCGTTGCGGTCGGCAGCCCGCTCGGCCTCAACGGGACGGTGACCTCCGGCATTGTCAGTGCCGTGCACCGCCCGGTGCGCACCGGTGACTCCACGGTGCAGGACCAGCAGAACACCGTTCTCGACGCGATCCAGACCGACGCGCCGATCAACCCGGGTAACTCCGGCGGGCCGCTGGTCAACAGCCGCGGCGAGATCATCGGCGTGAACAGCGCGATCGCGACGGTCGGCGGGGGTAGCAGCCCGTTCGGCAGCGCCCAGCAGTCCGGGAACATCGGGGTCGGATTCGCCATTCCCGGCAACTACGCCGAGTCGGTCGCCACTCAGCTGATCACCGCCGGCCGCGCCCAGCATCCCTACCTCGGGGTCGCAGCCTCCACCGCGGACGAGAACACCCGCTCGACGGCCGCCAGCGGCACCGGCGCCCAGATCCGGACGATGGTCTCAGGTGGGCCGGCGGAGAGCGCGGGCCTGCGCGTCGGCGATGTGATCACGAAGCTCGGCGACCGGGCGATACCCGATGTCGACTCCCTGATCGCGGCCGTGCGCTCGCATGCCATCGGGGACGAGGTCGAGGTCACCTACACCCGGGACGGCAAGACCGCAACCGCGACCGCGAAGCTGGCGCTGCAGCCACCGACGTCCTGATCGCCCGGACCAGCCGAATTTGTCGCCCGGCATACCGGCGACATGGCAATCGTGGTGCGATCCGGCGCAGGGTGACGAATGGCCGATGCCGTTCGGAACGGCAACCTGCGCCAGATCGGTGAGGTAAAGTCACCCACCTCCCCAATGAACTATTTATTCGCCACCTTTGTGACTAGTTCCCCGCGCGGGCGGGCCTCCGCGGCTCCCGGTGTAAGCCGCATCATGCGCACATAGTTCCACCAAAGCCCCGAAACGCCTTCATCTCTTGTGGTCAAGCGATACCAGGTGTCGAATCGACGACAACAAAATCCTCACAACGTTCATCTGTCCCTGCGGGCCGCCTCCTAGCATGAGCGTCATCCACCCCGATCCGGGCCCGCTGCTAGTCCACCGGGAGACGCGAGAGTATGGATGACGACGCGGACCTCGTGGCCCGTGTCCGCCGTGGCGATCGACCGGCCTTCGACGACCTTTACGATCTTTACGCGGACGATGTCTTCTCCATGTGCCTGCTGATCCTGGGCGATCCGACCGTCGCTCGTGCGGCGGCGGGAACGGCCTTCGCCCTGGTCGCCCGCACCCGGCTCAATCCGCTGAGCGATCCGGCGAGGCTGCGGTCGTGGCTGCTGGAACTGGCCCGCGGCAGCGCACTGGCCTGGTCGGGTTCCCCGCAGGCCCGCAGCGTCCCGGTACCACACGGGGTACCGCCGGAGGACCTGCTGCTCGGTGCGGTCGTGCCAGCCCCCGCAAGCCTGCGGGTGGGCCTTGCCCGCACCTTCGACCGCGCCGCCACCGTCGCGGAGGCGGCCGCCAGCCGGCGGGCCGCCGAGGCCTCGGCGTTCCTGGCCGCCGGCCGATCGATGGCACCGGCCGCGGTGCCCGGGAGCGCAGCGCAGTTCCACGACTCGTCGACGGCGACCATCAGCCTTCACAAGCAGGTCCCGGCGCCCGGTACTACGGCCCCCGCTGACGCGGACACCGGTTTCCCCCAGGCGGCCGGCACCGCCGACACGGCGCAGACAGCCGTGCCACATGCCGCGGTGCGCGAGCTCCCCCTGATGCGGGTGGACACCGACAGCGACGAACCCGTCGGCCCGTCGACCCTTGCGTCCCTGGCGCCGTGGCGTACCCGCTCGGCGATGGCCGCCGCGGCCGTGTTGGCCGTCGCCGCCGTCAGCCTGACCGCGGCGATGAACTGGCCCGCCAACGATCCTGCGCTGGTCTCGGAGAACCGGATCGCCGTGGTGAGCCAGCCGTCGCCCTCGGCCCTCACCCGGCCCTCGCGCGCGCCCGCCGCGCCGAACAGCCACCCCGGCGATGACAGTCCGGCCGCCGCCTCGACGGTGGCCGGCGCCTACACCAGCCAGGCCGACGTGCCCCACCACCGGGTGCCGCACATCATCGAGCCGGTCGCCCGGGACGTCCGTCGTACGCCCGAGCTCACCCCGCACGGCTCCAGCGGCTCGTCCCCGACACCGCCGACGTCACCGACGTCACCGACGTCGAACGCGGTACGTCCCCCCGCGACAAACCCAGGTACGGCCACACCGGCGACCACCACGCCGAGAACGTCCACCTCGGCGGGTCTCCCGCTCCACGGCACCCCGACGGTCACGCCGACGACGCCGGGCAACGTCGGTGCACCACCCGCACCGGGTTCCTCCACTTCCCCGGGTTCCTCCACCTCACCGGGTTCCTCCACCTCACCGGGCGTCATCGGTACCGGCATCCCGACTCCGGCCCAGCCCCGCAGGTCGTCTCCGGCCACCAGCACCCCGGCCACCAGCACCCCGGCCACCGGGACGACCCCCCGCACCACGGCCACGCCGTCCGGCGGCACGAGAGTGGGTGGTGCGGGGTCCGGCGCACCATCATCCGGCGCACCATCATCCGGCGCACCATCGTCCAGCGGCAGTGGATCGGGCTCGGGCACGACGCAATCCGGGACGGGCAAGGGTAGCTCCACAAGCACCCCGACGGCACCGGCCAGCACCGTCCGCGTGCAGCCGCCCATCCCGGTATGACGCCGCGACCTCGGTAACGCCGGGATCCGTGCTCAACGCACGGTGTAGACCAGCGTGGTTGCGTACTCGTCGAAGTCGTTGAGACGCAGGCTCAGGCGTAGCTGCCACGAACCGGACAGTGGGACCTGCAGATCGTCGCTGCGCACATGGCCGGTCTCGGCGAGGTCCAGCGGCACCGTGAACGGCCCGAGACTCCTTGCCGGCAGGGAAAGCTGTGCCTGCGCGGCGACCAGCCGTTGTGGTTTTCCGGTGGGGGCATAGGCGTACACGTCGATCGACTCCGCGCCGATCCGGGTGGGGGCGATCCGGACCTTCACCGTCATCGGCCCGGCGAACGCGCTGCCGTGGAACGGCGGGGCGTAGCTGGTTCGGGCCGGCACCATGTTGACCAGCGTGGCAGTAAGCCCGAGGACCACACCCGCCAGCGCGAGTTCGGCCACGATCCCCCGCCGCAGCCCGGCCAGCGCCGCGGCTCCCGGCAACCCGCCGAGCCGGCCAGGGCCGCCGTCCACCCCGCCCTCAGCACCAGCGTCCGGGCCGGCGTTGCTGGTGGCGTCCGGCCCGGTGGCCTCGATACCAGCCGCGGCGCCGACGGGGTGAACCCGGGCCGAGCCGTAGTGCCGACGCACCCACTGCCGGGCCAGCGCCGCCACGCCGAGCATGCCCAGGACGAACCAGACCTTGTAGAGCACCATCCGGCCATAGCCGGTGTCGATGACGGCCGCGAAGGAGCCGATCTCCCGCCAGCTCTGCACGAGCCCGCTGACCACGATCGCAACGACCGCACCGATGGCGAGCCGGGACCACCGGGGCAGTACCGCCCCGATCTCGGCCGCCGAGGCGGTCCGTAGCAGCACCACGATGACCGCCAACCCGCCGATCCAGACCGACATGGCCAGGACGTGCACCGTCAGGCTGACCACCGACAACCCGACCAGGTCACCGACACCGCCGTGCCCGATCGCCGCGAGACTCACCGCGACCGCGAGACCAAGCGCCGCCAGTTCACCGCGCCGCCACAGGTCGGGCCGACCCATCCGGGCGGCCTGGCGCAGCAGCGGCGCGGCCAGCATCAGCGCGAGCAGCCGGATGAGCAGTAGATGGCCGAACCGTTCGTCCAGCGTGGTCGACAGGTGCGACCAGTGCACGATCCCGCCCAGGCCCGACCCGGAGGTGTACAGACCCTGCAGCAGCAGTTGGGCCGCGGACGCCGCGACCGCCAGCCCCCACGCCGCCGCCAGCAGCCGCCCGCTGCCGGCGGCTCGCAGCCCCGCCGGCCACAGCAGGACGAGGAACAGGCAGGCGCCCAGCAGCACGCCGACCCCGACGTACCCGGCGAAGCGGGCCGCCCCGAACAGGAACCCGACCACGGCGGAGCCGGACGTGGTGCCCTCGGCACGGGCTGCGCCGGCATCCGGCGGGCCCCCCACCCCGAAGGCGAACGCGCCCGACACCGGATGGCTGTCGGCGGAGATCACCCGCCAGCTCGCCACATACGTGCCCACCGGCAGCCCGGCCCGCAGCACCACCATCGCCTGGGACGCCCGCGCACCCCCCTGTGCATGGCCGAGATCAACCCGGTTTCCGGCCCGGTCGAGCACCCGGATCGAGTCACCCGACACCCGGATCGACTCGCTGAAGGAGAGCACCACCCGGGTGGGCGGGGTGGCCAGCGCCGCGCCGCCCTGCGGGTCGGTGCTCGTCAACAGGGCATGGGCGGACGCCGGGGTGACCCCGATCCCCAGGCCGACGGATGTGGTGGCCATGGCGACCACCGCCATGACCACCACCGCGAATCTGCGCACGGACGGCTACGCCCGCCGCCGCGACGCGCGAATCCCGAAGACCGCGGACAGTCCCACCGCGATCACGCCAAGCCCGATGCCGATGATGCCCAGCGTCCGGGCCGTCCCGTCATCGCCACGGTCACTGCTGGTGGCGGCGACCGCGGTCGGCTGCGGGTCGGTCCCGGTGCTCGAGGTCCGGGCGGTTGCCGAACCCGAGCCTGCCGCCGAGGCGGCGGTGATGGCGACCGTCGGGGCGGGATGGTCCGGCTCCGCCTGACCCGGCGCGGCGAGATCCACCCAGCGCACCACGTTGCCGTCCGAGTAGGTCTGCAGGGCCTTGAACGCGACCGGGCCGGCGGTGGTCGGCAGTGGCCCGGCGGACACGTTGAAGGTGTCGAACTCGCCCGGTCTGATCCCGGGGTTGCCCTGGGCGGCGGTCCAGGTGATCCGGCTGACCACCTCGTCGACCTCGCCGTCGTCGGAGCGCAGCGGCTGCGCCGGCTTCGACCTGGTGACCTTGTAGTCCCAGCCGGCCTTCGGCTGCACCGACACCGAGGCGATCGGAGCGTCGGTGGGCAGCTGGACGTCAAGACCGGTGGTCGAGGCGCTGTCCTCCTCGTTGGGCACCTTGAACGTCAACGTGGTGTAGGCACCGGGGGCCGCCGTCGACGGTGCGACGGAGACGTGGGCCGATGCCGGCGCCACCGCGACGGCCAGTGCGGCCGCGCCGACCGTCGTCAGCACCGCGATACGCGGAAAACGCCGTGACCGGTAAATACCTGCCTGCATGGAAAACCCCTCGAATGTCCCCGCGACACACGACAGCGCCCGGGGACGGAAGTCCGGAAATGGTGCGACCGAGACATCACCGCAGGGGAAACGAGACCTCGCATCGACACTGCCGTCACCGGTGCGACGGACATGCCGATACGACCCCGGTGGCAGCTCTGCCACCGCGACAGTGCGCGCGCCGACCCAACTCCATCGACGCCTGTCGCCCTCGCCCCTACGGCAGGGCTGGCAGGGGCGGACCGCGGCGGCGGGCGGCGCGACCCAGCGGCCGGGTGTGCGGCCGGGGGGAAAAACCGGGGCTGGCGGCACGCAGGGTCGGTGGCCGGGCCGGAACCTTTCCGACCAGCCGCTGCGACCACCCGGCGATCCGTTCGAACAGGCGCCTGACCAGCGACGTCGACGCAAGGCTCCTGACACACCACAGCAGCCGTTCGGCCCGCCGCAACGAGACCGCGACCACCAGCGCCGCGACCGCGTGCGCAAGCAGCATCTGGCTGGTCAGCAGCGCCGGCAGCCCGGCCAGATGTGCCGCGCCGGCCATGTCCACCCCGCCCGCGTGGTGCATCCCGGCCATGCCCATCCCGGGCACATGGTGCATCCCGGGCATGCCCATCCCGGGCAGATCGAACCCGGCGGTGACCGGGTCGGTCCGGGCGGCCTGGGCCACGCTGGTGTGTGGCTGCGCGAGCCGGAAGGCGACGTGCAGTGCCAGCTGGGCGGCGGCCACGCCGAACAGCAGCGCCGGCAGCCCGCGCTCCCGGCTGCCGAGGCCGAAGGCGAGCCTGGTGAGCAGCCCGAAGGCGACAGCCGTGACGACGAGGCCGGGACGACCGGCCCCACCCGTCACATGGGCGACCCAGGCGAGGCTGACCGAGGATGCGGCGAACGTGGCTGCCCGGCCGAGGCGCGCCGTGCCCCCGTTCACCGACCAACCCGGCCTCGCCGACCAACCCGTCCCCACAATGCGCAAGCTTGCCATGTCGGTCCGACAGACCGCTATACCCTCAGGTGTCGGCCAGCCGTCCCCGGTACGCTCACCGACTGTGCGAGTTGTCATCGCCGAGGATTCGGTCCTGCTCCGCGAGGGTCTGCGCCGCCTGCTCACCGACGCGGGCTGCGAGGTGGTCGCGACCGTCGGCGATGGCCCGGGGCTGGTCACCGCCGTACTGGAGCACCGGCCCGACGTCTCTGTGGTCGACGTGCGGATGCCTCCCTCGCACCGGGACGAGGGGCTGCGGGCGGCCATCACGGCCCGGGACAAGGTCCCCGGTTCCCCGGTGCTGGTGCTCAGCCAGTACGTCGAGAAGCAGTACGCGGCCGAACTGCTCGCCGACGGAGCCGGGGCCATCGGCTATCTGCTCAAGGATCGGGTCGCGGACGTACGGGAGTTCGTCGACGCCGTACGCCGGGTGGCCGCGGGCGGCACCGTCATGGACCCGGAGGTCGTCGCCCAGCTGCTGGTGCGCCACCGCCGGGACGATCCACTGCGCACCCTCACCCCGCGTGAGCGCGAGGTTCTGACGCTCATGGCCGAGGGGCGCTCGAACACCGCGATCGCGGCGCATCTCGTGGTCAGTGGCGGCGCGGTGGAGAAACACATCTCGAACGTCTTCACGAAACTCGGCCTGGAGCCGAGCAACGCGGACCATCGCCGGGTCCTGGCGGTCCTCGCCTATCTGCGCGGCTGACCGTCCGGCCACGGCCGGCCACCGACCATCAGCCGGGTGAGGGTGGATGGTCATGCAGCCGGGGGATACCCGTAGGCTGCCGTTTCTGTGAGCCCCATTCTCGCACCCGGACGAGTGGGAAACATCATTCGTTCCCTGATGATCCTTGCCGTACTCGTCCTGCTGATGCGGACGGCTTACCTTCTGTGGTTTTTCCACACCCCGGCCTGGACCTCCCGGCCCGGTGAAATCCGGTACTGCGGCGGCTGGTACGAGCGGTTGGACCGGCCGGACGTGACCGACAGCACGGCGATCTCCACGGCCGGTGGACGACTGAAGATGGTGATGCGCTCCCCTGTCTGGCGACCAGTCATGGCGCACAGGCCGTCGTCCGGCTGCCCGGGTTACCTGTTCGCCAAGGTCGGCGAGAACGCCTACGTCTCCTACCGGGCCGAGTGATCGCGATTCCAGGCGTCCGAGCACCGAGATGGCGGTACGCGCCGACGCGGCCGCGTCCCAGCCGACAGTGTGAGCAGTATTACACTATTCTGGGGGGTGCCGATGTGCCGAGGAACGGGTGAAAACGGCTATCGGGCGACGGAGGACCGGGCCGTGTCGCTCAGTCGGGGCCCGGCATGGACGTACACCCGAGCGTGGATCGACGTGCGCTGCTGCAACGCCGCCCGCACCGCTCGGTGCAGGCCGTCCTCCAGGTAAAGGGCGCCGCCCCATTCGATCACGTGGGGAAACAGGTCGCCGTAGAACGTCGAGTCCTCGTCGAGCAGAACGTCCAGCGCGAGCACGCGTTTCGTCGTGATGAGCTGGTCCAGCCGGACCTGGCGTGGGGGTATGGCAGCCCAGTCCCGCTGACCAAGGCCGTGCTCGGGGTACGGGCGACCGTCTCCGACCAATCTGAAGATCACCGGCACCTCCTCCTCGAGGGCGAGACATCCATCGTCCAGACAGCCTAGAAGCCCCGGGCCACACAGAAGACCCCGGTCGGCCCAGACCGGGAACCGCGGACAGCAGGACCACATTCGCACGACTTCCGGCACCACGGTGCACCGCGACACTTGACCCCCAGCCGAACAGCGACTTAAGTAAACCTAACTTGATGGCCTGGGGTTGCGATGGAGGCGCTCGTGGGCGAGACCGACCCGGTGGGTGAGGATGGCCGCGGTGGTGTCGACGGTGTGGTGAGCACGGCCGATGCGGCCGACCTGACCAGCGACGATGACATAACGATGCTCGCCCGCCGCGCGCGGACGGTGCTCGCGGGTGGGCGCACCGCACTGCTGACGCTGCCCTGCGAGCGGGCCCGCGGCTGGGTGGGCATGATCGATGACGGCGGCGAACCGCTGCTGGTGGCCCGCACCGACGGGCGGGCCGCGCAGGCCGCCCGCAGCGGCCGGCGCAGCTGGGTGGACGTGCCGGGGCACTGCGGTGAGCGGCTGATCCTCGCTGGCACCCTTCGGGTGGTGCCGGGCACCATCGCGCAGATCCTGTGTCGGCTGGCCGACCTCGGTCGCTCCGTCGACCCGATCGACGCCGTCGCCGACGGGCTGGCGATGCTCGCCGTCTCGGTGGACGAGGTGGTGCTCTGCCTTCCGCCGGCAGACCAGGCCGGCCGGGTGCGGCGCTGGTCGAGCTCGACGGTGGGGCACCGCATCGACCTGGCGACGTATGCCCTCGCCGAGCCGGATCTCATCGACGCCTACGCCCCGGAGCTGATCGATCATCTGAACACTCGGCACGCCGAGCAGATGTGCCAGCTCGTCGGCGGTGGCCGCTCCCCCGAGGGCGACATCGCGGGCGCCCACGCCAGCAGCCTCGACCGGTACGGCATGGACCTGTGGCGGGTGGATGCCACCGGTGCCCACCCGGTGCGGATCGTGTTCGACGAGCCGCTCGGCGAGCCGCGTTCCCTTGGCCGCGAGCTGCGCCGCCTGCTCGAACGCGCCGGGCGCACCGCCGAGTGACCCCGGCTCACCGATCGTCCCACGGCGCCGATCGCCGGTGAGCCGTGCCGCGTTTGACATCGGCATCGACAACCGTTTTCAATTAGCGGCATGCCACCGCCGGTCAGCGACGCTGCGATCGCCTTCATCCACGCGAGCGTCGCCTATGACCGGTTTCCGGCGGTCGAACAGGTCCACGGCACGGTGCGACCCGGGGAGATCGTCGCCCTGGTCGGGCCGAACGGGGCCGGCAAGTCGAGCCTGATCAAGGCCGTGCTCGGCCTGGTGCCGGTGGTCGAGGGCTCGATCGTCGTGCTGGGCCGCACCCCGGCGCAGGCCCGCCGCCAGGTCGCCTACGTGCCCCAGGCGGACACCCTCGATCCGGATTTCCCGATCTCCGTCGCCCAGGTCGTCCTGATGGGGCGTTACCGGCGGATCGGGTGGCTGCGCTCGCCGGGCCGGGCTGACCGGGCCGCCGCCGAGGCCGCCCTGGCCGCCGTCGGCCTTGAGCACCGGGCGCGCGACCGGTTCGGCCTGCTCTCCGGCGGGCAGCGCCAGCGGGTGCTGCTGGCCCGGGCGATCGCGTCCGAGCCCGCGGCGCTGGTGCTCGACGAACCGTTCAACGGTGTCGACGCCGTCTCCCAGGAGGCGCTGCTGAGCGCGGTGCGTGACCTCACCGCCCGCGGCGCGGCAGTGATCATCTCCACTCATGACCTGACTCTCGCGCAGTCGACCTGTGATCGGGTGTGCCTGCTCAACCGGCGCCAGTTCGCCTTCGGCCCGCCCGCCGACGTGCTCACCCCGTCGCTGCTGCGCCAGGCCTACGGCGGAGCCGCCCTGGAACTCGGGGATCACGGCCTGATCCTCACCCGGTGATGACCGGTCTGCTCATCGACCCGTTCGGCGCGCCCTATCTGGCTCGGGCACTGGTGGAGGCGTTGATCCTCGGTGCGCTGTGCGGCGCGATCGGGGTGTATGTGCTGGTCCGGCGTCTGGCCTTCCTCACCGATGCGATCACCCACACGGTCTTTCCCGGGGTGGTGATCGGCTTTCTGGTGTCCGGGCAGGCCGGGATCGTGCCCGGGGCGCTGGTCTGCGCGGTGCTCGCCGCCGGGCTGTTCACCCTGATCGCCTCGACCACCCGGGTCAGCGACGACGCGACCCTCGCCGTGCTGCTCACCTCGTTCTTCGCCGTCGGGGTGGTGCTCGTCTCCCGGCAGCGTTCCTACACCGCCGACCTGACCGCGTTCCTGTTCGGCCACGTCCTGACGATCGACCGGGACGACATCCTGGTCACCGCCGCGGTGGCGGTGCTCGCCGTGCTGGTGCTGCTCGTCCTGGGACGCCCACTGCTGGCCGGTGCGTTCGACCGGGAGTGGGCCCGGGCGTCCGGCTACCGGATCACCCTGCTCGACCTGGTCGGGAACATGCTGATCGCGCTGGTGGTGGTCGCCTCCGTGCAGGCGGTCGGCACGGTGCTCGTCATCGCCATGCTGGTGGTACCGGCGGCCACGGCCCGGCTGATCTCCGACCGGCTGCCCGTCATCGTCGCGGTGTCCGCCGGCCTCGGCCTGCTCGGTGCCTGGCTGGGGCTCGCCGCCAGCTACTCGGCCTCGATCGACCACGGGGTTCGGCTCGCCGCCGGGGCGACGATCGTGCTGGTCCTCGTCGCCGGCTACGCGCTGGCCCTGCTCGGCCGCGGCCTGCACCGCGCGCTGGTCCGCCGGATGCCGGTGGCCCGGTGATGGCTGGTGGCCCGGTGATGGCGGTGGCCCGGTGACCCTGTTCAGCTCGCTCGGTGACGGGTATGTGCGCCGTGCGCTGCTCGAGGTGGTGCTGCTCGGGGTGTTGTGTGGCGCGGTGGGCGTCCAGGTGGTGCTGCGGCGGCTGGCCTTCCTCACCACGGCGCTCACCCATGCGACCTTCCCGGGGGTGGTGCTGGCCGCGTTGTTCGGCGTCGGGCTGGTGCTCGGCGCGGGCCTGTTCGGGGTGCTGGTCGTCGCGGTCGTGGCGCTGCTGTCGGGTGCCCGCGGGGCCAGCCGCGGCCGGGAGACGAGCAGCGTGACCGCGGTCGTCCTGTCCGGCGGGTTCGCGCTCGGGCTCGCGCTGATGTCCACCCGCAACGGCTTCAGCCGCGATCTCACCGCGTTCCTGGTCGGTTCGGTGCTCACCGTTTCGCCGAGCGACATCGTGGTCACCGCGATCACCACGGTGGTCGTCCTCGGGTTGCTCGCCGGGCTGCGCAAGGAGCTGCTGCTGGGTGCGTTCGACCCCGGTGCGCTCGCCGCCGCCGGCTACCCGGTCCGGGTGCTGGATCTCGTCCTGCTGCTGATGATCGAGGCGACGGTGGTGACGTCCCTGCCGGCGGTCGGCACGATCATGGCCGTGGCGCTGATCGTCGGGCCGGCGGCCACGGCCCGGCTGTGGTGCTCGGGCGCCGGGACGATGACGGCGCTGGCGATCGCCATCGGTGTGGTCTCGGGCGTGGCCGGCCTTGCCGTCAGTGAGCAGTGGAACGTGGCCGCGGGCGGCGCCATCGTGTTGAGTGTCGCGGTGTTCTTCGTCATCTCCCTGGTCGCGCGGTCCCTCGTCGGGGGTGAGTCGGCGAGCCGACCGGTGGCCCGCGAGAAAACTGTTGGACGCCCCACCTACTCTAGGTAAATGGAGTTCTCCCAGTCCGACAAGCTCGCCGACGTCTGCTACGACGTCCGCGGGCCGGTCCTCGACGAGGCGACCCGGTTGGAAGCGGCCGGTACGCGCATCCTCAAGCTGAACATCGGCAACCCCGCGCCGTTCGGCTTCTCCGCACCGCCGGAGGTACTCCAGTCCGTCATGGCACACCTGGCAGACGCCCAGGGCTACAGCGACTCCAAGGGTCTGATCGCCGCGCGCGAGGCCGTCGTGCGCTACCACCTGCGCAAGGGCATCGTCGGGATCAACCCGGACAGCGTCTACCTCGGCAACGGCGTCTCCGAAATGATCATGATGTCGCTGCAGGCACTGATCAACAACGGCGACGAGGTCCTGCTGCCCGCGCCCGACTACCCGCTGTGGACGGCGGTGGTCAGCCTCTGCGGTGGCCGTCCGGTGCACTACCTGTGCGACGAGTCCGCCGACTGGGCGCCCGACCTCGCCGACCTCGCGCGCAAGGTAACCCCGCGCACCCGGGCCATCGTGGTGATCAACCCGAACAACCCGACCGGCGCCGTCTATGACCGCGAGGTGCTCGAGGGCATCATCGAGATCGCTCGTCGCCACCGGCTGATGCTGCTGTCCGACGAGATCTACGACCGGATCCTCTACGACGGCGTCGAGCACACCTCGACGGCGTCACTCGCCCCCGACCTCGTGTGCATGACCTTCAACGGCCTGTCGAAGGCCTACCGCCTGGCCGGGTTCCGCGCCGGCTGGATGGTGCTGTCCGGCCCGCGCGAGCGCGCCACCTCGTACATCGAGGGTCTGAACATCCTGGCGAACATGCGGCTGTGTGCGAACGTCCCCGGCCAGTTCGCCGTCGTCGCCGCCCTGGCCGAGGACGGTGGCGCCGGCGACCTCGTGCTGCCCGGCGGGCGCCTGCTCGAACAGCGCGACACGGTCGTCCGCCTGCTCGGCGCCATCCCCGGGGTGACCTGCGTGCCGCCGCGCGGCGCACTGTACGCGTTCCCCCGCCTCGATCCGGACGTCTACCCGATCGACGACGACGAGCAGTTCGTCTTCGACCTGCTCGCCGCGGAGAACATCCTGTTGGTGCAGGGCACGGGCTTCAACTGGCCGCGCCCCGACCACGTCCGGATCGTGACGCTCCCCTCGGTCGCCGACCTCACCGACGCCGTCGGCCGGATCGACCGGTTCCTCGCCTACTACAAGCAGCCCTAGCCCTGGCCGTTTCTCCCACCTTGCCCGAGCCCGAGGTGACCGAGGTACCCAAGGGCCCGCCCGAGGCGACATAAAGTACGCACGTGATAGCCCTGGGTGTTATCGCACACTCTCGGCAACCACGACTCCCTTTCTCGATCGAGACATAGTGGTCATCGATATTCTCCGCTCACGATCGAAATAGTTGCTGTTTTTTCTGTGGGGACACATCGTCCGCGCGGCCCCACAGCGCGAGCAGCACGCCTCCCAGTCACGCAGAAAAACGACAAAATAGACACACAGTAAGGTGACGCTGCGTGAAAGCGGTGCCGGACCAGACAGGAGGTGGACCGGGGGTGGGCCGAGGCAGCTCTTCCGCATCGACGCCGCCCGAACCTCCGGTCCCGGCCCCCTCCCAGCCCCCCTCCGTCCTGGCAGGCATCACCGACACCGTGAACAACCCAGGCCCTATCCGCACTACCAGCAAGGTTGTCCACAGGATGCACGCATCCTGTGGACAACCTGTGGATGAATCTCGCGAGGACCTGCCCGGCAGCGTCGACCACCATGTCGGCCTGGTGCCGGGTTCACGGTCGGGCTGGTTGCCGGGCCAGCGGCCGGGCTGGTCGTCGGGTTCGCGGCCGGGCTTGCCGCACCGCGGGACTGACCGCGCGGTCGAGCGCGACCGGTGGGACGTCCTCGTGGCATTCGTGCTCGCCGGGGTCGTCATCGGGGTGGAGATCGCGCTGCACACCCGGATCGGCCGGCCGCTGTGGTACGACGAGCTCTGGCGACCGCACTTCGCGGGTGAGCCGGCGGCGCGGTTCTGGTCGGAGCTTGGGGTGGCGAACGCCCCGTCGTCGCTCGGGTCGATCGCCCTGACCCGGCTTGCCGGCGAGCTCCTCGGCTGGCATGCCTGGTCGCTCCGGCTGGTCGGGTCGGTCGGCTGGCTGCCGGTGCTGGCCGCGGGGACGTACCTCACCGCCCGGCGGTTCATGGCAGTGATCCCGGCTCTCGGCGCCGCCCTGGCCATGGCCGGCAGCGGCACCGTGGTCGACTCGGGCACCCAGCTCAAGCCGTACGTACTGGACGCCGTCGTGACCCTCGCCATCCTCGCGCTGTGGTCCGCGCCCGGGCACCGGCCGCGCAACCGCACGCTCGCCGGCACGCTGACGCTGGTCTCGCTGCCGGCGGTGTTCCTGCTGCTTCCGCTGGTCGTCCGGGACGTGATCCGGGAGCGTCGTGGCGCCTGGCGGTCGATCCCGGCGCTGGTCATCGCGGGGATCCACGTGAAACTCTTCGTCGGACACCAGTCCGGCCAGCGCGTGAGCCACTTCTGGGACGACCAGTTCCTGGCCGACCGTGGGCTGCTCGGTGGCCTCCGCTTCGTCGCCGACCAGGTACGCGCGACCCTCGGCGGCACCCCGCCGGGCATCGACCGGTACGACCCCAACCTGGTGCACTCCCTGCTTGAGGGACACCGGACGCTGACGACAGTGGTCGGCGTCGCGACGACGGTGGCCGTCGTGGTCGGGATCCGGGTGCTGTGGCGGCGTCCCGGCGGCGCGACGCTGCTGGCCGCTCTCGGTGGCGCGCAACTGCTCGTGTTGGCGGCCAGCGGCGCCCGGTACTGGCCGTTCGGCGCCTGTCGGACGAACCTGTTCGTCGTCCCGCTGCTGGTGATCGTCGCGGCGGCCGGCGCGGACGAACTGCTGTCCACCGCCCGGCGGCGGATCACCCGCCGAGCCGCGTCGGGCGGTCAACCTACGTCCGCGTCCACAGCCACAGCGGTGGCCGTGGACGCGGGAGCAGCAACCACGGCCACCGGCGGGGCGGACCCGGGAGGGACTGCCCCGGCGAGTTCAGCCGTGGCGGCGGTGGCGTGTGTGCTGTGTCTGGTGGGGCTGGTGGCGGTGCCGGTGAGTGCCGTGGGTGGGCTCGGCCAGCTGTGGCGTGAGCGGGGGGCGGTGCGTCCGATCGACGGTATGGTCGCGGCGACGGTCGCCGCCCGGGCGCAGTACCGGCCCGGGGACACGGTGGTCGTCGGCGGCCGGCTCGCGCGGGCCGGCTGGCTGTATGGCATGGAGCTCAGCGACGACACCGGCGGGACACCCACGGGACGGATCCCGCGCTCGGCGACGACCTTCCTCCCCGCGATCGGCGACCAGGGCGGTACCACCAACCGGGCCGGTACGACCCGTCCGGGCGACGTGGCCGCCGCGGTGCGGTCGCGCCCGCCTCGTGCCGGTGGCGGGGTGCTGCTGTTCGTCCTCGCCTACGACCGGAGGGGCACTGCGCTGGAACTCGCGGAGCTGCGTCGGGATGGCTGGTGCACGACGTCACACCGCACCTTCGAACTCACCGGGACTCTGTACGGTCTACGTCGCTGCCCGACCCATTCGACCACGTCGACCGCTCGGACCGGCCCGGCCGGCCTGGTCCGAGCTGTTACCGCCGTGTCTGCGCAGTAGGTCGGCCAACCCCAGGTCACTGCCCACATCGGGCCGGCGAAACGCGACAGCCGGTCAATCCACGCGCGAAGATAGGAAAATGTCCGAGGGAACGCCGGTGCGTATCGCCGACGACGACGGCAGGCCGCCGGGTCGCCGCGGGGCGCCCGCGCGCGGCACGACTGTGCGGGCGACCCGCCAGGGTGACGCCGTCTGCGCCGCGCTCACCGAGACCGATGCCTTCACCAGCGCCCAGGACCTGCATGCCCGGCTGCGCGCCCAGGGCACGGCGGTCGGGCTGACCACCGTCTACCGCCATCTGCAGGTGCTGGTCGACCGGGGCGAGGTTGACATGCTCCGCCGCGACGACGGCGAGACCGTCTATCGACGCTGCGCCACCGAGGCCCACCATCATCACCTGGTCTGCCGCGACTGCGGTCGGACGGTGGAGATCGCCGGCCCTGAGATCGAACAGTGGACGGAGGCGGTGGCCGCGGCCGAGGGCTTCGTGAACGTCGCCCACACCGTGGAGATCTACGGCACCTGCGCGAGCTGCGCGATCGCGGCCGAATCCTCCGCCTGAAGCTGGGCCGCCACCCGCATGGCGGACGGTACGGAGTGCGGACGGTACGGAGTGGGGAGCTATCTGCGCGCCGCGTCGTCCTGAGTGGAGTCGAGAAAGGCAAGCAGTCGGTCGTCGACGTCGCTGCCGTGTTCGAAGCCGGTAGCCGGACCACGCAGGAGGCTCGCCGCATCCTCTCCGGCCATCTCGATCGGCTGCTGGGCCCCTCAGGGGCGTCGCCGTAGGCACACAGCCGACCCCGACGTCAGGGTGGGGTGGCGGACAGGCCGGTGCAGGGGCGTAGGGCGTTCCAGTGAGCGAGGGCCTGGGTGGCGGCGGTGCCGGTGAGGGGGCGGGGGGCGCCGCCGGAGATGCGGGCGGGCACCCAGGTGGCGGCGGTGACCGCGCGGCCGGCCACGGTGAGTCGCAGCACCCCGGACTCGGTGTTGGGGCCGGATCCGGACGCGTAGAAGACGAAGTTTCCCAGGCCGTAGTCGACGTAGGCACCGTCGCTCGCCCAGCCGCCACCGAGCACGACGTGGGCGTGGCTGCCGACGACGATGTCGGCGCCGGCGGCGGTCAGTAGCGGTTCGAGGGCGCGCTGGGCGTCGCCGGGGCACTGCTGCTGCTCCACACCCCAGTGCAGGAACACGACCACGGTGTCCGCGGTCAGCCGGGCGGCCCGGACGGCGGCAACCAGCTTGTCGACCTGTTTGGCCGAGGCGAGGCCGGGTTTGCCGGGGCCGGCGGTCCAGGCGGCGGCCAGCTCGTCGTCGAGGACCTGGGTGGCGCCGATCACCGCGATCCGCTGCCCCCTGATCGTCGTCCGATAGGGGGTGAAGGCGCTGGTGTCGTCCAGGCCGATGCCGATCACCGGATAGTGGACCGCGGAGGCGGCTGCCAGCGAGTCGCGCAGGCCGACCTCGCCGTAGTCCATGCCGTGGTTGTTCGCCATGCTCACGACGTCGATACCGGCGGCGCGGACGGCGTCGAAGGCGGTGGCGGGAGCACGGAAGGTGAACTCCTTCGGCGCCGCGGTGCCACGGTCGGTGACCGCGGTCTCCAGGTTCGCCACCGCGAGGTCGGCCGCCGACAGTGTGGCCGACAGCGGCCCGACCGCCGTCGCCGGATCGGCGGCGAGGCGCTGCCCGGGCGCCCCGGCGAAGTGGATGTCCCCACCGAAGGCGATCGTGACCGGCTGCCCGCTCGGCCGACGCGGACCACCGCCGACCGGCGCGGAGCCCGCAGCTGTGGGAGCAGCCGTCGCAACCCCACCCACGACTGCGGAGACGGTCGGGGTCGGGGTCGGGGTCGGATCGTCCTCATCGCCGTAGGGCAGCGAGCAGGCCGTCAGCGTCAGGACTAATCCCACCGCACCGGCCAGGGCCAGGCGGGCGGTCGCCGACACAGGTCTGGCCACCCACGCACGACCGGCCCGCGGCGCACGGCCGGTCCACGTCCCACCGCCAGACGCCGTCCCACCGCTGGACGCCAACCCACCACTAGACGCCGACCCACCACTAGACGCCGACCCACCAGCAGACGCCGACCCATCGCCGGGCGGCGTCATTGTGCGAGCAGGGCGGGGGCGAGCTCGCGCCACTGCCGGCGGGGCAGGCCACGTCGGTCGAAGTCGAGCACCTGCACGGCCACCTGGTCGGCGCCGGCGTCGAGATGCTCCTTGACCCGTCCGAGCAGCACGTCCGCGTCGCCCCAGGGGACGATCGTGTCGACCAGCCGGTCGGAACCGCCGTCCGCGAAGTCGTCGTCGGTGAACCCGAACCGGCGCAGGTTCCCGGTGTAGTTCGGCAGCCGCAGGTAGGAGCCGGTGTGCCGGCGGGCGAGCTCGCGGGCCTCGTCCGGGTTGGTGTGCAGGACGAACGCCTGCTCGGGGACGAGCAGCTTGGCCGGACCGAGGATCTCGCGGGCCGACGCCGTGTGCTCCGGCGGGACGAAGTAGGTGTGGGCGCCGTCGGCGCGGTCGCGGGCGAGGCCGAGCATCTTCGGACCGAGCGCGGCCAGCACCCGCGGCGGGGCGTCGGCCGGTGGGACGGCCCGGTACTGCTCGGCCGCCATCCGGTCCATCTCGTCGAGGTAGGCGGCCATCTGGGACAACGGCCGGGTGTAGGCGGCACCGCGGATGTGCATCAGTTCGGCGTGCGAGACCCCGAGGCCGAGCAGGAACCGGCCCGGGAAGGCCTCGGTGAGCGCGAGCTGGGCCGCGGTCATCGTCAGCGGATTACGTGCGAGGATCTGGGCGATCCCGGTGGCGATCGTGATCCGGGTGGTGGCCGCCAACGCCAGGCTCGCGGTGACCAGCACCTCGCGCCCCTTGACCTCGCCCGTCCACAGGGCGGGGTAGCCGAGCTCGTCGAGCTCCATGATCGCCTCGCGGACCACACCGGCCGGCGAGAAGTCGAACTGGCCGCTCCAGATGCCGACCTTTCCACGATCGCGGTGGGCCGGCGGGCGGGTCACGTCCTGCGCAGTCGTCACCGCGCCACCGTACCGAGCCCCCCGCCGCACAGCAGGTTCTCCCCTGGCGCAGCCGATATCCGGACACGCGGGATGGCTCGGCCTCCGGACGGTCCGGGCCCCGCCGCCGTCGCCGTCATCCGTCCCGCCGTATCTCCCTATGGATCCGACCCACACCACAACTACGAAGCGTCAGATCGCGATCTTTGGGCTCCGCCACCCCTCCCGTCGGCGTGTCGATCTTTGTGGTCCTTCTACAGGGTTCGGAGCGTAGTTTTGTCCATTTCGTCCCGATAGAGGGACCCAAGCGATCTTGCGCTGCCACGCTCCGGCTGCAGAGCAGCATGGCGCCCGGGCCAGGACGGGGCGCGCCGGTTACCTGGCGTACACAGCGAGACATTGGGTAATGATTGAGAGACGGATTGTCACAACCTTGGACTCCTCGGCCGGATGGGGCCCGGGGTGGAGGCCGGTGCGGAGGCTGGACGACAGGCCGCCCGTCCGGTGGTCGCGTTCGGCTGGCGGTGGGACGCGTCGAGCGGGACACGCGGGTCCGGCGGGACGGGCCGATCGGGTTGCCAGGGACCGGGCAAGGTCTATCGTTGCTGAGTGTGACGGAGCTCATGCAGCTACTCACCCCGGGTGGTCGACGGATCACTGCCGCATCCGAGGCGATGTCGCCCGCGGCGGACACCTACCTGACCGGCCTCCCCGCGGCCGCCCCTCCAGCGACCGCCCCTCCAGCGACCGAGACTCCAGCGACCGAGACTCCAGCGGCACAGAAGCTGGGCCGGGAGCAGGACGGCGGCCGGGCTTCGAGGCGGGATTCGGTGCCGGGTCCTCCTCCGGTGGTGGGTGAGCCGAACGCGGTCGATCTGGACCTGCCGGCGTTCGTCGCCGACCTCACCGCGTCCGATCTGGTCGGGCTCTACCGGGACATGGTGCTGGTGCGCCGGTTCGACGAGGAGGCGACCAGCCTGCAGCGGCAGGGAGAGCTGGGGTTGTGGGCGAGCCTGCGTGGGCAGGAGGCGGCGCAGGTCGGCTCCGGACGGGCGCTCGGCGCCCAGGACATGGCCTTTCCGTCCTACCGCGAGCACGGCGTGGCCTGGTGCCGCGGGGTGGACCCGGCCGCGATCCTGGCGATCTTTCGGGGGACGAGCCTTGGCGGCTGGGATCCCGACGAGCACGGGTTCGCCCTGTACTCGATCGTCGTCGGCGCACAGACGCTGCACGCTGCCGGTTACGCGATGGGGATGGCCCGCGATCACAGCGAGGGTGCGGCGATCGTCTACTTCGGGGACGGCGCGTCCAGCGAGGGCGACGTCAACGAGGCGTTCGGATGGGCGAGCGTGTTCGGCACGCCGCTGGTGTTCTTCTGCCAGAACAACCAGTGGGCGATCTCCGAACCGGCCCGGCGGCAGAGTCGCACCGAGATCTTCCATCGGGCGACCGGGTTCGGCTTCCCGAGTGTCCGCGTGGACGGCAACGACGTGCTGGCCTGCCTCGCCGTCACCCGGTGGGCCCTGGCGACGGCACGGGCCGGGCGCGGACCGGTACTGATCGAGGCGCTCACCTACCGGATGGGCGCGCACACCACTGCCGACGACCCGTCCCGCTACCAGACGGCGGAGCAGCTCGAACGGTGGCGCCAGCTCGACCCGCTGGACCGGCTGCGCACCCACCTGCGCGCCGCCGGCCACCTCGACGACCACCTGGAGCGGCGCCTCGCCCTCGAGTCCGACACGCTGGCCCAGGACCTGCGCGTGCGGTGTCAAGCATTACCCGACCCGGATCCGATGGTGCTGTTCGACCATGTGCAGGTCACCGACAATGCTCTGGTGACGGCGCAGCGCGCGGCCTTCATCGCGGCCCGCGGCGACGCACCGGACGACATCGACGGCCTCGCGGATGACAGCACCGCCGGCAACGGCAGCACTGGCGGCGGCAGCGGCAGCACCGGCGGCAGCAGCACCGGCGCGGATGGCAGGGATGTCGGAGACAGGGAGGGAACAGTCGTGGCGGGCGAGTGGCACGGGAGCAGGGCAGCGTGGTGACGGGAGGCGTGGCGACCGGAGCAGCGGCCAGGGGTGGCGTGGTTACCGGGCAGCCGGCGGGCAGCGGCGAGGTGCACACGGGGGGCAGGGCCGCGACGGGTGCGAGCCCCGCGTCGTCCGGGGCCGTCCCGGGAGAGTCGGGTCCGCCGACGCCGATCACGCTGGCCAAGGCGCTCAACCTCGGCCTGCACGCGGCCATGGCGGCCGATCCCAAGGTCATCGTGATGGGTGAGGACGTCGGCACGCTCGGCGGGGTCTTCCGGGTCACCGATGGTCTGCAGCGGGAGTTCGGCGAGGCCCGGGTGATCGACACGCCGCTGGCCGAGTCGGCGATCATCGGCACCGCGATCGGCCTGGCCATGCGCGGCTACCGGCCGGTCTGTGAGATCCAGTTCGACGGCTTCGTCTACCCGGCGTTCGACCAGATCGTCAGCCAGCTGGCGAAGCTGCACTACCGCTCGGCGGGCCGGATCCGGCTGCCGGTGACGATCCGGATTCCGTTCGGCGGGGGCATCGGCGCGGTCGAGCATCACAGTGAGTCACCGGAGGCATATTTCTGCCATACCGCCGGGCTGAAGGTCGTCGCCTGCTCGAACCCGCACGACGCGCATCACATGATCCAGCAGGCGATCCACTCCGACGATCCGGTGATCTTCCTGGAGCCCAAGCGGCGCTACTGGGAGAAGGCCGTGGTGGACCAGCGTCCCCTGGCCGACCTGGCCTCGGACACGGCGGACACGGCGGGCGGGGCGGACGGGCTGCACCGCAGCGTCGTCGTGCGCGCCGGGTCCGACGCCACGCTGGTCGGCTACGGTCCGACCGTCCGGACCTGTCTGGACGCGGCCGACGTGAGCGCCACAGATGACGATCGGTCGCTGGAGGTCATCGACCTGCGCTCGCTGTCGCCGCTCGACCTCGGTCCGGTCCTCGACTCGGTGCGGCGCACCGGACGGCTGGTGGTGGTGCACGAGGCGCCGTCGAACGTGTCGGTCTCCGCCGAGGTCGCCGCCAGGGTCACCGAGGAGGCGTTCTACTCGCTGGAGGCGCCGGTGCTGCGGGTGACCGGTTTTGACACCCCCTACCCGCCGGCCCGACTGGAGGACCACTACCTGCCGGACGTCGATCGCATTCTCGACGCCGTCGACCGCTCCTTCGCTTTCTGAACTGGGGTTTTCCGTGGCACAGCGACAGTTCCGGCTTCCCGATCTCGGTGAGGGGCTCACCGACGCGGACATCGTCCGCTGGCTCGTGCAGGCCGGCGATGCCGTCACGGTGAACCAGCCGCTCGTGGAGGTGGAGACCGCCAAGGCGGTCGTCGAGATCCCGAGCCCGTTTGCCGGCGTGCTGGTGGAGCGGCACGCCGAGGAAGGCGTCACCCTCCCCGTCGGCGCTCCTTTGCTGACCGTTCGCACCGCCGACGACGACAGCACGGACGGCGGAGCTGGCGGGACCGGGAACCCGAACGGAACCGGCAGAGCCGGCGCGGACGGTGCGGGCGGCGACGGGATCGGTCACAGCACGGGCGGCCCATCCGGCAGCGGTACCACTGCGGGCACGGACGATGACGAACGCACCCCGGTGCTGGTCGGTTACGGACCGCGTACACACCAGCAGCGTCGCCGCAGTCCTCGGCGTCGGATCGTCACGCCCGACCAGGGTCACCCCGCCCACACCTGCGCACCTGCTGCCCCCGAGCCAGGACCGACGGCCCTGGACGGGCAGCCGGAGCCGACCGGAAACGGCCGGCCGACCGGGAACGGCCGACCGGCCGCGGACGGACGGTCGGCCGGGGCGGTGCTGGCCAAGCCGCCCGTGCGCAAGCTGGCTCGTGATCTCGGTGTCGATCTCACCACCCTGGTTGGAACGGGACCCCACGGGACGATCCGGCGCAGCGACATCGAGGCGGCGGTGCGGGTCGCGGCTCGCGCGATTCCGGTCGCGAACCCACTCACCTGGCCGTCGGCGGCACCCGGTCCGACCGGCCCGGCAGACCCGGCAGGTCCGGTTCCGGGCGGCGACGGATCGGTGGGCGGACCGGTGCCGGGGACGCCGACGGTCAGACCAGAAACGGGGCTGGGGCCGGGCAGGACGAGCGCCGTGGCGGGGGCGATTCCCCCCGACGCGGTCTACCAGGCCGGCGACGGGTCCGTCGGCGGCGCCGCTGGGGGTGCCGGCGGGTGGCGGGTGCCGGTGGTCGGAGTGCGCCGCGCGATGGCGCAGGCGATGGTCGCAAGCGTTGCGGCAGCACCGCACGTCACCGAGTTCCTGAGCGCGGACGCCACCGAGACGATGGCGGCACGGGAACGGATCGCGGCCCTGCCGGAGTTCACTGGCATCCGCATCACGCCGTTGCTGTTCGTCGCCCGCGCCCTGCTGGTCGCCGTCCGCCGACATCCGATGATCAATTCGCGGTGGGTGGCGGACGCCGGCGACGGGCGGCCGGAGATCCAGGTGTCCGAGCAGGTGAACCTGGGCATCGCCGTGGCCGGGCCACGGGGCCTCGTGGTGCCGCACATTCCGGCTGCCGACCGGCTTGACCTGGCCGGTCTCGCACAGGCGCTGGCCACGTTGACCAACGACGCCCGGGCCGACCGGCTGGAGCCGACCCGGCTGCGCGGCGCGACGATCACCATCACCAACGTGGGAGCGCTCGGTGTCGACATCGGCACACCGATCCTGAACCCGCCGGAGGCGGCGATCCTGGCGCTCGGCTCGATCCGCCCGGCGCCCTGGGTACATGAGGGTCAGGTCACCGCGCGTACGGTGGTGCAGCTTGCGCTGTCCTTCGATCATCGGATCGTGGACGGGCGCCTTGGCGCCGCGGTGCTCGCCGACATCGGGGCCATGCTGACCGACCCGACGATCGCCCTCGCATGGTCGTGATCGGGTCGTCTTTGGTGTGCCAGGTCATCGGAGCCACCAGGTCACCACAAAGCACACGAGAGGGGCACACAACTGTGCGTCCGGGGATGCCTGGTACGGTTGCGCCTCTGACCGGATTCCGGCACAAAGAGGTGGAACCATGACGCGAGTGGAGGCACTTCAGGCCGCGGACGAGTTCGTCGCCAAGGTGCTGACCTCCGCCAACTCCAGCGGCCGGTTCACCGGCACGCTGAACCTGGCCGAGCGGGTTGATCTCACTCTTCGAGTGGCCCGGTTCCTTCTTGAGGGGCAGTCCTCCTCGGAGTCCGACGACCTGTTGAAGCGGGACATGCGCAACGAGCTCGACCAGGCTTTTCCGCCCCTGCGCACCTCCTGACGACAGCTCTCACCGGCCGGGCGCCCACAGGGCCGCCCGGCCGACTCGTCCCGTCCGGCCCACCACCGGCAGCCATCCGATCCAGGACCTGATCGGTGGGCGGGTGGACGGTTGCGGCGGGTGGGAGTCGAACCGGGCGACATGGGGACGGTGCGGACGACGGCGGCCGGGTGGCCGTGTTCGTCCGGCAAGGCTACGAACGCCGTTGGGCCGGGTTCGCCTCGGGCGAGCCGACGTGGACGACCTCCTGCGGCTCCAGCTCGGGGTGCCGCTTGGCGTTCATCTTGTCGTCCTCCTCCGGCGTGAGGCCGGGCTCCCGGCGACGCGGCGCCTCGTAGGGCGAGGTCGGGTCGACCAGGATGGTGTCGTCCACCGAGACCGGCGACGGCGTGCCCGCCTCGACGGACTCCTCGACGATCCGGCGGCGCCACTGGTTCTGGTAGAAGGTGATGGCAAAGCCCACCAGGCTCACCAGCATCAGGATGACCCCGACGGTGTCCAGGTCAAGGCCGGACGGGTCGGAACGGACAGCGAAGGTCAGTACGGCGCCGAGGGTGAAGAACACGAGGCTCAGTGGGATTCCCATGCCGCCCGCTGTACCCGTCCAGCACACCAATACAACCACTGCACGCCACAAAGACCACGGACCGCGGAAATCTACCCGCGGTCCGTGGCTGTAGCGGTATCGGTGGCTGACCGTGACTGGGCTGGCTGGCTGGCTGGCTGGCTGGCTGGCTGGCTGGCTGAAGAGATTCAGCTGGAGCAGACGGTGACGGTACCGGGAGAGGACCCTCGGCTCAGAAGGCGTCCTCGGCCAGGTCCATGAGCTCGAGCCCGGTGGTCTCGGCCAGGGCGCGGGCCACCTTGAGCTCCGGCAGCACGGTCACCGCGAACCAGTGGGCAGCAGCGATCTTGCCCCGGTAGAACTCGGCGTCGCGGCCGTCGGCGGCGCCGTTCGCGAGCGCCCGCAACGCCACATCCGCACCGCGCAGCAGCAGCCAGCCGATCAGCAGGTCGCCGACGCCGAGCAGCAGACGGGTGGTGTTCAGCCCGACCTTGTAGACCTGCCGAGCGTCCTCGGCGGCGCTGGTGAGCTGGCCTACCATCGCGCCGATGATGCCCTGCACGTCGTCCAGGGCGCTGCCGAGCGCCTCCCGCTCGTGCCGCAGCTCACCGTTGCCGGCCTCCGCCTTGACGAAGGTCTGGATCTCGCCGAGCACGGCCGTCAGCGCCTGACCCTGATCCCGCACGATCTTGCGGAAGAACAGGTCCTGGCCCTGGATCGAGGTCGTCCCCTCGTACAGGGTGTCGATCTTGGCGTCGCGCAGGTACTGCTCGACCGGGTAGTCCTGCAGGTAGCCGGAACCGCCGAACACCTGTAGCGAGGAGGCGAGCAGTTCGTAGGAACGCTCGGAGCCGACGCCCTTGATGATCGGCAGCAGCAGGTCGTTGACCCGCACGGCGAGCTCGTCGGTCTCGCCGCGGGCCTGCGCCTGGGCAACCCGGTCCTGGAAGGTCGCGGTGTAGAGGACCAGCGAACGCATGCCCTCGGCATAGGCCTTCTGCGCCATCAGCATCCGGCGGACGTCCGGGTGATGGATGATCGTCACGCGCGGCGCGGTCTTGTCGGTCGAGCGGGGCAGGTCGGCGCCCTGCACGCGGGTACGGGCGTAGTCCAGGGCATTGAGGTAGCCGGTGGACAGGGTGGCGATCGCCTTGGTGCCGACCATCATCCGGGCGTACTCGATGATCTGGAACATCTGCGCGATGCCCTCGTGGACATCGCCGACGAGCCAGCCCACCGCCGGGGTGCGCTCACCGAAGCGCAACTCGGTGGTCGTCGAGACCTTCAGCCCCATCTTCTTCTCGAGGTTCGTGACGTAGACGCCGTTGCGCTCGCCGGGGTCACCGGTGGCCGGGTCCGGCATGAACTTGGGTACGACGAACATCGACAGGCCCTTGGTCCCGGGCCCATGGCCTTCCGGGCGGGCCAGTACGAGGTGGATGATGTTCTCCGGGATGTCCCAGTCGCCGCTGGTGATGAAACGCTTGACGCCCTCGATGTGCCAGGTGCCATCCGGCTGGGGGACGGCGCGGGTGCGCCCGGCGCCGACGTCCGAACCCGCGTCGGGCTCGGTGAGCACCATGGTCGCGCCCCAGTGGCGCTCGATCATGAAGTTCGCGATCTTACGCTGCCACTCGGTGCCCATTCCGTGCAGGATCGCCGCGAACGTGGGGCCGGCCATGTACATGAACACGGCCGGGTTCGCGCCGAGCAGCAGCTCGGATCCCGCCCAGGCGATCGTCGGCGACACTCCGAGCCCACCGAGCTGGTTCGGGACGAACAGCCGCCACCATTCGCCGTCAAGCATTGCCTGGTAGGAGCGCTTGAACGACTCGGGCAGGGTGACCGTGCCGGTCTCGGGGTCGAGCGTGGGGGGATGCCGGTCGGCGTCGGCGAACGAGTCCGCCACCGGCCCGCGGGCCAGCACATCGAGCTCGGTGAGAGCCGCCCGGGCGGTGTCGACGTCCATCTCCTCGAACGGCGCGGAACCGAGCACGCGGTCGACGCCGAACAGTTCGAACAGGTTGAACTCCAGATCACGCAGGTTGCTCCGGTAGTGGCCCATGGACGGCTCCTTTCGGGAGCGCCGGGCGGCACGCAGAGGCCCAGGCCCGGGCTTTGCTACTCGTGAGTACAGTATCCCCATGCTACTCGCGGGTAACCCGCTGACAAGTGGGGTTGGGCAACCCGAACAGCAATGATTCGCCCGTGCGGCGGTGACCGGATGCGGCCGGTGCCGCCGCACGGCGGGCGACATGTCGCCCACGGCTACCCTTGCCACCATGGGTGACCCCGCCACCGGCCACAGCCGTGCCGCCGCGGCGGCCAACGCAGGTGATGGTGGCGCGGCGCAGGGCGCCGGGACCGCCCAGGACGTGCGCCTGGCCGTCGTGATGACCGGCGGCGCGAGCCTTGCCGTGTGGATGGGCGGCGTCGCCACCGAAATCAACCTGGCCACCGGCGGCCCGGGCGGCGGCGAGGCCGGCGCGGTGGATCCGGTGGATGCGGCACTGGCCGCCCGGTACGCCCGGTTGAAGGCGATCCTCGACGTGACGCTGGATGTGGACGTGCTTGCCGGCGCGTCCGCGGGCGGGATCAACGCGGCGATGTTGGGCTTCGCCCGCGCCCACGGCGCGCGGTTGGCGCCGCTGCGCGAGCTGTGGCTGTCCCTCGGCTCGCTGGACACACTGATGCGCACCCCACGCGACCGCGAGTTCCCATCGCTGCTGCGGGGCGACGAGGTCGTCCTGCCCGCCCTGCGCACCGGCCTGCGCGCCGTGGCGGCGACGGGCCGCCGACCCGGCCCGGCCCGCGCGGAGAACGCGGCGACGGCGCTGTTCATCACCACGACGATCATGCGTGGCGAGCTCGCCGAGCACACCGATTCCCTCGGTGGCACGGTCTTCGACGTCGACTACCGCGGGTTGTTCGTCTTCGGCACGCCGGACCTCGTCGATCCGGGCGCCGTTCCCCGGCTCGCGCTCGCCGCCCGGGCCAGTTCCGCCTTTCCCGGCGCCTTCGAGCCCGTCTACGTGCCGGTCGGACGCGCTGTACCCGGTGCTCATCCGGACCGGGGCCGTCATCCGAACGGGGCCGAGCTGGGCGGGGGCGAGCTGGGCGAGGGCGAGCTGGGCGAGGGCGATCCGGACGAGGATCGGCCGGACATGGGGCGCTATGTCAACAGCGCCCGCGGGTTCCACGCCTCCGATGGCGGCATCCTCGTCAACCGGCCGATCGGGCCGGCCCTGGCCGCGATCTTCGACCGGCCCGCGCACCGGCAGGTCCGTCGGGTGCTGACCTATGTCGTACCGTCCCCGCGCCCGACCGATGTGGCGCCGGACGGGACCCGCACCATCCCGGCCTGGGACTCCCCGCACGCCACGCCGCCGGTCAGCGTGACCCTGCTGGGGGCACTGGGTGCGGCGCTCAACCAGTCGATCGGCGCGGACCTCACCGCGTTGCGCGCACACAACGACGCGGTACGCGGCACCCGGGCCACCCGCCGACGCCTGCTGCGGCTCGCTCCGGCGGGCGCACCCCGGCTGGCCGATGATGATCTCTATGGCGCCTACCGGCGCAACGTGGCCGATCGGATCGCCACACCCGTCGTCGAGGCGTTGCTGCGGCTGCTCGCCGACCAGGCGGACCTCCCCCGCCCACCCGACGCGGACCTGGTGCGCACCGACACCGCCGCTCGGATCGCCCTGACCAACGCAGCCCTCGCCGCGGTGTTCACCACCCTGCCAGACCGCCTGCCCGGCCCGGACACCCTCGGTGAGCTGGGCAGACTCGGCCAGCCGGCATTGGACGGCGTCAAGGGCATCCTGCTGTCAATGATCAACGAGGGCTACGTGCTGTGCCCGTCCCGGCCCGAACGGGTCCGACTGGCCGAGCTCGCCACCGCGATCCACACCGCCACCTCGTCCACCACTGCCGCCTCGTCCACCGCCCGGCCCACCACCGCCACCTCGTCCACCCGTATGTCGCCCGACGCCGTCTCGCCCCCATCGCTTCCGTCCACGCCCACCAGTGACGCCGGTGGTCCGGCGCGGCTCTACACGTCCTCGCCTCGCCCAGGGGTGTTCACGACCGTGCGAGCGGCCCTGGCGACGATGCCCGGCGCGACGGCGGGTGAGGTCGCCGCGGAGGCGACCCGTCGGTGGCTGTCCATCGATCCGACCGGAGCGGGTGGGGCGCTGCGGCCGTCCGCGGCCTGGCTGGCACTTGCCGAGGTCATCGAGGCGGTCCGGGCCGAGCTCGCCGACCTCGTGCCCCGCTGGACCCCGGCCGACGAGCCGCCCACCGGCATCGAGATCCGCCCGGCGGGCCTGACCGTCGGGCAGCGCCGGGCCATGGCCGCCCGCACGCTCGCGGACTTCGTCGCCTACCTGCCCACCACCCGGCCGGACGCCGTGATCGCGCTGCTCGACCTGCATCTGGTCGAGCAGGAGACCAGCGGGGCCGTGCTCGACCAGCCCGTCGAACTCGTCCAGATCAGCGCCGATCTGCCCACCGAGCTCGATCCGGACCGCCGCTGGGCCGAGGACAAGCTCACCGGCCTGCGCCTGGGTAACTTCGCCGCGTTCGCCAAGTCGTCCTGGCGGGCGAACGACTGGATGTGGGGCCGCCTCGACGGCGCCGGCTGGCTGGTCCGCATCCTGCTCGACCCGCGCCGGCTGATCCTGTTGCGCGATCTCGCCCTGCACACCCCGCCCCCCGGCCCCGCCGCGGACGGCGGCCTGCCTTCCCCCCGCGTCCCCGCGGACGGCGACACGCCCGTCGGGACGGGGCCGGTCGGGACCGAGCGGCCGGCCGTGGACGCGACGACCTGGCTGTCCGGGCTGATCGACGCGCTCGCCGAGGTCGCCGGCACGGCGGCATCCGAGGCGGTCCGGGCCGAGCTCGCCGTCCTCGCGGACCTGACCGCACCGGTTCCGTCCGGACTCGCGGCGACCGCGCTGTGGGTGGCCGGCGGATTCCAGCGCGACATCGCCACCCGTGAACTCGTCGGCCTGGCCGAGGCGATCCGCGACGACGTCAGGGGCGGGGTGGACCCACGCCCGACCGCCGACTTCCTCGCCACCGTGGATGCGGCCCTGGCCGCTGCCCATACCGACGTCGGCTCGCCGGGCTCAACCCCGGATGCGGCGGTGCTGCCGGATGCGGCGGTAGGGGATGTGCTGCAGGCGTGCGCGGTGTCCGACGAGCGGATCACCGATGCGGCGCAGGGGCCGATCCTGGTCGGCGATCTGGCCCAGATCGTCGCGGTCGTGACGTCATGGCTGGCCGCGGCCCGGTTCCTGCCGCGACCGATGTGGCCGGTGGCCTTCCTGATCCGCACCGCGGCCCGGGTCGGGTACGAACTGGTCCGCGACATCACCCGCCGACGCCGACGGCTGGTGATCGCGCTGGGGCTGCTGCTGGTGGTCCTCGGTGTGGTCGGTGCGCTGGTTGGTTCCGCGGCGGTGGGGGCGGTGGGTGTGGCGGCAGCCCTGCTCGGGCTGGTGGTCATCGGTGTCCCGGGCTGGCGGCGGCTGCCGGGTGGGCTGGCGGTGGTCGCCGCCGGTGCGCTGGTGGTGGTCGCCGCGGCCGGGGTGATCCCCGTCCTGCACGACCGGCTGTTCGACTGGCTGCGCGACGATGCCGTGCCCTACCTCGCCGACCATCCGTGGGCCTGGGCCCTGGTGTTCCTCGCGCTGGTGGCACCCGGTGGCTGGTCGCTCGGGGAGGCGCTGGTCGCGCGCCGCGCCCGACGCGGAGCCCGCCAGACCGATGGGGCGGGTCGGGTCAGGAAACGTCCGACCAGCTGAGCGACCCGTTGGGATCCTGCAGGCAGGTCAGCGGACGACCGGCCTGGTCGCGCACGATCCGACCAACATCCGCCCGCGCGCACGTGCTGCCCTGCCGCGGCCGGCTCGGGCCGGAACTCGGCGGTTCGGTGGACCACCGCCCGCCGACGGTGGACGACTCGTCCGGTGTGCAGTAGAGCGCAAGGCCGTTGATCGCCGCCGCGGAACCGGTGTTGCGGTGCGGATCGCAGGCCTCTCCGAGGAACACCGCCGAGGGCTGCGGCACGGGCCCGGTCGGGCCGCCCGCCCCCACCCCGTCGGGTGTGTCCGAGCCGGATGCCCCCCCACCGCCGGCGGCCGACGAGCCGCCCGAGGATGTGGCCCCCGCACCGCCGGAAGGTGCCGCCGCGCCACCGACAGGTGCACCGGGAGCGGCACTGGCCCGCGGAGCGGCCGAGGCCGCCGACCCGGGTGCGCCGACAGCGCCGGTGGCCGCGCCCGTACCACCCGCCCCGGCGACGCCGCCGGCGCCGTCCGGGGCGGGGCTGGGAGTACTGCCGGCCCGGCCCGTGCCGTCGGCGCCCATGGCCGCCGAGCCAGTCGGCTCGGCGCTGGCGCTCCCCGTGGCCGGTGACCTGGTCGAACCCGCACTCGCCCGGGAGGCGGCCGTCGCCTCGTCCACCGAGGCGGCCCCGTTCGAACATCCGACGAGCGCGACCAACAGCAGCCCGGTCGTCACAGCCATGACGGCCAGGCGGGCGCGTGCCAGCACAGCGCACACGGCGAACCTCCCGTCGCAGGTCGGGAGCGGAGTCCTACCCCGGATCGGGACGGGCTGACCCGGGCCCGCAATCCAGCTTAGGGAGCGTTTCGGTCGCCTCGGGTGGCTTCCGCCGAACCGGGCGTCAGGCGGCGGGCTCGGCGACGGACCCGGCCACGGGCTTGAGTGCGCCGTCGGCCGCCATCTCCAGGGCGACCTCCTCCAGCGGGACGGCGGCGCGTGGGGCGACCGGCACGTTCGGCGCCTGGGTACCGAGTTCGACCCACCCGACGAGTTCCTCGCCGTCGCGCAGGCCGAAGGCGGCCCGTACGGGGGCACTGTCCAGCAGCGGGATCGACTTCCAGGCCGAGGCGACCCCGAGCGCGTGGGCGGCCAGGCAGATGTTCTGGGCGGCCGCGGCGGCCGAGGCGTCCTGCTCGGCGACGGGCACGCGGGACTCGACCCGGGCGGCAACGACGGCGATCAGCACCGGCGAGCGGGTGGCCTTGCCGGCAGCCTTGCGCACGATCGGTTCGGGCAGGTCACCAACGGCCTTGGCGGCGGTGGTGATGGCGGCGGCGAGCGCCGTGCGGGCCTCCCCACGTACCACGACGAACCGCCAGGGCCGCAGCATCTTGTGGTCGGGGGCCGTGGTGGCGGCGCGCAGGATGGCGGTGAGCTGGTCGGTGGTCGGCCCGGGCTCGACGAGCCGGGTCGCGGTCCGACGCGTCAACAGGCAGTCGAGTGCGTCCACGTGAACTCCTTCTCCGGGGCTTGGGTACCGCGGTGGGCTGGGTGTCGGCAGATCCTCGTCGCCCCAGCTTTAGTGAGGTTAACTCATGATGAGGCTACCTCACGATGAGGATAGATACCCTAAGATGGCGATATCACCACCATAACCGAGGAGGCTGTGCGGATGCCGCCACCGGAAACCGGCGACGAGGTCGTGGATCTCGTGCTCGCCGCCGGCCATCGCGTCCGGGTCGCCGTCGACGAAGCGCTGCGGGCCGGCGTCGGTCTCACCCTGCGCCGCTTCAAGATTCTCGGCCTGCTGGCGGACACGGGGCCGTGCCGACTGCGGGATCTCGCCGACGCCGTCCGGGTGGCTCCACGCACGATGACCGCCACGGTGGACGAGCTGGAATCCGCCGGCCTGATCGAGCGCCGGGCGCATCCCCATGACCGGCGCGCGGTCCTGGTGGCTCTTACGCCCACCGGGCGGACGACCCTCGACGAGGGCCGGCGCTGCCGGAACGAGACTGTGACCGGAATCACTCATCATCTCGACCGGGTGCAACGTGCCCAGCTCGCGGAACTGCTCACATCGATCGTGAGCAGCGCCCCCCCAGCCCGCATGCCGACCACGACGAAAGACGGGCTACCGTAGATGATGTCCCGTTCGGACCATCCGCCGGGAGGTTCCCGTCACCCCCGTCGTCCGGATCGAACGCCTGGCCAAGCGATACGGGTCTCACCATGCGGTCCGCGAAATCAGCTTCACCGTGCACAAGGGAACCATCACGGGTTTTCTGGGTCCGAACGGGTCCGGTAAGACGACGACGCTGCGCGCGCTGGTGGGCCTGGTGACGCCGAGTTCCGGGCAGGCGGAGGTGTTCGGCCGGCCGTACCGGGAGCATGCGGATCCGGCCCGGCTGGTCGGAACGGTACTTGGCCCGGCCGCTCACCCGCGGCGCACCGCCCGCGATCAGCTGACCGCCCTGGCACTGCCACTGCGCGTCGGGCGGCACCGGGTGGACGAGGTGCTCGCCACCGTGGGACTCACCGCTGCCGCCGACCGGCGCACCGGCGGGTACTCGCTCGGCATGCGCGGACGACTGGCCCTCGCCTGCGCCCTGCTCGGTGACCCGGCGCTGCTCGTGCTCGACGAACCGCACGGCGGCCTCGACCCCGACGGCATCCGCTGGCTGCACGACTTCCTCCACGACTGGGCGGCGCAGGGGCGCACCGCGCTGTTGTCCAGCCATGCCCTGGCCGACGTCGCCCGCACCGTCGACCACGTCGTCATCATCAACGCGGGCCGGGTCGTGCTGGACGCGCCCACTGCCGAGCTGGATCAGGCCCTCACGGCAGGTCCGGCGGGTCCGGCGAATCCAGCGGGTCCGGCGGACGCCGGCCGGGTGGAGGTGCGGGCGCCCGAGGTGGCGCGGCTCGCCGAGCTGGTCGCCGCGCAGGGGTACACACCGCAGTGGTCCGGTCCGGACGGGTGCACCCTCGTCCTGCCCGCCGGCACGGCCGAGCTGGTCGGCCGGCTCGCCGCCCGGCACGGAATCGTCCTCGTCGAACTGCACACCCATGCCCCGGATCTGGCCGAGGTCTACTTCTCCCTCACCAGTCGACGATGAACGCAGCAGGCGGGCGACAGGCCCGGGGGCGGGTCGAAGTCGAATCCAGGGTCGGGGTCGGGGTCCTCGCGCGCACCGAGGCGTTCCGGATCGCCAGCGGTCGCTGGCAGCCGCTCGTCCTGCTGGCCGCGGTCGTGTTGCAGGTGCCGCCGATGCTGTGGTCGACCCAGGCCGCGGAGATCGCCTACAACGGGCTGCGCGCCCGTTCGGGGCTGTCCACGGCCTATGTGACGATGGCGCTGGGCATCGTGGTCAGCACGCAGGGATACCGCTATCGCACGGCGGATCTGACGTTTTTGGTCGTTCCCGGTCGGCACCGGGTCGTCGCCGCCCAGGCGCTGGTCGTCGGCGCCATCGGTGTCGCGCTCAGCGCGTTGCTGTTCGCCGGCTGGCTCACCATCGGGGTGCTCCGCCACGGGGCGGACGGCATGCACCTCGACCGGCCCGGTCAGCTCGTGACCGCCTACGGTGTGGTTGCGCTGACCGTGACCGCGGCGGCGGCGCTCGGGGTCGGGCTGGGCACGATCATGCGCGGGTCGAGCGCCGTCCTGTTCGCCCTGATCGGCTGTGCGGGGTTCGAGCTGGCCCTCGACGGCATCCGTTTCCATGGCCCGGTGACGGCCGTGCTCGGGGTGCTGGCCTGGCCTACGTCCGAGCTTGAGGGCACCTCGCTGGTCGCCGCGGTCGGCTGGGGCGCGCTGGCCCTGGCCGGTGCGCTGCTCACGGTACGACGGGACCTCGCCACATGATCGAAGGAACACGTCCGAGCAGGACCCCCGGAGCAATGTGGGACGCATCACCTCTGACGCGTCGGGGAGACGCATCGCCCACCGCGCCGGCCCGGGATCGGCCTACCATCCCGCACATGGTGCCGTGCCCGACCTGCGCGGAGGAGAACCCGGAACGGGCGCGCTTCTGCTCCGAATGCGGCAATCCGCTGCCCACCACCGGCAGCGGCACGCGCAAGACCGTCACCATCATGTTCGTCGACATCGCCCGGTCCACCGACATGGGCGAGAAGATCGACTCGGAACCGCTACAGCAGGTGATGTGGCAGTTCTTCACCACCGTCCGTGAGGTCATCTACAACCACGGCGGCTCGGTGGAGAAGTTCATCGGGGATGCCGTGTTCGCCGTGTTCGGCATTCCCGTCCTACACGAGGACGACGCACTGCGCGCCGTGCGTTCGGCGCTGGACATCCGCGCCGCCATGGAGGCCCTCAACGCCGATCTGCAGCAGCGCTGGGGGCTGCGGCTACGCGTGCGGATCGGAATCAACACCGGGGAGGTCACGGTCGCCGGCGGCGGCGTCACCGGCGATGCGGTGAACGTCGCGGCCCGGCTGGAAAGCAACGCCCCACCCGACGAGATCCTCATCGGCAACTCGACCTACCGGTTCATCCGGCACAGCGTGACGGTCACCGCCCTCGACCCGCTGGTCGTGCAGGGCAAACGCGAGCCGCTGCGGGTGCACCGGCTGACCGGCCTGGTCGACCCGACCGCAGGCCCCGGCAGCCGCGCCCCGGTGCTCGGCTTCACCGCCCCCGTCATCGGGCGCAACCGGGAACGCCGCCGGTTGCAGGACGCCTTCGAGGCGGTGGTCGAGGAACGCACCTGCCACCTGTTCACCGTGTTCGGCTCGGCCGGCATCGGCAAGTCCCGGATGGTCGGGGAGTTCTGCGCGTCGCTTTCACCCCGTGCCACGGTGCTCACCGGGCGCTGCCTGTCCTACGGCGAGGGCATCGCCTACTGGCCGCTGATGGAGATGGTGCGCCAGGCGGCCGGCCTGTCCGCGGACGAAAGCCCACCGGACGGCCGGCGCCGACTGCGCGAGCTGCTCGACGGCGCCGGCCAGGCCGCCGAGATCGTCGAGGCGCTCGCGCCGCTGGTCGGCCTCGGCGGCGCCGAACTCGGCCCGCAGGAGAGCTTCTGGGCGGCCCGTTCCTTCTTCCAGGCGCTGGCCGCCCGCCGTCCACTGGTGTTGTGGTTCGACGACGTGCACTGGGCCGAGCCGACCCTGCTCGACCTGATCGAGAACATCGCCGACTGGTCCCGGGACGCGCCGATCATGCTGCTCTGCCTGACCCGCCAGGAGCTGCTCGAAGATCGCCATGAGTGGGGCGGCGGCAAGTTCAACGCCACTTCGATGCTGCTCGCGCCGCTGACCGAGGCCCGCTGCCAACGGCTGATCCGCAGCCTGATGGGCTCGGACGACCTTGACCCGGCGCTGGTCCACCGGATCACCACCTCGGCGGCGGGCAATCCGCTGTTCGTCGAGCAGATGGTCGCCGCCCTCGTCGACGACGGGCTGCTGCGCCGGGAGGGCAGCCGCTGGATCGCTACCGGCAGTCTGCGCAACGTCACCGTGCCGCCGACGATCTCCTCGCTGCTCGCCGCCCGCCTCGACCGGCTCGACCCCGCCGAGCGCGGGGTGCTGGAACGGGCCGCGGTCGCCGGCGAACGGTTCTATCTGGACGCCGTCATCGAGCTGTCCGACCCGAGCGAACGGCCGATGGTGGGCGCGCACTGCCTGAGCCTGGTCCGCAAGGAACTCGTCCACCCCGACCGCTCCGACCTGCCCGGGGCCGAGGCGTTCCGGTTCCTGCATGTGCTGCTGCGCGACTGCGCCTACGAGTCGACATCCAAACGCCGCCGGGCCGAACTGCACCAGCAGTTCGCCCAGTGGCTGCAGGCCCGGCTGGTCGGCGGCCCCGGCGAGCATGACGAGCTGGTCGGATACCACCTGGAGCAGGCCTACCGGTTCCGGGTGGAGATCGGCCTGCGCGGGCCGGAGACCATCGAACTCGGCCGGGCGGCCGCGACCTGCCTCATCGAGGCCGCCGACCGGGTCCGCCAGGGCGACGAGACCGGTGCCGCCCAGCTGCTCAAGCGGGCCATCACCCTGCTGCCCGAAACCGACCCGCTGCGGCTGCGCGCGGAGATCGACATCGGTTGGGCGCTGTTCTCCTTCAGCCGGCACTCCGATGCCGAACGCATCCTGCGCCAGGTCACCGAACGGGCCCGCCGGGCCGGCGAGGACGGGCTGCGCGCCCATGCCCGGCTCGCCCACCTGCGGGTCCTGTTCGCCACCGACCCCGAGGGCCTGGTCGCCACCACGCTGTCGGAAGCAGCCTCGTCGCTTGCGATGTTCGTCCGTTCCGGGGACGACGTCGGTGCGGCGCTGGCCTGCCGCGGCCAGTCCAGCGCCTACTTCGCCGCCGGGCAGTTCGCCGCCGCCGAACAGGCGATGGAAAACGCGGTGCGCCACGCCGAGGAGTCCGGGGTGCCGCGGGCCGCGCAGTCGCTGCGCCGCGAACTGGCCCTGCTGACCAGCCTCGGGCCGCGCCCGGTCGCCGCGAGCCGGGCCCGGGCCGGCGAGGCCCTCGACACCGCCGGTGACGACCGTGCCCTGCGCCGGACACTGCTGGCCCAGCTGGCCGTGCTCGCCGCGATGGCCGGCGAGCTCGAGGACGCCCGCATCCACCTCAAGGCCGCCGAGGAGATCGTTCACGATCTGCGCGGCCCGCGGGTCGACCCGCATCACGGCGGTTTCGTCGTTGCCCGGGTGGCCCTGCTCTCCGACGACCTCACTCTCGCCGAACGCGAGCTGCGCCGCAGCTGCCGGGCCCTGTCCCAGTTGGGCGAACGGGCGATGTTCGCGCACCGGGCCGCGGCGCTCGCCGACGTCCTGGTCCGCCTCGGCCGGGTCGACGAGGCCGGCAAGTACGTCACCCGCTGCCGGGACGCCGCCGCCGCCGACCAGCTACCCGCCCAGGCCGGCTGGTGCGGGGTGCACGCCCGACTGCTGTCCCTGCGCGGTCGGGACGCCGAGGCCCTGCGCTTCGCCGACACCGCCGTCGACCTGGCCGGTCGTACGGACGACCTCGACGGCCAGGCGCACGCGTTGCTGTCCCGGGCCGAGGTGCTCTACCGCGCCGGACACAAGGACGACGCCGCCGACAGCATGGAGACCGGGATCAGCCGCTACCTCGCTCGCGGCAACGTGGCCGCCGCGACCCTGGGCCGGCGCCTGTTCGACACCCTCGACCAGCCCCCCACCGCCTGACCCTCCCGCCCCGCTCTCCCCACCGCCTGGCCCTGCCGCGCCGCTGGCCTCCGCAGCCCCTCGTGGCTACAAAACGTCACCGAGACGTTTGTCCGTTACGCTCGTTTGCCGTCCGGGCGTGTCGATCTTTGTGGTCCTTCTACAGGATTCCAGGCGGATTTTTGTCCGTTTCATCCCGGCAGAAGGACCCATCGCTGCACCGGTGCCGCCTACCGATCTCGCCGAGCTGGGAATGCGTCCGCCTTTGGACGACCAAAAAGTCACCCAACGTAGATGGCAGCACTTTGGATAACCAGTGAGCACAGGTCGTCGTGTTCGGCGGGCTCGGATGCCGCCGGCCGGCCAGGCGCAGCTGGCGGGCTCGAGTGCCGCCGGTCGGCGGGTGCGATCGGCCGGATCAGTAGCCCGGGTGGCCGGGGAGGCCGCGCAGGCGGGCCTGTTCCTGGAGCCAGTGGAGTTCCTGGGCCCACAGGCGCAGGCGTCCGACCGCGCCGAGCAGCAGAGCGAGGGACTCGGCGACCTGGGGGTGACGTAGCCCTTCGATGCCGCCGGGGGCCCACTGCCAGTCGGCTGCGTCCTCACAGGCACGCCAGTAGGCCGCACGCCGCAGCGCGATCTCGGCCAGGGCGTAGTCCACCTGCTCGGTGAGCAGACGGATACGCGCCAGCAGATCCGCATTGGCCACGTGCGGATGGCCGCGGTAAGCGGGCAACGGTACAGGCCGCACAGACATGGTCTCCGAAGGGTACGAGCGAACCGTCGCCTGGAACAGCGGCGGGGACGTCCATAACGGTGACGCTTTCCTCCCCCGTCCGGTGGCTCTGTCCCGAACCGAAAATCTCGTGAATTCGACCACGGTCGGGGACCGCCACGCTCAGTACAGCTCGTTCACCAGGCCTGGTGCCGGCAGCGACAACCCGGTCCGGGTGAGAAACCGCGACGGAGGTGAGTCGCTGCCGTAGGGGGGAAGGCCTACCTCGGCGCTGGCGGCGCCATCCCGCATCCGCACGTCGGCCTGGGGGTCCCCACGGTGAGTCTCACTGCATCTGTTCTGCTGCTCGCACTCGGATTTCCCCTGGTGGGCATGGCGGCCATGCTGATGATGGGCGGAATCGAGCGCCGTCTGATCAGCCCGCGCCTCACCGCGTCCCGGCCTGGCGATGGTGCGGGAGCCGGCGGTCCGGTCCCGTCGCCGGTCGTCACCACGGCCATGAGCGGGATGGCGGCTGTGGCAGGTACGGATGTGACGGTCGGGGATGCGATGAGTGGGCATGTGGGGGCGCCCGCCGGGCTTCAGGAGCGGCCGGCGCGACCGGCACTTACGGGCCCCTTCCGGCTCGACGCGGCGCCGACGACTCCCCTCCGCATCTGTCTACCGACAGTGACTTCCCCTGGGCGAACCAGCCCGGCACTGGCCGGCGCAGCGATGGCCGAGCCGGTGACGGCCTGGCTCGCCGACGGCTGAGGTCGCCGACCGACGGGTGCGGTCGGTGATGGGGAGGTCGGTGACGGGGGAGGTCAGTGGTGACCGGGGTCGCCGACATGCAGGCGGCCGTCCAGGCCGGTGTCGTGGAGCAGGGCGCGCATGGCGGGAGTCGCCGAGCTGATCCGCAGCTCGGAGTGGACGCGGCGCAGGAGCAGATCGGCGCGCAGCAGGGCGGCGAGCCCGGGGATGTCGATGGCGTTCAGGCCCGCGACATCCACGGTCACCGTCCCGCCGCCCCGGCCGAGCAGCTCACCGATCTGCTCGCGGAACCGTAGGCGGCCGGCGGTGTCCAGCTGGCCGGCGAGCTCGATGCGCACGTTCTCGCCGAACCGTTGTACGGACATGCTCAGAGCTCCGGCGTCAACCCGCATCCTGCCGCCCCCCGTGGCTCATCACTATCCGTAGCCGAATACCCCCGGCCGTTCACGGAGAGTAACATAGCCAGTGGCTGTGGGCGCCGGAGCCGCACGCCAGGCCGGACGTGCGGGTCAGGCCTGGCGCAGGCGTCGGATGAGGGTGTTGGTCGAGCTGTCGTGGTCGAGGGGCGGTTCGGTGGACGAGGTCAGCTCCGGCACGATCCGTCCGGCGAGGACCTTGCCGAGCTCGACTCCCCACTGGTCGAAGCTGTTGATGCCCCACACGGTGCCCTGGGTGAAGACCTTGTGCTCGTACAGCGCGATGAGCTGACCCAGCGTGAACGGGGTCAGGCTCGGAACGAGCAGGGTGTTGGTCGGCCGGTTGCCCGGGAAGGTGCGGTGCGGCACCAGCCAGTCCGCGACACCCTCGGCCGCGACCGCCGCAGCGGACTTGCCGAAGGCGAGAGCCTCGGTCTGGGCCAGGAAGTTGGCCATGAGCAGGGCGTGCTGATCCGGGCCGTCCGCGGGGCCGACGCCGGGATGGGCCGGGGCGACGAAGCCGATGAAGTCCGCCGGGACGACTGACGTCCCCTGGTGCAGCAACTGGTAGTAGGCGTGCTGGCCGTTCGTTCCCGGCGTGCCCCAGACGATCGGGCCGGTGCGGGTACGCACGGGCCGGCCGGCCAGGTCGACCTGCTTGCCGTTGCTCTCCATGTCGAGCTGCTGCAGGTAGGCGGCAAACCGGTCGAGGTACTGGCTGTAGGGCAGCACGGCGTGCGTGTCATAGCCGAGGAAGTCCCGGTACCACAGGCCGATCAGACCGAGCAGCACCGGCAGGTTCCGCTCGAACGGCGCGGTGCGGAAATGGGTGTCCATCGCGGCGAACCCGTCGAGGAACGCCCGGAAACCATCCGGCCCGATCGAGATCATCAAGGACAGGCCGATCGCCGAACCGACCGAGTATCGTCCGCCCACCCAGTCCCAGAACTCGAACATGTTCGCCGGGTCGATGCCGAACTCGGCGACCTTCCCGGTATTCGTTGACACCGCAACAAAATGGCGGGAAACCGCGTCCTCGCCGAGTTTGTCGACGAGCCAGGCACGGGCGGCCCGGGCATTCGCGATCGTCTCCAGAGTGGTGAACGTCTTCGAGGCGACGATGAACAGCGTCGTCGCCGGGTCGAGGTCGGCGGTCGCCTCCCAGATGTCGGTCGGGTCGACGTTGCTGACGAACCGGCATTCGATCGAACGGTCGGCGTGATCGCGCAGCGCTCCGAACGCCATCGCGGGGCCGAGGTCCGAACCGCCGATCCCGATGTTGACCACGGTCGCGATGCGCTCGCCGGTCGCGCCGCGCCACTGCCCGCCGCGGACCCGGTCGGCGAACTCGCCCATCCGGTCGAGCACCCGGTGCACCTCGGGCACCACGTTCACACCGTCGACCTCGATACGGGCGTCCCGCGGGGCACGCAGTGCCACGTGCAGCACCGGCCGGTTCTCGGTGATGTTGATGCGCTCGCCGGCGAACATGGCACTGATCCGCTCGGCCAGGCCCGCGCGGTGCGCGAGCGCGACCAGCAGTTCGAGCGTGCGCTCGGTCAGCAGGTTCTTGGAGTAGTCGAGATAGAGCCCGTCCACCTCCGCCGTGAACGCCTCCCCACGCTTGGGGTCGGCGTCGAACAGCGCCTGCAGCGTCGCATCCGACACGTCGTCGTGATGTGCCGCAAGGGCTGCCCATTCTGTACTTGCCGTGATGTCCGGTTGGCCACCCTGGCCGGTGGGCTCACTTGTCGCCATGACGTGGAACACCCTTCCTCACAGGTTCATCACGTGCCGCCATACCCACCCCAGCAGGCCATCTCGACCGTGGCGAGCCGCGCGGTGCGTGGCGGTGCCGACACTCGTCGGCCACTCGTCAGCATGCCCATGTCGCGGATCCGACGCGGTGGGACGTCCCCGGGCGCCCGGGGAAATGGGAAGGTCGAGGTCGTAGGATCGCCGTGAAACCGGCGAACGTGTCATTGCAGGCCAGGGCCGTGGAGGCGACGATGGCGCGGTCGGGCCAGGAACGGCGGTGCGGTGGCGTGCCCGACCTCGTTAGCGGATGGATCTGAACCTTGCTGATTGACAGATCACTGGTGGAGGCGGCGCTTCCGGGTTACACGGTGGAGGGCGATCTCGGCCGAGGTGGCTATGGCCTGGTGCTCGCCGGGCAGCACCGCCTCATCGGTCGCAAGGTTGCCATCAAGATCCTGCTGGACACCTCCGACGACCCCGACCTGCGCGCCCGTTTCCTGTCCGAGGCGCGGGTGCTGGCCGAACTCGACCATCCGCACATCGTGCGCATCCACGACTACGTCGAGCACGAGGGCACCTGTCTGCTGGTCATGGAGCTGCTCTCGGGTGGCACGCTGAAGCAGCGCATCGGCTCCGGCCCGCTGTCGCCGGAGACGACCTGCTCGATCGGCATCGCCGCCGCCGCCGCGCTGGCCACCGCGCACAGCCACGGCGTCCTGCACCGCGACGTCAAGCCGGACAACATCATGTTCGCCGGGGACGGGCTGCTCAAGGTCACCGACTTCGGCATCGCCAAGATCTTCGACGGTGCGGAGACGACCGCGAGCGCCATTCTCGGCACGCCCCGCTACATGGCGCCCGAGCAGATCATGGGCGCCCGGCTGTTCCCGTCCACGGACCTGTACGCCCTCGCCGGGGTGCTCTACGAGATGATCGCCGGCCGGCCGCTGTTCGGCCGGCAGATGGCCGTGCAGCCGCTCACCCACCACCATCTGACCGTCATGCCCGAGCCGCTGACCACCGTGCCACCACCGATCTCCATGGTGATCATGCGGGCGCTGTCGAAGGACCCGAACGCCCGCTTCGGAGACGCCGCCGAGTTCGCCCTGGAACTCGGCCGGGCCGGCGCCCGCGCCTTCGGCCCGAGCTGGCTGTCCCGCTCCGAGATCAAGGTCCGGGTGGACGACGAGATCCGGGAGGCGGCGCTCGGCGGATCCGTCACGCCGCGACCGGCCACGTCAGGCCCGGTTCCGGGTCCAGGTTCCGTGGGTCCCGCGGGCTCCGTGGGTCCCGGTTACCCCGGTGCCGGTCCGATGCCGGGATACCCCGTCGGCCCTGGTGGTCCCGTCGGCCCTGGTGGTCCCGGTGGCCCGGCCAGGCTGGGTGGGCCCGGTCGTGCCGCCGCTCCCGGCGGGCCCGTCGCCGGTCGGCCGCAGCCGGGCCCGTACGGCCCTGGCGGG
>NZ_JAMQQG010000018.1 GCF_023716925.1 Frankia sp. R82
GCCTGAGCCCTCCCGCCGGCAGCTGTCTCCCACCGGCCGCTGTGGCGGGCCCCGGTCGCGCGCCGCGGCCGGTCGTGGGCCCGGGCGGTTCCAGCCCGATCGGCCTTCTGGCACCCTGCGCGGTCTCGGCCCGGGCGGACACCTGTGGACGGCCGGGGTTGTGACGCATGTGGGGGTTCTGCGCCGCTCACGCTGGTCAGCCCGCACACTGGAGCAGGTCGTATGCCTTGGCGGTGAGCTGGCGTCCGCCCGGCAGGTGGCTGTGGCAGCCATCCGGCGGGTAGTCGTCCGGCGAACGGGGCAGCGACGAGGCGTGCGGCGGACGGGTGGAGGTGAGCGGCGTTGGACGGGTCCATCGGCGGATGGGTGGCACTGGTCGGCGGCGGTCCGGGGCGGGCGGATCTGATCACGGTCCGTGGGCTGCGGCTGCTGCGGATCGCGGACGTCGTCGTGGTCGACCGGCTCGCCCCGCGGGAACTGCTGGCCGAAGCCCGGCCCGGCACCGAGATCGTCGACGCCGGCAAGGCGCCGCATGGCCACAACCTCACCCAGGACGAGATCAACGCCGTGCTCGTCGACCGTGCCTCCCGCGGCCTCGGGGTGGTGCGACTCAAGGGCGGCGACCCGTTCGTGTTCGGCCGCGGCGGCGAGGAGGCGCTGGCCTGCGCCGCCGCCGGCCTGCCCTGCGAGATCGTCCCCGGGGTGACCAGCGCAGTCGCCGTCCCGGCACTCGCCGGCATCCCGGTCACCCACCGGGGCGTCACCCAGGACGTGACCATCGTCAGCGGCCATGTCGACCCGTCCCACCCCGGTTCCACCGTTGACTGGGACGCCCTCGCGACCGGCCCGGGCACGATCGTCGTGCTGATGGGGGTCACGGCGCTCGCCGGAGTCAGCCGCGAACTGCTCAAACGCGGTCGGCCCGCGGACACCCCCAGCGCGGTGATCCACGCCGGCGGCACCCCGGACGAGACCGTCGTCGTCGGCCCCCTGGCCGACATCGCCCGACTCGCTGCCGACGCCGCCATCGCCTCGCCCGCCGTCATCGTCCTCGGTGACGTGGTCTCCCTGCGCGCGCGTCTCCTCGACGGCCACCAGGCGGCCCGCGCGGCCCTGCGCGCTCAGCCGAACGACTCCCCGCCCACCAGCTAGCCGTCCCGTGTCATCCGAGCGTGCTGCGGGCCACTCAGCGCAGGGCGAGGATGCGGTCGTCGCCGGCGCGGGGCTGGCCGCGGCCGTCGGTGTTGTTGGTGATGATCCACACCGAGCCGTCGGGGGCGTCGACGGCGGCGCGTAGCCGGCCCATCGCCGCGGTGCCGGTCAGAACCGCCTGTGGCTTACCCCGTACGGTTGCCCCGGCGAGCTGCACCTCCCACAGCCGCTGCCCGCGCAGGGCGGCGACATACAGGGTCGAGCCGCGGATCGCGATGCCGCTGGGGGAGGCCTGCGCGGTCGTCCAGGTGACCAGCGGGTTGCGGAAGCGACCGCCCTCGGTGTCGCCGGTTCCCTCGACGACCGGCCAGCCGTAGTTCCCGCCCGCCACGATCAGGTTGATCTCGTCGAAGCGGTCCTGGCCGAACTCGGCCGCCCACAGCCGACCGCCCGCGTCCCAGGCAAGGCCCTGGACATTGCGGTGCCCCAGGCTGTACACCAGCGAGCCGGGGAAGGGATTGTCCGGCGGGACGGTGCCGTCCGGGCGCATGCGCAGGATCTTGCCGTTGAGACGCTCGCGGTTCTGGGCCAGGCTGCGGTCGCCGGTGTCGCCGACACCCGCGTACAGCATGCCGTCGGGACCGAACCGGATCCGCCCGCCGTTGTGGATGACGCCGTCGGCCAGGCCGGTGAGAATCGGCGTCGGCGCGTCGACCCGCGGCGGCGCACCACGGCCGGTGCCGGTGCCGCCGCCCGTGCCCGCCCCCGCGCCGGTACCCCCACCGGTGACATGGAAGCGGACGATGCGGTTGTCCTGGGCGGACGTGTAGTAGGCGTAGACATACCGGTCGGTGGCGAACGTGGGCGAAACGGCGAGGCCGAGCAGGCCGGACTCGCCGCGGTGCACCACACCGGGCAGCGTCATCAGCACGCTCGGCGTGGTGCCGCCCGGCGGCAGCCGCAGGATGCGCCCGCTGTCCCGCTCGCTGATCAGCGCGTCTCCGGAGGGCAGGAACGCCACGTCCCACGGCGCGTCGAGCCCGTCCACGACCGTCCGTACCCCGGCAGTCCCGCCGCCCCCGCCGGCCCCGGCGGCGCTGCGGGCCTCCCGGGAGGGCGTGGTGCCTCCCGGGGATCCGCTGGATCCGCCGACGGTGGACCCGGTGGGAGAAGAGGTGCCCGCGCTTGGGCCGGCGCAGGCCACCAGGCCCAGCGCGCAGGCCGACACCACGAACGCCCACCAGCGCCGACGGTCGAACCACTGCCGGCCAGGCCGGCTTCGGCCGCGTGCGGTGTCACGCAGGACGCGGATCATGGGACGCCCGGGTGGCATGCGCGATGGTCAGCTGGCGTGCCGGCCGGCGAGGACCGCAAGAATCATGACGATCGCGAGGATCGCCAGCAGCAGCTGGAGGGACAGATTCGCGGAGTTACGCCGCAGGTATTCCCGAGATGCTCGGCAGGTCGGGCACCGGCCTTCGATCACCAGGCCCGAGCAGCTCGCGCAGACCAGATCCTCGCTGCCCATGCTGCCTCCTTCCTGCGGCGTCGGACCGCACCTGCGAAAACATCAAACGTCTCGCCGGGGAGGTTCGTTCCGCCTCGGGCCACGCTGGTGGCCACCACCCTGGTGCGGGAGCCCCCACGGTCGCAGTTCCCACCGCGGAGAAGCCTCGCCGTTGGTGTACCCGTCGTTGGTGTACCCCGGCGGCGGAGCGCCGCCGTGTCGCGACAGAACTGTGCCGGTTTCACCGTACGCCCGCCCGCAACCTTTCACCGCGCCCTCGGCCAGTCCGAGACGCGACCGTGTGTGGTGGGAAACCCCGCCGGGCGGCGCGCCCGCGCGATGCGGCTCCGGTCACGTCCTACCATCTCCGTCACTTAATGTATGCGGTTTGATGCCTCGCGTGAGGAGGGTGCAATGATCGTCCTGGACGCGGTGAGTAAGTGGTATCCCAGCGGCATCCGTCCCGCTCTGTCCGACGTGAGCGTCGAGATCGCCGCGGGGGAGTTCGTGTTCCTCGTCGGCCCGTCCGGCTCGGGCAAGTCGACCCTGCTGCGGCTGCTGCTGCGGGAGGAACGGGCGTCTGCCGGGCAGGTCGTCGTCGCCGGCCGGGACGTCGCACGCATCCCCGACCGCCGGGTTCCGCGGCTGCGCCGGATTGTCGGCTGTGTCTTCCAGGACTACCGACTGCTACCGAACCGGACGGTCGCCGCCAACGTCGCCTTCGCCCTGGACGTCATCGGCCGGCCCCGGCACGTGGTGCGCAGCATCGTCCCCGAGACACTGGAGCTCGTCGGGCTGGGGGAGAAGGCGCAGAGCTACCCCGACGAGCTCTCCGGCGGTGAACAGCAGCGGGTGGCGATCGCCCGGGCGTTCGTCGGCCGCCCGCGGGTGCTGCTCGCCGATGAGCCGACCGGCAACCTCGACCCCGCCACCAGCCTCGAGATCATGGACCTGCTGGACGCCGTCCACCAGGCCGGCACGACCGTGGTGATGGCCACCCACAACGCCGCCCTGGTGGACGCGATGCGCCGCCGCGTGCTGGAACTGTCCGACGGCGTCCTCGTGCGCGACGAGGCCGGTGGCGGCTACGACACCGCCCCGGTGCCCCCGCTCGCCACCGCGCTCCCCACCGCACCGGCGACATCACCGCCGACATCACCGCCGTCATCGGCGCCAGTACCGGCCTCGGCACCGTCGTCGGCGCGCATCCCGGTGCAGCCCGGCCCAGGGGTGCCAGGGACGCCAGGGGTGCCGGGGGCGCCACCGAGTCCCTGGGCGCCGGCTCCGCGCGGACCGGTGGGCTGATGCGTCCGGGACCGCTGGCCGCACTGTGGTGGACGGGACTGCGCCGCAACCTCGCGATGACCGCCTCCGTCATCGTCACGATCACCATCTGCCTGGCAATGCTCGGCGCCGGCCTGCTGCTGCGCGCCCAGGTGCACACCATCGACCGCTATCTGCTCGGCCAGCTCGAGGTTGTCGTCGACCTCACCGACGACATCACCGCCGCGCAGCGCACCGACCTCGAGGACCGGCTGCACTCCGACCCCGCGATCACCGCTGTCCGATACGAAAGCAAACAGCAGGTCTTCGACCGGTTCCGCCGCGACTTCCGCGGCTCTCCGGACGTCGTCGCCGGCGTCGGCCCCGAGGACCTGCCCGCCGCCCTGCGCCTCACCCTCGCCGACCCGCGGGCATCCGGCGACGTCGTCGTCAGCTACACCGGCCTCGACGGTGTGGAGGGCGTCCGTGATCAGCGGGCCCTCCTGCAACCGCTCTACCGTTTCCTCGATGCGTTCACAATCGGCGCGTTCGCCCTCGCCGCGGTCCAGGCTCTGGCCTCGTTCGCGCTGATCTACACGATGATCCGCATCTCGGCACACGGCCGGCGCCGGGAGACCGCGATCATGCGTCTCGTCGGCGCCTCCAACGGGACCATCCGGGCCCCGTTCGTGCTGGAGAGCGCGGTCGCGGGCGTGGTCGGCGGCCTGTGCGCCGCGGGCCTGCTGGTCGCCGCGAAGATCCTGCTGGTCGACGGCCAGTTCACCCGCCAGTCCACCTTCCCCCTGTTCGGCTGGTCGGCCGTGTGGGAATCCGCCGCCGCCGTCCTCGCCGTCGGCCTGCTGGCCTCCGCCGCCATGGCCTCCCTGGCCCTGCGCCGCCACCTGCGCGTCTGACCTCCGATCCGTCGGCGTCTGCGCGTCTCGGTGATTTCCCGACCAAGCCGCCACCTGTGACGGTGGGCAGGTGACGGTGGGACCAGCGCGAAGCTCCTCCTTGAGGTCTGGGTCGTGGTCCGACGCCCACGCGGGGTTCGGGAATCGCGTGCGAACGGTTGGAGCCGATCCGGCGCCTCCGGTGGGTACGAGGGAGGGCTTGATCGCATCCTGCCGAGGCTTGGTGAAGGTTTGAGGCCCTGGATCCTTCACTGAGCCTCGGCAGGATCTGCGGGGCGTGCGGTTCCTCGGTGATGTGGTTGTCCGGAGGTAAGCGATTCGTGCTGCTTCGGACGGCGGGTCGCCGGCGTCCCGGTTTCATGACATTGTGCATTGCATCGAAGACTTAGAGTTATATCGGGGGTGTCTGGGGTCATCGCAGGGGTTGTTATGGGTTCGAGGGCGATTTCGCGATTGGACCGCGGCATGCGGCATGCGGCATGCGGCATGACGGGGTTGACGACGGTGTTGCGGGCACGGGGCGGCGGCGGACGCCGGGTGCCTCGGCATGATCGATATGATGGGGTGTATCGACCGGGAGCGCGTCCACCGATGTCTGTCGTCTGGTCGCGTCGACCACCCGCGTCGCCTGGCCGCGTCCACCGGTGGCGTTAACTGGTGGACGGCGCTGGTAGACCGGTATTTGGTGAACGTCACCGGCGGCTTGCCGGTGGACGGCGCCGGTGGACCGGGTGGACGTCGGCCGGTGGACCTGGCGGACCTGGCGACGGTGCGGGTGGACGATAGGAGAAGGGGCGCAGACAGTGCCGAGGGAGCAGGGGCGCAAGGCCATCGCGCAGAACAAGCGGGCCCGCCACGACTACGAAATCCTCGACACGTACGAGGCGGGTCTGGTGCTGCGCGGCACCGAGGTGAAGGCGTTGCGGGCCGGTCGGGCGTCGCTCGTGGACGGGTTCGCCCAGATCGTCGACGGTGAGGCCTGGCTGCACAACGTGCACATTCCGGAGTACACCGAGGGCACCTGGACGAACCACGCCCCGCGGCGCAAGCGCAAGATGCTGCTGCACCGGGCCGAGATCGAGAAGCTCGTCGGCAAGACGCAGGAGGGCGGCCTCACCCTCGTCCCGCTGAGCCTGTACTGGAAGGACGGCCGGGCCAAGATCGAGATTGCTCTCGCCCGCGGTCGCAAGGCCTACGACAAGCGGCATGCCCTCGCCGATCGGGACGCTGCCCGCGAGATCAGTCGCGAGATGGGCCGCCGGGTCAAGGGCCGCTACACCTGAACGCCAGCCGATCCGCCGCTTCGGCCGGTGCCCCCGCTGTCGACGACGGTGACAGCGGGGGTTTCGGCGCTGGCGATGACGGCCGGCTGTCCCGGTTCGAGGCTCTGCTCACCCCGCAGGGGGCCGAGGTTCTGGCGGCGGCCTGCGCCGTCTATGCCGGGACGGGCGGGTCCGGGGCGGTCGCGGCTCGTGAGCTGGCCGTAGGTACGCGGCTGCGGGCCGAGGGGGTGCCGGCCGAGCTGGTCGCGGTCGCGTTCAGCCAGGCGGAGCTGCGCCATCGAGCCCTGGCCAAGTTCTCGCTTGCCGAGCGGATGTTCTTCACCCGCGCCGGCCTGGAGCAGGCGTCCTCGCAGGCCGCCGCCGCGCATCGGGCCGAGCGCTTCGCGGGCCTGACCCGGCTGGCGGATCTGTGCACCGGCATCGGCGGCGACGCCCAGGCCCTGGTCGCCGCGGCGGGTGGCGAGGCGGGCGCGGCCGAGCGGGAGGTCCTGCTGGTCGACCGGGACCCACTGCACCTGCGGATGGCCGCCCACAACGCGGCACTCCACGCCGCTGCACCGCACGCCGCCGCACCGCACGCCGCCGCACTCCACGCCGCCGCGGACAGCGCCGGTGCCGTGCTCGGCGGTGCGGGGAGCGCTGGCGGCACGTCCCCGGTCACGTCCGTGGGTCGTGCCGAGGTGGGGATCAGGGCGCGGATCGGGACACGGCTGGCGGATGTCCGGGAGGTCGATCTTGCCGGGTTCGACGGGGTGTTCGTCGATCCGGCGCGGCGGGCCGGGGATCGGCGGCTGGGATCGTCCGCCTGTGAACCCCCGCTGCCGTGGTGTTTTGCCCTGGTGGATCAGGTCGACGCGGTGGCGGTGAAGGCCGCCCCGGGGATCGACGTCGCGCAGGTGCCTCCCGGCTGGGAGATCGAGTTCGTCGCGGACGGCCGGGACCTCAAGGAAGCCGTCCTGTTCTCCCCCGCGCTGGCTTCTGCCCGCCGCCGGGCGACGATCCTGCACCCCGGCCCGTCGGACGGTTCCGCGGAACCGCCGGGGAAAGCACCGGCGGCACCGGCGGGCTCGGTGCGCAGGGAGCCGCCAGGTGCCACGGTGACCCTGGTAGGGGAGCCGGACTCACCGGAGTCGGACTCACCTGAGTCGGACGGCCGGCTCGGCGCTCCCGGGAGGTATCTGTACGACCCCAGCCCCGCGGTGACCCGCGCCGGGCTCGTGGGGGAGCTTGCACGCCGTCTGGATGCCTGGCAGATCGACCCGATGATCGCCTTTCTGACGTCCGACGAACCGGTGGGCACCCCGTTCGCGCGTCTGCTGCGCATCGACGCCGATCTGCCGTTCGATGTGCGCCGGCTGAGCGCGCTGCTGCGTTCCCGCGGTATCGGATCGTTGGAGATCCGTCGGCGTGGCCTTGCCGGCGACGTCGACGCGCTGCGCCGTCGGCTGCTTCCGCGCCGCCGTGACCTGGTCCCCGGCGGTCCCGCCGTCACCGTCATGATGACCCGGCTGCGCGACGAACCCTGGGCTCTGGTCTGCGTCCCAGCGACCCCCGTGCCACCGCCACCGTCATCATCGTCGGCGCCACCCCGTCCGGCCGCGGGCGGCAGCTGACGATTGCGCCTCAGGCGTCGGGTGGACGTCCGAGGGCTGTCGCCAGCAGGCAGGCCAGCGCGAGTGCGGCGGCGAGGGCGAGCGGGACGAGGGCCGCGACGTGCAGCAGGCAGGCGCCGCCGAGCAGCGCGCCGCCGAACATCGCCGCGGGTGCGCCGAGGCGGCGGGGGACGTGGAAGCCGGGTCCGCCGGCGAGGCGGGAGTCGACGACCAGGCCGGTCAGCGTCGTGGTCAGCACGTTCGTCGGGACGTCGGGCACGGCCACCCGCCGCGCGGTCGCGTGCTGCAGGCCCATCGCCATCGCCAGCGGCACGACCACCTCGTACCGCAGCCTCGGGTCGTGCCCACCACCGGTGCCGACGGCATCGGTGAGAGCCGCCGCGAGCAGGGCGGCGCCGAGCAGGATGACCTGGGTGCCGATCCCGACCAGCAGCCAGTGCCGTCCGGGTGCGGAATGGCGTCCGATGCGGCCGGCGAGGGCGGCGCCGGTGAGGAAGCCGACGAGGGCCAGCGCGGACAGATCGGCGGACAGGCTCGGGGCTCCGGCCAGGGCGAACGCGAGGAAAACGACGTTGCCGGTCATGTTGGCCACGAACACGTGGCCGAGCCCGAGGTAGCTGGTCGCGTCCACCAGACCGGTCAGGCCGGCCATCGCCATCAGCAGCCACACCCGCCGGTCCGTCTTCTCCGACCGGTCCGCCGGCTCCTCGGACGCCACCACTGGCGTAGTGTCACCCAAAGTGACTGGGAGCGCCGGGTGGGGGCGAGGGGTGGACATGCAGATCGCGATCCTGCTGTTCGAACGGGTGACGGTTCTGGACGCGATCGGGCCGTACGAGGTGCTGCAGCATCTGCCGGACACGCAGGTGGTCTTCGTCGGCGAACGGGTCGGGACGGTGCGCAGCGAGTCCGGCAGCCTGGGCCTGACCGTGGACGCGTCGCTGGCCGAGGTGACGAGTCCGGATGTCGTCCTGGTGCCCGGCGGGCCGGGCCAGAATGACCACATGGCCGAGGGCCCGGTGCATGCCTGGCTGCGGGCGGTGGACCGGACGAGCACCTGGACGACGTCGGTGTGCACCGGCTCGCTGATCCTCGCCGCCGCCGGCCTGCTGCGGGGACGACGGGCGGCGACCTACTGGCTGGCCGTGGACGAGCTGGCCGCCCTCGGCGCCGTCCCGAGCCGCGAGCGGGTGACGTTCGACGGCAAGTACGTCACCGCGGCCGGGGTGTCGTCCGGGCTGGACATGGCGCTCGCACTCGCCGGCCGCATCGCCGGGGACCGGCGAGCGCAGGGCATCCAGCTGGGCATCGAGTACGACCCGCAGCCGCCGTACGACGCCGGCTCGCCCGCCACCGCCCCCGCCAGCCTCGTCGACGCGCTGCGCGGAAAAAGCCGCTTCCGGCCGGGGGCCGTCCCCGGCCGCCGAGACTGCTAGAGACGCAGCGGACGGATCGGGGCGGCCACCAGGGCCGGGTCGGAGCGCCAGTCGGCGCCCGCGACGTCGATGTACAGCTCGATCTCGTTGCCGTCCGGGTCGAGGATGTAAAGGCTGTGCGTGACCGTGTGGTCGGAGGCGCCGACGATCTGGACGCCCGCGCGCTGGATCGTCGCCAGCACCTCGCGCAGCTCGTCGTCGGTGTCGCCGACCTTCAGCCCGAAGTGGTACATGCCGAGCCGGCGTCCGGCCGGGACGGCGGCCGCATCGTCGCCGACCTCGATGAGCAGCAGCTCATGGTGGGTGTGCCCGGCGGAGAACGCTGCCACCGGTGCGCGCAGCGGGCTGCCGCTGTCGTCGGCGGGGTAGGGGAACACCTGGCGCCAACCCAGGACGTCTCGGTAGAAGGTGACGGAGCGTTCGAGGTTGCGCACGTACAGGACGAGGTGCCCCAGTTCCTTGATGGCCACGATGCTCTCCCCGAAGGCGGCGGACGCGGTGCCCGCACGAACGTTGTTGCCGATACAACTATCCCGGGCGCCCGGACATGCCCGCCGCGCCGCGCCTGCCGCCATGGTCTCGCGGCGGGGCGGCGTCCGTCTGGTCCTGGGGTAGACTGTGCCCTCAGCACCATCGCACCTGGGGGTGATCGGTTTCGACTTCGGACGTCGAGACAGGGGAAGCGGGTCGAGGATGAGCGGTTATCTCGCTAACGCTCCGCTCAAAAAAACAGCTGCCAACAAGACGCAGCCTGTTGACGCTACTTACGCCCTCGCAGCCTAAGTAGCTCAACCGTCAGCCTGGGAGTTCCTCCGGCCCAGGATCTGGCGTCGCTAGGAGGATCACCGTCTGGCCCGGTCGCGGGGCGAGGCGGAAAATCAAACAGCGACTGAGCCTATGTCAGCTTGCCTGCGAGTCTGACGGGGCCGAGAAACAAGTAGCAGGCTCCGCCCGAAGAAGCCCTGGTTCGGTGCCGGAGGACGCGGGTTCGATTCCCGCCACCTCCACGAGCTGGCCCGCCGTGGTCGCTGACCTCTGGTCAGCTTCCCGGCGGGCCGCGATGTTTTCCGGGGGATGACCCCCCGAGCCCCCCGCGGTCGAGCTGTGCTCGACGCCACCGCTGCTGCCGCTCTGGGTGGGGTGCTGGCCGAGTTTTCCGTTGCGGGGCGCGCATGGTTCGGATCGGCAGGTGCTCAGGACGTAGTTGCCGCCGTGCCCGTTGACGAGCACCAGCGCGGGGATATCGGTGCTCGGCAAGGCAGCCGAACTAGCAGGATCAGTGGAAGCGGTGTCGCCCTTCGGGGCAGCGCCGCTTTCTCCTGCCGGGGCCTCGGGCGTTTCCCGGTGCGGTCAGCACATCATCGACGGTCTCACCCGGGCTCCGGGCATGTCCTTGGCCCGATCGTTCTGGGGCTGGGACTCCGCTGGATGCCGTCCTCGGGCACGATGGCGTCATGACTGCCTACTGGATCAGTATCTACCAGGAGATCGTCGATGAGAGCAAGGTCGCGGCGTACGCCGCGCTGGCCGGGCCGGCGCTGCGTGCGGCCGGCGGTACCTTCGTGGCCCGGGGCCTTCCCGAGCAGACGTACGAGGCCGGGGAGAAGACCCGCACCGTGCTCATCGAGTTCGATTCGGTCGAGGCCGCCCGGACCGCACACGACAGTCCCGCGTACCAGAAGGCCCTGGCCGTCCTCGACGGCGGTGCCGTTCGTGACATGCGCATCGTGCCGGGCGTGTGACGAGTCGGGACGCTCTGGCTCGAGGGCCGGCACAGCTGGGAGACGAGCGCCGGCGGGAGCTTCGTCGTGTCGATCCTGAGGACCTCGACCGATCTCAGGATCATCCGGTCCTGGGATCGTGAGGGTGCGGTCGGGAGGTCTCCACGGCGGCGGGTTGGGATACCCCCGGCATCGGCCACCCGGGGACGTGCCGCGACGGTGAACGAGGGGTCGAGCTGTTTTCGGCACGGAAAGCCGGGCGGTGTCCCGGCGGGGACCTGACTCGGCGTCACCCGCCTGGTGCGGCGCGCCGGAGCGTCGCCGATCCCCGCCGGATTCTCCATGAACTGGTCGGCCGAGCTGTCCCGACGTTCGTGGCACGACCGGACTCGATCGACGAACGTCGCAGGCCGTGGAAAATGAGTGGCTGTGACCATCGTTCTTGTTCATGGCGTACCGGAGACCGCAGGCGTGTGGGATGTGGTCCGGGCTCGACTCGACGCTCCGTCCGTGGCGGTCGAACTCGCCGGATTCGGGTCGGCCACACCGCCCGGCTTCGCCGGCGGGCGGGACGCCCAGGTCGACTGGATACTCCGCCAGCTCGACGCGATTGCGGATCCCGTCGATCTGATCGGCCACGACTGGGGGTCACCGCTGGCCCTGCGGATCGCCGTGGCGCATCCGGACCGAGTACGCAGCTGGGCTGTCGACGTCGCCGCGGTCTCCCACCCCGACTACGTGTGGCACGGGTACGCACAACTGTGGCAGACCCCGGGCGAGGGTGAAAAATGGATGGAAAAGGCGCTCGCGTCGTCTGTCGATGACCCGGATAATCTTTTCTCCCAGCTCGCCCCCCTCGGTGTTCCGCCGGCCGAATGCCGGAAGATGGCGTCCGCTTTCGACGCGCCGATGGCATCGGCTGTTCTCGACCTCTACCGGTCGGCCGTTCCCAACGTGCACACCGGCTGGGAGACGGCGTCGTCCGGCCGGTCGGTCCGACCCGGGCTGATCCTTCAGGCGACCACGGATCCGTTCGACGACGCCGACCGCTCCGCGCAGGTGGCGCAGGCGCTCGGCGCGGACGTCCTGCGGCTGGAAGGGCTCGGCCATTTCTGGATGGTGGAGGATCCGGTCACCGCCGCGACCGCGATCAACCAGTGGGTCTCCCGCCAGGTCTGACCACGACGGTGACCATGCCGTCGAGGGCGATCAGTCAAGCGGCGACGTCGATGCCGGCGCGAGCGGAGCTGTCGCGGCAGCATCCTGGATGGCACGGGATGACCGGCCGGTCATGGTTCGGGCGCGGTCCGTTATGAGCCCACGCAGCGCGCGGTCGGTCGCCGCATCGGCCGGAGTGACGGCGAACAGGCGTTGGTGGGAACCGTCGAGGGTGGCGAGAAGGTCATAGGCGACGGTCAGCTCGCCGGCCACCGGATGGCAGATGCGCTTGACGCCATGGGAACGCTCCTGCACCGTGTGGTCGTCCCACCAGGCGGCGAACTCGGCGCTGTCTCGGCGCAGGCGCGCGATGACCTCCGCCAGTCGTGCGTCATCGCGGTGACGCGCGAAATCAGCGCGCAGGTTCCCGACGGCCTCCCGCGCGATGCGCGTCCAGTCGAGCTGTGTTTTCCGGGTCCGTGGGTCCAGGAAAAGCAGATAGGCGTTGTTGGCCGCGTCGCCGAGGCCGAAGGTCTCACCGAACAGCGCCGCTGCGGCGGCGTTGCGGGCGAGGATGTCACAGCGAAAATCCATGAGGTAGGCGGGCACCAGCGGCATACCGTCGAGCAGGGCCAGCAGCGAGTCGCTGACCGGGGTGGGCACGGCCGCGTCGATCGGCGCCTCGTCACGCCCGATCAGATGCAGGTGGCGGCGCTCGGCCGGGGACAGGAGCAAGGCGCGGGCGACCGCGTCGAGTACCTCGGCGCCCGGGATGCCCACCCGTCCCTGTTCCAACCGGATGTACCAGTCGACGCTGACCGCCGCCAGTTGTGCGACCTCCTGACGCCGCAGGCCCGGCGCGCGGCGACGGTCGCCGCAGGGCAGGCCCACGTCCTGCGGTCGAAGCCGGGCCCGCTTCGCCCGCAGGAACCGCGCCAACTCCGGGCGTCGTGTCGTCCGCGGGTGCGTCATCTGCCCATGATCGACCCCTGCCCGGGCAGACGCCAGCGGCGATCCTGGTGTTCCGAATGCCAGCATGCGCGACGCCTTCCACCTTCGTGCCGGTGCCTGCACCGTGGTCCGCGCACACCACCGAGCGGGAGGCACTGATGAAATCACCGTTTCGCGTCGCGACCGCTGTCGCGCTCGTGGCAGTCTGCACCGCGGGAATGATCACTGCGGCCACCGCGGGGTCCGGCCCCGCGCACACCGACGGCTACGGATACACGGCTGTCCGCCGCAACATTCCGGACAGGGCGGCCCACTTCCAGGTCAGCAGCCCGGACATGCGTGACGGCGGCGCGCTGTCGGCCAGCCACTGGGCGAACGGGTTCGGCTGCGACGCCCCCAACCAGCCGGTGCGGCTCACCTGGACCGGGGCGCCGGCGGGTACCCGCGGCTACGCGGTCACCCTCTTCGACCCGGACGCACCCACCGGAGCCGGCTTCTGGCACTGGCTGGTCTGGGACATCCCGGCCACCGCCACCCGGCTTGGCCCGACACCGCCGCCCGGCGCGGTGTCGGGCACCGATGACGCGGGCGTCGCCGGCTATCTCGGGCCGTGCCCGCCGGCCGGCGACATCGCCCACCGCTATCAGTTCACCGTGTACGCCCTGGACACGCCCAGCCTCGGTCTGACGGGTACCACGCCACCCACCGTCGTGGCCTTCACCCTGTCCAGCCACGTTCTCGGTTACGCCCGCATCACCGCCACGGTCCAGCGGTAGGGAGGCCTGGGCCCGAGCGAGGACGGCCTCCCTGCACGGGACGACGTCCACGATGGTTGCCTCTGCTTGCCCGTGCACCATCACGTTGGTATACAAGCTGTGACTTAGAGCGCAGACGTTGCCGGCACCAGTGACGCACCGTATCGAATCCGGTCTGACCACGATCATCCACCACCCGATGCGACTCCATGGTCTGGCGGGAGACCGGGCCGGCTGTCACCTGTTGACGGCCATTGCCGTGCTGATCGACGAGGAGGAGAACGGGTGGACCTGTTCGACCTGACCGGCAGGACGGCGGTGGTCACCGGCGGCACCCGCGGCATCGGCATGATGATGGCGCGCGGTCTGCTGCAGGCCGGCGCCTCGGTCTGGATCAGCTCGCGCAAGGCCGACGCCTGTGAGTCCGCCCGTGCGGAGCTGGCCCGGTACGGGCGGGTCGAGGCGGTGCCCGCCGACCTCTCCCGCGAGGACGAGTGCGTTCGGCTCGCGCACGAGGTCGGCGATCGCGAGGAACGCGTCCATGTTCTCGTGAACAACGCCGGCGCGACCTGGGGTGCGCCACTGGCGGAGTACCCGAGCTCGGCCTGGGACAAGGTGCTCGATCTCAACGTGAGGTCGCCGTTCATCCTCACCCAGGCGTTCCTGCCGCTGCTGGAGGCGGCGGCCTCGGAGGACGACCCGGCCCGCATCGTCAACGTCGGCAGCATCGACGGGTTGACGGTTCCGGTCGGGCCGACCTATGCCTACTCCGCGAGCAAGGCGGCTCTCCATCACCTGACCCGTCACCTGGCCAGGGAACTGGGTCCAAGGCGCATCACGGTCAACGCCGTGGCTCCCGGTCCGTTCGCGTCGAAGATGATGGCGGCCACCCTGGCAGCCTCCGGCGACGAGATCGTCGCCGCCGCACCACTGGGTCGCATCGGCCGCCCGGACGACATGGCCGGTGTTGCCGTCTACCTGTGCAGCCGGGCCGGTGCGTATGTCACCGGCGCGGTCATCCCGGTGGATGGCGGGCTGGCGACGACCAGGTAGGAAGGCACAGAAGATGACCGATTTCTCCGTTTCGCTCAACGACGACCAACGCGCACTGCGGAAATGGGTGCACGACTTCGCGGTGGACGTGATACGGCCCGTGGCCGCCGAGTGGGACGAGCGCGAGGAGTTCCCGTGGCCGGTGGTGCAGGAAGCGGCCAGAATCGGCCTCTACAGCGTGGATTTCGTCAGCAACGGCACCTTTGGTGACCCGACCGGCCTCACCCTGCCGATCGCCGTCGAGGAACTGTTCTGGGGCGACGCGGGCATCGGCCTGGCCATCATGGGTTCCGCGCTGGCAGCCGCCGGCATCGCGGCGAACGGTACCCCTGAGCAGGTCATGGAGTGGGTCCCGCAGTGCTATGGGAGCGCCGACGACGTCCGGCTCGGAGCGTTCTGCGTGTCCGAGCCGGACGCGGGATCGGACGTCTCGTCGCTGCGCACCCGCGCCGTCTACGACGAGAGGACCGACGAGTGGGTGCTGGACGGCACCAAGGCGTGGATCACCAACGGTGGCATCGCCGACATCCACGTGGTCGTCGCCACCGTCGACAAGAACCTGGGCGGCAAGGGGCAGGCGAGCTTCGTCGTCCCCCGGGTGGCCGGCCTGAGCCAGGGCCAGAAATACAGAAAGCACGGCATTCGGGCCTCTCACACCGCGGAGGTCGTCCTCGAAGGCGTACGGGTACCCGGTTCGCACCTGCTGGGGGGCAAGGAGAAGCTCGACGCGAAACTGGCCCGCGCTCGGGAGGCGCTCGTGCGGCCCAGTGGCGCGCACTCCGGCAAGCAGCCGGCCATGGCCACTTTTGAGGCCACCCGCCCCACCGTGGCCGCCCAGGCTCTCGGCGTGGCGCGAGCCGCCTACGAATACGCGCTCGACTACGCCAAGGAACGTCACGCCTTCGGCAAGCCGATCATCATGAAGCAGTCCATCGCGTTCATGCTCGCCAACATGTGCACCCAGATCGACGCGGCCCGGCTGCTGACCTGGCGGGCAGCCTGGCTCGGCCACAACGGGACGTACCAGAACGCGGAGGGGTCGATGTCGAAGCTGTATGCTGGCCGAACCGCGGTGTGGGTCACCGAACGCGCCATCCAGATCCTCGGCGGCTACGGCTACACCCGCGAGTTCCCGGTCGAGCGCTGGCACCGGGACGCGAAGATCATGGACATCTACGAGGGCACCGAGCAGATTCAGGAACTCATCATCTCGCGGGCGATCTCCGGGCTCCGAATCGAGTGACGGGAAACCCGGTGCTCCGCTCGGGCCCGGCGCGTCGGCTCTGACGGCTGGCGCGTCGTGCTCCGACAGCGGGTCTACTGCGGGTCCGGGTGCTCCCTGCCGGCGGCGATGGTCGCCGTCACCTCGGCGACTCGTTGCTCCTCCCGTGTGCGCAGGCGTTCGACGTCGAGTGCCTCGGCGGCGTCGTCGTCCTGTGCCATGAGCTGGTCCAGGTCGGCGTCGCCGAGGTCCACAACGCCCATGTCGACGTAGGCCTGCCGCAGCCGTGGGCCCCACAGGCCGATGTCCTTCACGCACGGCACGACCCGGGCGAACAGCAGCGTGCGGAAGATCCTCATCATCTCGCTGGCCTCGACCAGTTCCCTGGCCTCCGCCGGGCGCAGACCGAGGTTCTCCAGGACCTCGACGCCCTGGATCCGGTCGCGCATCAGGTAGCAGCCCTCGATCACGAACTCCTCACGTTCCCGGAGCTCGGCGTCGGAAAGCCCCCGATAGTAGTCGCGCAGCGCGATCCGGCCGAAGGCCACATGCCGGGCCTCGTCCTGCATGACATAGGTGAGCAGCTGCTTCGGGAGCGGCTTCGTCGTGCTGTCCCGGATCAGGCCGAAGGCGGCGAGGGCCAGGCCCTCGATGAGGACCTGCATGCCCAGGTACGGCAGGTCCCACCGCGTGTCGTTCAGGCTGTCGGCCAGCAGGCCCTGGAGACTGTCATTGATCGGGTAGAGCAGGCCGATCTTCTCGTGCAGAAACCTGGTGTAGATCTCGACGTGCCGGGCCTCGTCGACCACCTGGGTGGCGGAGTAGAGCTTCGCGTCCAGGCCGGGGGAGGTCTCCACGATGCGTGCCGCGCAGATCAGCGCGCCCTGCTCGCCGTGCAGGAACTGGGAGAACTGCCAGGCGGCGAAGTGCCGGCGCACCTGTGTACGGTCGGCCGCCGACATGCGGTTCCAGTGGTCGGTTCCGAACAGGACGCTCGCCTCGTCGGGAATGCCCAACGGATCATCGGGGTCGACGTCCAGGTCCCAGTCGATCCGTCTGGTCGAGTCCCACTGCCGGTCCTTGCCCTTCTGGTACAGGTCCAGCAGCCGGCCGTGCTCGGGGTCGTATTCCCAGGTGAAAACAGGGTGGCCGCCGGCGTCGGCGGTCCAGCGGTCTGCTTCGGGGGTCTGCGTGTAGAGATCTCGCGTGGACACCAGCTGTGCTCCCTCATTGCCGGATGACGCTCCCCGACGAATACTGCGCCCTGGTGACCGGGCCGGCCACATCGATCTCTCTATCAGGCCATAGGGGAACAGTATAATGCGACATCGGGGTCGCGGAGGGTTCTGTCGAAAACTCCCAGAATTTGCCGGAGGTATGCTCCGATTCTTTCGGCACGCAACCTGCATGGTGAATTGAGGGCATCCGTGCCGAGTCGTGTGGGAAAATATTCGGCTCGCTGTCCCGTGCCAGGTGAAGGCGTCCGACCTGGGTCGAGACGTCGCTTGGGCGGAAGTTTCGCGGGGACCGGTTCCGTGGCCATGGCATTCGGCCGGAAAGTATCGCGTGATCATTTTTCGGGTGAGCGCCCCGGACCGCTGTCAAGGTAGGTGCTCAGGTATTTCGAAGAGTTATCGAACGATGGTTACCGGCTGGCAATTTATGGTCGATCCCGGCGCCGGTGCGACACTGGCCACGGCTGCGGGAGACATGCCGGTGTCCGGCAACATGGCGCCGATTCCTCCCGGCCCAGTCAACGGGTGGCAGGAAACCCGCTCCACGGGTTGCAGGAAGAGGTGCCGAGATGACCATGCCGACGACGAGTTCCAGCCACACCCGTAGACCTCGGAGAAACCCGGTCCTGGTCACCGCCACACCGGACATGGCGGCGGTGGTCGATACCCTCACCCAGGCGTTCGGCCCTGACCCGATCCTGAACTGGGCCTTCCCGCCGACCGTCGCACACCGCGAACGGTTGATGGCCGCCTTCTTCCGGATCACCACCGAACTACTGCTCGAACACGGCGGGCAGGTGGGGGTCGCACCCGAGTACGCCGCGGTCGCCGTGTGGTCGCCGCCCGGCGAGCCGGCATTGGGTGAGCGGGAACAGGCGCGGTACTTCCGGCGTCTGGCCGAGGCCTGCGGCGAGTGTGGCGAACGGGCTGTCGCGCTGATGCGGGCCCTCGACGACCAGCACCCGCCGGGCCTGCCGGCCCACTATCACGTGATGTTCGCCGCCGCGCGTCCCGAACCGGCGGCTGTGGGGCGGGCCGTCCTGCTCATACGTGCCCTGCTGAAGCTGGAGGACCTGCGGGGTTTTGGCCTGTACGCGGAGGCGTCGAGCCAGCAGAACCGCGACCTGTGGTTGGAGATGGGGCTGCGCCGGGTCGGCAACGAGATCGTGCTGCCGGCCGGCGGACCATCCCTCTACCCCGTCTGGCGCGAACCGGATCCGCCCGCGGTGTGATCCCGCGGACGCGGGACACGCCCGACCGGACAGAGGAATGATGTCAGAACATCCTACGGACCCAGGAGTTCCCGAGATCGCCTTCGGGCCGGCGGACACGCCCTGGCGGAACTCCTTCGGTGGACTCGCGCTGATTTCGGGATCACCCGACGTGACGCCGCCCAGCAGCGATCCCCGCCAGGCCTACGTCAGTGTCCAGGGAACCCCCTACGGTCAGTTCCAACTGCCTGCCAGTGGACTCACCGAAGATCAGTATGCGGCGGCGGAGGATCTTTTCCGATCCTGGCTGGAGCAGCAGTGCAAGGCGTCGGTCGGCTTCCAGGTCAGCGGCGACCTGGATTACCAGGAACGTCTTGGGCCATACCTCGGTCTGACTCTCAACAATGTGGGGGATCCATACCAGACCGGCGCCTACACCCACAACTCGAAGATCCTCGAGCGTGCGGTGCTCGACTACTTCGCCTCCCTCTGGAACGCCAAGTGGCCGCACCGGAGGGACGACCCCGACTCCTACTGGGGATACTCCCTGACGATGGGTGCCAGCGAGGGGAACCTGTACGGCCTGTGGAATGCCCGGGAGTATCTCTCCGGGCACCTTATGCTGCATTCTGGACAGGATCCACGGCCATCCGGCGGTGGCCGGTACGCACCGGCTGGTGGTCCGGCCGGGCCGGGATCGAACAGCTTTCACCCGGTCATCTTCTACTCGCAGGACACGCACTACTCCTTGACCAAGGCGACCAGGATACTGGGTATCGACACCTTCCAGGACGTCGGCCGCCGCTGGTTCCCGGACGAGAACCCGTTGGATCCGGGCACCCCCTGGCCGGCGGAGGTGCCGTCGGTCGGTGGCGCCGACGGCGATGGCACGATCGACGTCGACCGGCTGGCGGTGCTTGTGGAGTTCTTCGCGTCCCGCGGGTTTCCCGTTCTGGTCAACCTGAACTACGGTTCGACCTTCAAGGGTTCCTACGACGATGTGGAGGCTGCATCGAGGACGGTTCACGAGATCTGCGCGAAACACGGCCTGGACGAACGCCCCGTCTATTTCGACCACCATGCCCGTGAAGACCAGGTCCAGCCCGGGAACTTCGATCTGCGCACCGGGTACTGGGTCCACGTGGACGGTGCGCTGGGCGCTGGCTATGTTCCCTATCTGGAGATGGCCCGCCGGGCCGGCCTGGTCGCGGCGGCGCCCCCGGTGTTCGACTTCCGCCTGTCGACGGTGCACTCCATCACCGCGAGCGGCCACAAGTGGATGGGGGCACCCTGGCCGTGCGGAGTCTTCATGACACGCACCGGGCTCCAGATGGTTCCGCCCCGGGAGTCCGAGTACATAGGATCGGCCGACACGACCCTCGCCGGATCACGCAACGGATTCTCGCCCCTGTTGATGTGGGATTATCTGGCTCGCCACTCCTACGACGAACAGGCCCGGTGGGCAGCCGAATGCGACCGGATGGCAGCGTACGCCGAGAGCTGCCTGCGAGCGCTCGAGAAGGAGCTGGGTCTCGATCTGTGGGTGGCGCGCAGCCCGTTCTCGCTCACCGTTCGCTTTCGCCGGCCCGCTGCCTGGCTCGTCCAGAAGTACTCGCTGTCGTACGAGACGATCCACGTGCGCGGGCGGCGGCGAACCTACGCGCACCTGTTCACGATGCGGCATGTGACACCCGATGTGGTTGACGGACTGGTCCGCGATCTCCGTCGGCCGGGAGCGTTTCCGGTTGGGGACCCCGTCGAGCAGGAACAGGTCGGGTGACGAGCTGGCGAGCTGTGATGCCCAGGACCCACCCGCCCTGACCCGCCTGCCCGCGATCTCCCTGGCTGACGAGGCCCGCCGCGTCACCGCGTGGGGCGACGCGCGAGCGGGCTCAGCTCTCGGTGACGGCCTCGGGGATGGGGGCGCCGGTGACGTCGTGCGCGGCGACGGCGGCCGGAACGGCCCCGCCCAGCGGGTGGGCTTGCCAGTCGACGAAGGTCCAGCCGGCTGCGGGGTCGCCGTCGAGGGTGACCATGCCCGTGTTCGCGAGCCACCGGTCCTCGACGGATCCCACGCCATGGGCCCGCAGGCCCGCCCAGGCCCGGATCGCGGCACCGTGACTGACGACCAGGACGGCGTCGGACTCGTCGTGCGCGGCTGCGATGCCGGCGAGGGCGGCGTCATAGCGGGCGACAAACGCGTGCCCGGAGTGCCCACCCGGCAACGCGCGGTCCAGATCGCCCTGCAGCCAGCTGCCGATCACGTCGATGTACGCCACGACGGAGGCCCGGTCGCTACGCAGCTCAAGATCACCCGCGGTGATCTCCTCGATGCCCTCCACCACGGTGACCCCCAGCCCACGGGCTTGGGCGAGGGGCGCCGCGGTGAGCTGGGTGCGGATCAGGATCGAGGCGTACAGCGCTGAAATCGGTTGCCCGTGCAGCGCGTCGGGCAGGGCCTGCGCCTGCGTGTGGCCGAAAGCCGTCAGCTCGGCTCCCGGCCGGCCGGTGTCGAGGGCACCGGCGACGTTGTGCGGGGTCTGTCCGTGGCGGAGCAACATGAGACGCATCGCCACGGATTCTAGTGTTGTGCCCGCCGTCGCGCGATTGCTGTGACGTGCCTCCGAGCGTGGGCGACACGGCGGACGGACCCCCGGTGGTCGGGCAGGTCCGGTGGTCGAGCAGGTCCGGTGGTCGAGCAGGTCCGGGGATCAGCGGGAATCGGCCGGGCCGCCGGAATCAGCCGGTGAGCAGGGCGGTCGCGGCGAAGCCGAGCACCGTCGCCGCGATGGTGAGGCGGATCGGCAGCTGGGCCCGTTCGACCAGCGCGGGTCGCCGCGAGATCGCGGACAGCGGCCCGGCGATCATCGCCAGCAGTGCACCCGCCCACACCAGCGCGGACAGGTCGGCCATGTCCGGGTTGAGCCCGACCACGACGATGGTGGCGATCAGCGCGGCGGCGAACAGGGCCTGGGGCAGCAGCAGCAGCGACATCCGCGGCAGCGCGGTCTTCGCGGTGGTGCCGGACTCGGGCCGTCCGGCGAGCACGACGCGCACGAACGCCAGCGCGTACAGCGGCGCGTTGAACAGGGTGCTCGCGATCGTGCGGTGCGCGCCGCGCAGACCGGCGTGGTAGGCGACGAGCAGCATCGAGCCGAGCAGGTACGGCAGCGCGTGCAGCATGTAGGCGGTCAGCGAGCTGCCGGCGGCGATCTGGATCCCGGCCACGGCGCTCAGCGGCGGACCGAGCAGGAACATCATCTGCGCACAGGCCACCAGGTAGCCGATGCCGGTGTGCAGGTAGTGCGCGCGCTGCCAGCCGCTGAGCCCCGGCTTGCGCAGTGGGCTGTCGAACAGCAGCAGGCGTAGCCCGTCCATCGCCCACCGGCTGCGCTGGCGGGCGTACTCGGCGGCGGTGGCCGGCGCGATGCCGACGGACACCGGCTGTGGATGGTAGACACTGCGCCAGCCGCGGGAATGCAGTTCGTAGGACGTGTGCAGGTCCTCGACGATGTTCCATTCGCTGAAACCGCCGGCGGACTCGAGTGCCGTACGCCGGTACAGGGTGCCGTTTCCGCAGGAACTCGCCGCGCCGTCGCGGTCCTTCGCCGGCTGCACCGCCCGGTACAGCATGGGCTCGGCATTGTTGAGCACGTCGTACCGGCCGACGTCGAAACGCTGCTCGGTGCAGACGAACCCGACCGTCGGGACCCGCAGATAGCCCAGGACCCGCTCGGCCAGGTCGGGAACGGCGATGTGGTCGGCGTCCAGCGTCATGATCGCCTCGGCGTCGGTGCGGGCCAGGGCGTGGTTCAGGTTCGCGGCCTTGCCCCTGGTCCCGTCCGTGCGGGTGAAGCAGGTCAGGCCGAGCCGGGCGGCCAGCTCGTCGATCTCACGCCAGTTGTTCCGGCGGGCGATTCGACCGTCGTTGAGGACGTAGGTGCGATGCGGGTAGTCGATGGCGACGGCCGCCCGCAGCGTCGCCTCGACGATCTCCACCGGCTCGCCGCAGACGGTGACGAACACGTCCAGGGTGCCCACGGGCGCCGGCGCACGGCGGACCCGACCCGGCCGGATCCGCGCGGTCATCACCGCCGTCCACACGACCGCGAAATAGCTGGCGACCTCCGCCGCGTAGAACAGGCCTCCGGCCACCCCGGTGCCACCCAACCCACCGGCCCGCCAGACCAGGTACACCGCCCCGATCAGGACGACGACCATGGCCAGCGCTGGTCCGGCAAGGGTGCGCAACCGGCCGACGGGTACCCCTTCCCAGGCGTCCTCGTCGGTCAGCGGCGCCATCTCCGTCAGCGGCGCCGGCCCGGTCTGGCGTGCCGAGGTGGACGGACCGGTGTGAACGGTGCCGGCCGTGGTCTCGATGACGGCGGCCTGGGTGGGAATCGTGGGCCGGTGGGACGTCATGGGGGTCAGGGGTCTCGTGGTGCTGGCGGGTGGTGCTGGTGGCGGAAGCCGGGCCGGGGCCCGCTGTGCCGTCAGTGTGGTGACCTCATGGACGTCCGCACTGTCTCCACCCTCGGGTCCGGCAGGATTCACGGGGGATCTCCTCTCGATTTCCGGTGGCATCCTCCCATCTGGCCTTTTGCTCGAATACACCGCCCACCGAAGGTCCGGTCAACGTTGAATAATTTAGAAATTCCCCGGGGGTGTCGCACGCGTGGTGCGTAACTTCCCAGTTCGGACGAGTTTTCTGGGTTTGATCCGCCCTTCCGTGAAAGGGGACCCCCGTGCGTGTCGGAAGGGGGCCACCGTTGCGAGGGAAACGTGCTGTCGGCCGGCGGTGCCGAGCCACGGCGCCGTCGAGGATGCCCTGAGTGGTGTCGAGCAGCTGCGCGCCACTCCTGTCCTCCGCGCAATGTAGCCATCCTGATACTGGGTGTGCGTATTGTGGCTCGATCGTTGCGAGGCCCGGGGTCACCCGCCACAGCGTGGTCGCTCAGCCCGGCTGTCACCGTGCCCAGCGACCGCGCTCCGCACCCTGACCATGGCAGCCTCTGAACCACGAGAATACTGCCTGGTCGGCCGGGCGAAGAGGATCGAGATCCGGATCCGCCGGCATTCTCCCCGCAGAGAAGTGGGTGGCCGGTTTGCTGGAGGTTGGAATCGGCCCGGCTACGTGGTCTGTGTCGGGACGGCTCCCGGCCCCGCGGGCCACAGTCATGCGGCCTTGGACAGCGCCGCAGAAAAACGAGGTGCGCCGAGGCGTTCTCGGCTGGACCATGAGGCGTGGCCTGGTTCATGACGGATAACCCTGATGACTATCTTGCGGCGGCGGGCGGTTTTCTGACGTCGCGGCTGGCGGAGAACACCGTGCTGGTGACGGTCGTCGAGACGCTGCGGGCGCGAGGCCTGGCGGCGTTCGGGGATGCTGCTCCGCTGTTCGGCTGGTGGGCTGTCGGCCGATGGTCTCGTGGCGAGTGCTTTTGTACACACCCCGCCCTACGGTCTCCTGCTGACGAAGGCTTCGGAGCAGGCCGTGGAGTCGCTGGTCGCGTCCTGGCCGTCCGGAAGGCCGCTGTCCGGGGTGAATGCCAGCGGTGATGTTGCCCGCGCGTTCGCGTCGGCGTGGCAGCGACGGACGGCTGCCGCGGCGCATCTTCGTCGTCGGGAGCGGTTGTACCGGCTCGGGAGCCTGGTGCCGCCGCGGCCCGGCCCCGCGGGTCGTCCCCGGGTGGCCGAGGCGGCCGACCGGGATCTGCTGGTGGCCTGGATCGCGGCCTTCCATCGGGATCTCGGTGATTCGGTCGGTGATGCGGCACGGCAGGTCGACAATCGGCTCGGCTACGGCGGCCTCACCGTGTGGGAGGTTGATGGCACGCCGGTCTCGGTAGCAGGTATTGCCCAGCCGGTGGGCGCGATGGTGCGTGTCGGGCCCGTTTACACGCCGCCGGCGTTGCGGCGCCATGGCTATGCCGGTGCGGTGACGGCAGCGGTGAGCCAGGCGGCCCTCGACGCGGGAGCGCGCGAGGTCCTGCTGTTCACCGATCTGGCGAACCCGACCAGCAACGGTGTGTATCAACGGCTCGGCTTCGTGCCGGTCGAAGAGCGCGCCGTGGTGCTGTTCACGCCGGTGGCCGGGTCAGGAACCTGACGACCAGAGGCGATCATTCGACGCCAGACGGTCGCTGTGGGCCGTCGAGATCTGTCCATGGGAGATATGGTCTGTCGGTGGTTATGGCGGAGCCGGGGGTCGGTTTCGGCCCGCGGGCCACGGCACGGGTGTACTGGCGGCTGTTGCGGGCGGGTTTTCGCCGGCAGTCGGCCTATCGGGCGGCGATGCTGGGTGGGCTGGCGGCCAACACGGCGTTCGGGCTGCTCAAGGTGGCGGTGCTGTTCGCCACGGTCCGGGCGGCCGGCGGTGAGGTGGCCGGCTACGACGTCGGGCAGATGAACGCCTACATCTGGATTTCCCAGGGGTTGCTCGGCGCGCTCAACCTCAACGGGCGCAGCGAGATGGCCACCCGGGTGAAGGACGGGTCTGTCGTGGTCGACTTCCTGCGTCCGCTCGATGTGCAGGCGGCCGAGATCACGATCGAGGTCGGGCGTGCACTGTTCGCGCTGATCTCGCGCGCCATTCCGATGCTTGCTATCGGGGCTGCCATCGGAATGGCGCTGCCGGCCTCGGCGGCGGCATTCCCGCTCGGCGCGCTCAGCATCGTGCTGGGAATCGTGCTTTCGGTGGCGAGTGCCTACCTGGTCGGGGTCGCCGGGTTCTGGCTGGTGGAGACGCGCGGCATCCAGATCTGCTACATGGTGATGTCAGGTTTCCTGGCCGGCATGTTCGTTCCGGTCGCGCTGTTTCCGCCGTTTCTGCGAATCCTGGCGCAGGCGACACCGTTCCCGGCCATGATGATGTACCCGGTGGACGTGCTCGGCGGGCACACCGACGTCGCTGGCATGTGCGGCCGGCTGGCGGCCCAGGTCGCCTGGCTGGCCGGCATCGCGGCGCTGGGTCAGGTCCTCACCCGCGCCGGCCGGCGCCATCTGGAGGTGCAGGGTGGCTGAGGTGCAGGGTGGTTGAGGTGCGGGGTGGTTGAGGTGCGGGGTGGTTGAGGTACCGGCCGGGAAGGACATCTGGCGGTGGGGCGGTGAAGCCCATCTGCCGGTGCGGGGCGATCTGCGGGCGCGGCTGCGGCCCTATCGGGTGGTGCTGGCATCCCGGGCCCGGTCGCAGACCGCCTATCGGGCGAACTTCGCCCTGGACCTGGTGAGTTCGCTGCTCGCCGCGGTGGTCGAGCTGGCGGAGATCTGGGTGCTGTTTCACGCGGTGACCCGGCTCGGTGGGCTGGAATTCCAGCAGATGCTGCTGGTCTTCGGGCTGGCCGATCTGGCCTTCAGCCTCGCCGACCTGACCTTCGGGCATTGCGACGAACTGTCCGACTATCTGCGCGCCGGCACCCTGGACGTGTTCTACCTACGGCCGCAGCCACTGTTGCTGCAGCTGGTCACCTGTGACATCTCACTGCGTCGGCTGGCCCGCGCATCCGTCGGCGTCGGCGCGCTCGGGGCCGGCCTGGCCGTCAACGACATTGCCTGGGGCGCGTCGAGCGTCGCCCTGGTGGTGGTCGCCCTCGTCAGCGGGGTCGCGATGTTCGCCGCGCTGTTCGTCTGGGCGGCGGGGGCCCAGTTCTTTCTGATTGACGGTGCGGAGATGACCAATGCGGTGACGTATGGCGGCCGTTACGCCGCCACCCAGCCGGCGTCGGTGTGGTCACGGCCGGTCAGGGCGGTGTTCGGGTTTGCCGTTCCCATGGCGTTCACCGGATTCCTGCCGACCCTGCGGCTACTCGGTCTGCCGGGGCCGGCCTGGTTTCCGACCTGGCTGGGCTGGTGCGGCCCGCTGGCCGCGCTGTGGGTGTGGGGAATGGCACTGTTGTCCTGGCGCTGGGGCGTCCGGCACTACCGCAGCGGGGGCGGATGAGCACGATCATCGAAACCGTCGGTCTGACCAGGCGGTTCACAGTCCGAGAGGGGCTTCGGCGCCGGGTGCTGACCGCCGTCGACGAGCTGAGCGTCCGGATCGAGCCGGGGGAGGCGGTGGGCTACATCGGCGCGAACGGCGCCGGCAAGTCCACCACCATCAAAATGCTCACCGGCATCCTCGTCCCGACCAGCGGAACGGTGACGACCTGCGGACTGCGACCGGTCGCCGACCGCCGCCGGATCGCCCGGCAGGTCGGGGTGGTGTTCGGCCAGCGTTCGCAGCTGTGGTGGGATCTGCCGCTGCGGGAGTCGTTCCGGATCCTGGCCGCGATCCACGCCCTGCCCGGTGACGTCGAACGGGCCCGTACCGCCGAGCTGGTCGAACGCCTCGACATGGCCGAGTTTCTGACCGTCCCCGTCCGCCAGCTGTCGCTGGGCCAGCGGATGCGGGCCGAGATCGCCGCCGCGCTGCTGCACGCGCCCCGACTGATCATCCTGGACGAACCCACGATCGGCCTGGACGTGCTGTCCAAACAGCGGCTGCGCGAGTTCCTCGTCGAACAGCGCCGCTCCCACGGCACGACGCTGCTGCTGACCACCCACGACATGGGCGACGTCGAGCGGCTGTGCGATCGGGTGCTGGTCATCGACCACGGCCGGCTCGTCTACGATGGCGACCTGGCCGGGCTCGCCCGCGCGTCCGGCGCCGAACGGGTGCTGGCCGTGGTCCTGGCCGAACCCACACCGGATCTGACGGACATCCCCGGCGCACGTCACCTCGCCAGCGAGATCCGCGGACTGCGGCAACGCCTGGCGTTCGACGCGCAGGCCAGTACCGCCGCCCAGGTGTTCGCCGCGGTCGCGCAGCGCGCCGAGGTCCTCGACTTCACCGTCGAGGAACCTGACATCGAGGATGTCGTCCGCCGCATCTACGCCCGCGGTCCGCAGTACCACCTGTAGACCGCAATACCACCTGTAGACGAACGGCCTGGGTTCTCCCGGCAACCCGCTGCCTGGTCTGCTGGTCTGCTGGTCAGCAAAATTGTCGGGATCCCGACCGAAAGTCGCCGTACCAGGCCTTGTCTCGATGTTATGAGGCAATATGTCCTGCATGTACATGACGAGAGGATCCGCCCTTCTCGCTGCCTTCCTTGCGGTCGTGATTCTTCCTTTGGCGTCCTGCGCATCGGGGAGCGACGGTGAGTCGCCTGCTCCGCCGCAGGGAAACCGGGGCTCGTCCGTGGTGGCGAACGAGGCGGCACCGGCGCAGTCGTCCACGGTGCTTGCGACCGTGCATGGCACCGGGCCGGAACGATCCGGAGTAGCCATTGCCGTGACGTCCCTGCGGCGGGATTCGTCGACCACGGTGACGTTGGCCGTCACCATCACGAACGGCGGGTCGGAACCGATGTCCTACTCCGTTCTGGCTGGTAGCGGCCTGAAATACAGCTCCATGACCGCCTCCGGAGTGACGCTCATCGATCCGGTCGCGAAGCTTCGTTACTATCCGTTGCGGGATACGGACAATAACTGTGTCTGCACCCCCTTTCCCTTCACTGAGGACCTGTCGCCCGGCGCCCGCACCGATGCCATCGTGACCTTTCCCGCGCCCCCGAAGAACGTGTCCAGCCTGACCGTCAACTGGGATGGTTTCACCCTGGCCGGCGGGGTCCCGCTGTCATGAGCCGTCAGGGGGTTGCTCCGGTGGGGCGGCTCACGATTGGCCTGGTGATGGTCCTGATGGTCGCTCCCATGGTGGGCTTCTCGCCTCCACCGGCAGCCGCGCAGGTGCCGGTGGAGGTACCGGCCCTGCCGCTGCCGGCAATCGGAACACCTGCCGTGCCCACAATTGTGCCGCTGGTTTCCGACATTCTGGCGACGAAGGCCGATGTTCTGCCGCTGGTTTTCGAGGTCGAGGCGCTGGACGGATCCGAGTCGAGTCGGAAGGTCGGCAACGAGACCACGGTCACGCTGGCCTCCGACGTGTTGTTCGAGTTCGGCAGCGCCACCCTGACCTCGGGCGCCCGCGCCCGCCTGGACTCGCTGGTCGAGGCGGCGGCGGGTGCATCCGGAACGGTCGAGGTAGTCGGTCACACCGACGATGTCGGCAGCGACACGGTGAATGTTCCGCTGTCGCGCCAACGGGCCGAGGCGGTGGCCACGGCGTTGCGTCCGCGGCTGCCGGGTCTGGGGTTCTCGGTCGAGGGACGGGGTTCGGCCGAACCGGTGGCAGCGAACACGACCGACGGCCAGGACAATCCGGCGGGCCGGGCCCGCAACCGCCGCGTCGAGATTACTTTTCGGACGTGATGTGACCGGTAGTCGTCCTGCCCTGACTGTGGTCGGCCAGAAACTGGCCGGAAGAGTTTTTCCCGGCGCGACATCGCGGTTCCGGGATCGGGCCGAAAATCCAGTCGGTTCCGTATGTACCCAGCGCTGTCACGGCCACCCGGGGCCGGCGGGTATCCCGGTCAGTGCGCGGGTATGGAACGCAGGGCGAGTAGCGCGATGTCGTCTTCTCCGGTGCGCGGCGCCATTCTGGCCAGGGCACCGTCGCAGAGGCCGGCGAGATCCTCGGCGGCGAGGTCGGCCAGAACCGCCCGGAGGTCGTCGAGTCCTTCGTCGAGCGAGACGCCGCGACGTTCGACGAGGCCGTCGGTGTAGAGCAGCAGGGTGGTGCCAGGGGGCAGGGGTGCCGTGTGGTCGCGCCGGTCGGCGAGGGTGTCGAAGCCGAGCAGCCGGTCGATCCGGGCCGTTTCGAGGATTTCGGTGGAGCCGTCGGCGTGCACGAGAATCGGTGGCAGATGCCCGGCGTTGCACCAGTGCAGAGCGCGTACCTGCGTGCTGCTGTCGGCGTCGGCGTCGGCGGGGGCGGCACCGACGCGGGCAAGGACGATGGTGGCGAGGGCGTCCACGCCCAGACCCACCGCGGTGTGTTCGAGCGCGCTGAGCACGGCGGCGAGGGGACCGGGCCGGTCCTGATGGTCCTGCCTGTTCGGCTCCCTGGCCGGCGGCCTGCAGGCCGGGACGGCCTCGGTGGGGGTGGGGATGTGGTTGGCGGCGGGGGTGAGGTCGGCGGTGTAGGCCAGGGTGCGCAGCAGGCCGCGCAACTGCGCCATCTTCGCGGCCGCGGTGCTGTCGTGCCCGGTGACATCGCCGATGACGAGGACGGTCGAGCCGTCGGCGTGTTCGAAGGCGTCGTACCAGTCGCCGCCGATCTGGGCGGCGTCCTGGGCGGACTGGTAGCGCACCTCGATCTGCAGGCCGGCGGGGGTGGGCGGCGGGGTCATCAGGACGCCCTGCAGGGCCTCCGCGAGTTGGCGTACCTCCCGGGCGGTGCGCCGTTCCTGCTGGACCGAGCGGATCCGGTGCAGCGCCTGCGCGCACTGGGCCGCGAAGCCGGCGAGCAGGTCCAGTTCACTCTCGGTGGGTTCGTGTTCCTCCACCCAGGCCGCGGCGAGGCTGCCCAGGATCTCGCCCCGCACGGTCAGCGGCAGGACGGCCCAGCCCAGCCGGGCGGTGTCGGCGTAGACGGTGGCCATCACCGGGTCGAAGGCCAGGCCGGCGGCCTGGGTGGGCAACAGTAGCCGCCGGCCCGTCCGGGCGGTCCAGCAGACGGGCAGCGGACTGTCATACGGGGCGAGGCTGTAGGTGCGCTGGGCACGTTCACCGAGGGCGGCGTTGAGGGTGATCCGCCAGGTGCCGTTGTGGTCGGGTGACGTGACAGCACCGCCGTCGGCGCCGAGGGTGGCCAGCCCCCGCACCACCACGACGGCCTCGAGGGCTTCGACGGTGTCCACGGTGGTCAGGGCGAGCGCGACCTCGGCCAGGCTGGCGGCCTGGCGCGCCGCGACGTCGCGGGCCGCGGAGATGTCGAGCAGCGACCGGGTGATGGACCGTTCCCGTTCGATCGCCTCGTGGCGTTGCGTCACGTCCAGGAAGTAGGCCGCGACACCACCGGCGGTACTGGTGTCCCCGATGACGTGGATGTCGAGCCATCGGTTCAGCGGCTCGGGGTAGAAGATCTCGATGTTCTCCGGCGCTCGGCGGGCCGCGACGCGTCGGTAGACGGTCTCGAACTCGGTGCCGACCACCAAGGGGAAGATGTCCCACAGCGATCTGCCCAGCAGCTCGGCGCGGGACCGACCGCACAGGCGCTCACCCGCGGGGTTGACGCCGCTGCAACGCCAGTCGGCGTCCCACGCGATGAACCCCACCGGCATGGAGTCCAGCAGCTGCTCGGCCCGAAGCTCCGCCGGCGTCGCCCCCCGCTCAGAGCCCGACGTCACCGCACCCATCCTGACTTCCGCGGCCCATGATCGCCTGATCGTCGGACATCTGCCCGGAAGATACCGGACATCTGCCCGACCGGAGCTGCTCGCCGTGGAGCCGGTCAGGCCGGCTCAGGGCCGTGGTAGCCGGACCAGACCCAGGTAGAAGTCGTCGATGGTGTGGACGGTGTCGAGGAAGTCGTCTAGATCGGTGGGTTTGCACACGTAGGCGTTCGCGTGCAGCTCGTAGCTGCCGGCGATGTCGTCGGGCGCGTTCGAGGTGGTGAGGATGACCACCGGGATGGTGCGCAGCTCCAGATCGGCCTTGATGGCGGCGAGCGTCTCGCGGCCATCCATCCGCGGCATGTTGAGGTCGAGCAGGATCAGGTCCGGCCGCGGCCGGGACGGATCGTGCAGGTGTTCCAGCGCCTGGACGCCATCGCCGACGGTGTGCAGGTGCTGGCCGAGCCCCCGGGAGGAAAACGCCTCTTCGATGAGCAGGGCATCACCGGGATCGTCCTCGGCGAGCAGGATGTCGTAGGGGCGGCTTGGTGCGGCAGCGGTCATCGGTTCCCGGTCTCCATCGCCCCACACTCGTCGTGCGGTGGTTGGTGCCCCGTCATCATGACATGACCCGGACGTCCAGTGCGATGATCTTGTTGGGTGCCCGACGGGCGGGCCCCAGGTGCGACGGACCGGTGGAAGGCGGGCGAAGTGGCGTCGCAACCGACAGTCCTCGGCGAGGTCGATCCGACGGGGCCCGGGACCGCCCGCAACCAGGCAGAACCGGGCGAGGACGGGCGGCGCCGGCCGTCCGGCTGGACCACCGCCCGGTGGCTGTCGGCCGGGGTGGGCAGCACGCTGACAGTGCTGGTCGCGCTGGGGGTGCTCGGCACCTGGCTGCTGGCCCACGCGACCTCGGTCAACCAGCGGTTGATCGACCGCAGCACCCCCGCGCTGCTCGCCGCGGTCCGCCTCGACGCGGCTCTGGTGGGCCAGGAGAGCGGGGTGCGCGGCTTCGGGATGACCGGTCAGGCCGAGTTCCTCCAGCCGTACCGCCAGGGGCTCGCGGATCAGGACCGGCTGGTGGGCGACCTGCGCCGGCTGCTGACCGTCGACGGCACCCCCACCGGCCCCCTGGACGCCCTGCTTGGACGGGCCAGCACCTGGCATCGGGTGTACGCGGACCGGGTCGTCGCCGCACCGCCGGGCGCCCCCGTGGCGTTCGCCACCGCGCAGGCCACCGTCGGCAAGGCGGCGTTCGACGGTCTGCGCGCGGCGAGTATCACCCTGCAGGATCGGCTGGGCACCGCCCGCGCCCAGGCCCGCACGGATCTGATCCACGTCCGGCGGCTGCGGAACTGGACCTTCGGCGCGATCGCCGCCGTGATCCTCGTCGGCGCGGTGCTCGCCTTCGTCGGGCTGCGCCGCGGGGTGTCCACGCCGCTGGCCCGCCTCGCCAGCGACGCCGAGCGGGTCGCCGCCGGCAGCTTCGAGCATCCGATCCGCATCGGCGGCCCCGCGGACATCCAGACCGTGGCCCGCGCCGTGGATCTGATGCGCAGCCGGCTCGCCACCGCCCTCGCCGCCTCCGAACAGGCCCGGTCGGAGCTCGACCGCCAGGCCGAGGAACTGCGTCGGTCCAACACCGACCTGGAGCAGTTCGCCTACGTCGCGTCCCACGACCTGCAGGAACCCCTGCGCAAGGTGACGAGTTTCTGCCAGTTGCTGCAGCGGCGCTACGCCGGCCAGCTCGACGAGCGCGGCGACCAGTACATGACGTTCATCGTCGACGGCGCGGCCCGGATGCAGAAACTCATCCAGGACCTGCTCGCGTTCTCCCGCGCGGGCCGGGCGGACCGCCCCGCCGAGACCGTCGACCTCGAACAGCTCCACGGCCGGGTGGTCGAAGGCCTGGACCTCGTCATCCAGGAAAGCGGCGCGCAGGTGTCCCATGACCCGCTCCCGACCGTCACCGGGCACCCCGCACACCTGGAGATGCTGCTGACCAACCTGCTTGGCAACGCCATCAAGTTCCGCCACCCCGAGCGCGCCCCGCTCATCCACGTCGGTGCCGCACGCGACGGCGACCACTGGCGGATCAGCGTGACCGACAACGGCATCGGCATCGAGGCGCAGTACAGCGAGCGCATCTTCGTCATCTTCCAGCGACTGCACAGCCGGGAGGAGTACGCGGGAACCGGCATCGGCCTCGCCCTCTGCAAGAAGATCATCGAGTACCACGGTGGGACGATCCACCTCGACACCGAGCTCGCCGTGGGTACCCGCGTGGTGTTCACCCTGCCGGCCTGACGGCCCGCCGGCAGCGCCGCCGGTTGGGCTGCGCGTCGGCCTGGTCGCCGCGGCCTGGTCGCCGCGGCCAGGTCGCCGCGGCCAGGTCACGGGTGAGTCGACTGGCCCTCGACGAGGGCGGCGAGTCTGGCGAGGGCCATGCGGGTGCCGCTCTCGTTGTCGGCGGCGGGGATGGCGTCCGGAATGCCGTCGTGCGCGAGGTGGACGACGGTGACCTGACCATCGGTGTCGGCGTCACTCAGCGTGGTGGTGATGGTCATCGTGGTGTGCAGGGCCGGGTCGTCGGTCTCGAACGCGAGCTCCTCGACGACCTGCTCGTCCGGGACGAGGTGCAGGAAGCGGCCACGGTAGGTGTCCGTGCGGGCGCCCGACTTGCCGACCGGCCCGCCCGCCGGTCCCGGGGCGGATCCGGCGGGGCTCGAGGGCTGGTCACCCGAGGGCTGGTCGTAGGTGAGGGAGATCCGGAAGGCGCCGCCCGGGCGGGCGTCGAAGAGGTGGACGTACGCGCTCATCCCGTCCGGTACGCGCCAGCGGGCGATCGCGGCCGGATCGGTCAACGCCCGGTACACCGCCGTCCGTGGTGCCCGTATCCGCCAGCTCATCCGGGTCGCATACACGCCGCCGACCATAGGCGGGAAGGGCAGGTCGCCGCGGGATGTCCGGATACAGTGACGCTCCCGTGGGGTTCCTCGACGCAGGGGCGGCGTGGCGCAGCGATGGAGGCGGCGGGATGAGGACATATGGCGACATTGCGGCGTTGACCGCAGCGGGACGCCGCCGGCTGCTGGCCCGGCTGCAGGCTGTGGTGCCGGGTGTGACGGACGTCTCCGCCGAGTATGTCCATCTCGTCGACCTGGCCGATCCGGCCGGTGTGGCTGAGATGGCTGAGCCCGGCGGACTGAGCGGGCTGGACGAGACGCGGCTGCGCGGGCTGCTCACCTATGGGGAGAGGTTCGGCGGTGACCGGTCGGCGACCGTACTGACCCTGGTGGTGCTGCCGCGGCCGGGGACGATCTCGCCGTGGTCGTCGAAGGCGTCGGACATCGCCGCGTCGGCCGGGCTCACCGCCGTGCGGCGGATCGAACGCGCCACCGTCTACCACCTGCCCGGCGCCGCGGCATCTGATCTGGGTGCGCTCGCGCCGCTGCTGCACGATCGGATGACCGAGGTGGTCGAGACGTCGCTGGACGCCGCTGGTGCCCTGTTCGCCGCGGGGCAGCCGCACTCGCACACCGATATCGACCTGCTCGGCCAGGGGGACTCGGCGCTCACCGAGGCCAACGCGGACCTTGGCCTGGCCCTCGGCGGGGGGGACATCGCGTATCTGGCCGAGCGGTACCGCGAGCTCGGCCGCAACCCGACCGACGTCGAGCTGATGATGTTCGCGCAGGTCAACAGCGAGCACTGTCGGCACAAGGTGTTCAACGCCGACTGGGTGATCGACGGGGAGGCCCGGCGCAAAAGCCTGTTCGCGATGATCCGCAACACGCATGCGCGCTCCGGCGAGAACGTGCTCTCGGCGTACTCGGACAACGCGGCCGTGCTGCGCGGCGAACCCGCGTCCTGGTTCTACCCGGACCCGCACACCCACGCCTACCGTCGCCACGACGGCCCCGCGCACATCCTCGTCAAGGTCGAGACGCACAACCATCCGACCGCGATCGCGCCCGGCCCCGGCGCCGCGACCGGTGTCGGCGGGGAGATCCGCGACGAGGGTGCGACCGGCCGCGGCGGCGTCCCGAAACTGGGCCTGGCCGGCTACACCGTCTCCCACCTGCGCATCCCCGGCGACGACTGTGCCTGGGAGGGCGAGGAGGGCCGTCCAGAGCGGATCTCGTCCCCGCTGGAGATCATGACGGATGCGCCGCTGGGCGCCGCCGGCTACAACAACGAGTTCGGCCGGCCGAACCTCGTCGGCTACCTCCGCACCTTCGAGGCGCCGGACGGTCGAGGCCAGCGGTGGGGCTACCACAAGCCGATCATGATCGCGGGTGGGATCGGCAACGTCCGCGACGCCCTGGTGGGCAAGGGGCGGTTGGCGGCGGGTGACCTGGTCATCGTGCTGGGCGGGCCGGCGATGCTGATCGGGCTCGGCGGAGGGGCCGCGTCCAGCATGCAGACCGGCGCGGGGGACGCCGAGCTCGACTTCGCCTCGGTGCAGCGCGGCAACGCCGAGATGCAGCGCCGGGCACAGGAGGTCATCAACGCCTGCTGGGCGTTGGACGAGGCCAACCCGATCGTGTCCATCCATGACGTCGGTGCCGGCGGCTGGTCGAACGCGCTGCCCGAGCTGGTGCACGACGCGGGCCGCGGCGCCGTGTTCGAGCTGCGCGACCTGCCGAACGCCGACTCCGGGATGACCCCGCTGCAGATCTGGTGCAACGAGGCGCAGGAACGCTACGTGCTCGGCATCACCGCCGCCGACCTGGACACCTTCACCGCGTTGTGCGCGCGGGAACGCTGCCTGTTCGCCGTGGTCGGCACGGTGACCGACGAGCGGCGTCTCGTCGTGCGCGACCGGCTGTTCGAGACGGCACCGGTGGACGTGCCGATGTCGCTGCTGTTCGGCGAGGCGTCCCGGCAGACCCGCACCGCACGCTCGGTCACCGTCGAGACGGCGCCGTTCGACGAGTCCGGGATCGTGCTGGCCGAGGCCGTGCAGCGGGTGCTGCGGGTGCCCGCGGTCGGCAGCAAGAAGTTTCTCATCACCATCGGTGACCGCACCGTGGGCGGCCACACCGTGCGCGACCAGCTCGTCGGGCCGTGGCAGGTGCCGGTCAGCGACGTCGCCGTCACCGCGTCGGCGTACGGGAGCCGCACCGGCGAGGCGCTGGCGATGGGAGAGCGCACGCCGCTGGCCACCGTGAACGCCCCGGCCGCGGCCCGGATGGCCGTCGGTGAGGCCCTCACCAACCTGGCCGGCGCCGCCGTCGCCGACCTGCGCCAGGTGGCCCTCTCAGCGAACTGGATGGCCGCCGTCGGCGTGGACGAGCAGCAGGCCCCGCTCTACGACGCGGTCGAGGCGCTGGGCGAACGGTTCTGCCCGGAGCTCGGCATCCCGATCCCGGTCGGCAAGGACTCCACCAGCATGCGCACCGTCTGGACGGACGACGCCGGCGACCACGCCGTCACCTCCCCGGTGTCGCTGATCGTCACCGCCGGGGCGCCGGTGGCGGACGTCTCCCGGGTGCTCACCCCCCAGCTCGCCCGCGACGAGGACAGCCGCCTGATCCTCGTGGACCTCTCCGGCGACGGTGACGGTGTCGGCGCTGGTCACGGTGTCGGCGCAGGTGGCCGCGCCCGGGGACGGCTCGGTGGTTCGGCGCTGGCCCTGGCGTACGGGCGGCACGTACCCGCGGACGTCCCCGACGCCGACGCCGAGGTGCTGCGGTCGTTCTTCGCCGCCTCCCGGCCCCTGGTCGCCGACCGTGACGTGCTTGCCTATCACGACCGGTCCGACGGCGGCCTGCTCGCGACGCTGGTCGAGCTGGCCTTCGCCGGTCGGGTCGGCCTCGACGTCGACCTCGCCGGACTGCCCGGTGGCACGCTGCTGGCCCGGCTGTTCGCCGAGGAACTCGGCGCCGTCCTCCAGGTGGCCGGCCCCGCCGTCGACCGGGTGGTCGCGGTCCTGTCCACCGCGCTGGGCGCGGACCGGATCCACGTGCTCGGCCGGCCCACCCTCGCCCAGCAGATCGTGCTGCGCGACGGCGACACGGTCGTCTACACGAACGGCCGGGCGGAGCTCGAACGGGTCTGGGCGACGACCAGCTACCTCGTCCAGCGGCTGCGGGACAACCCCGACACCGCGGATGCCGAGTTCGACGCGATCCTCGACGACGCCGACCCCGGCATCACCGAACGGATCACGTTCACCCTGCTGCCGTCCGCCGCCCGCACCCGGCCGAAGGCCGCGATCCTGCGGGACGAGGGCGTCAACGGCCACGTCGAGATGGCGGCGGCGTTCGACGCGGCCGGGTTCGACGCGGTCGACGTCCACATGACCGACCTGCTCACCGGCACCGCCACTCTCGACGACTTCCATGTGCTGGCGGCCTGCGGCGGCTTCTCCTACGGTGACGTGCTCGGCGCCGGCCTCGGCTGGGCGAAGTCGATCCTCGCCCACCCCGACCTCGCCGCCGCCTTCCGCACCTTCTTCCACCGCCCGGACACGCTCACCCTCGGTGTCTGCAACGGCTGCCAGATGGTCGCGGGCCTGCGCACCCTCATCCCCGGCGCCACCGGCTGGCCGACCCTGTTGGAGAACACCTCCGAACGGTTCGAGGCCCGGGTGTCCAGCCTGCTCATCGAGGACTCACCGGCGGTGCTGTTCGCCGGGATGGCCGGTTCGGTGCTGGCCGTGCCGATCGCCCACGGCGAGGGACGGATGGACTTCGGCCCCGCCGGCACCCCCGGTGCGGTGACCGCCCGTTACGTCGACAATCACGGCAAGCCGACCCAGGACTACCCGGCCAACCCCAACGGCAGCCCCGCCGCCGTCGCCGCCGTGACCTCCGACGACGGCCGCGTCACCCTGATCATGCCCCACCCCGAGCGCGCCTTCCTCACCCAGCAACGTTCCTGGCTGCCTGTCCGCACCGGCACCGCAACCACCGGGGACGAACCCGGCCCCGACACCGGCGGTGAGACGTACGGCCCGTGGCTGCGCATCTTCCAGAACGCCCGCGCCTGGCTCGACGAGCGCTGACCCTCCGCCCGGACGGGGCCGCGAAAAAATCCTGGAATTCCTTGGCGACGGGTGTCGAGAACGGGGGGCCGGCTCCGTCCCTGGGGCATGAGTGGCCGCGACGGGCCACCGGACAGCCGAGGAGAACCGAGATGAAGTACCTGCTGCTCAAGCACTACCGTGGCGGCCCGACCCGGGTTGTCGACTTCCCGCCGCTGGACCAGTGGGCGCCGCAGGAGGTGGACGCGCACATCCGGTTCATGCAGGAGTTCGCCGGTCGGCTGGAGAAGTCGGGGGAGTTCGTCGACGGTCAGGCGCTCTCGCCGGAGGGTGCGTTCGTGCGGTTCGACGGCGAGGGCCGGCCGCCGGTGACCGACGGCCCGTTCGCGGAGACGAAGGACCTGATCGCCGGCTGGATGATCATTGACGTGGAGTCGTGGGAGCGGGCCGTGGAGCTGGCCGGCGAGCTGTCGGCCGCGCCCGGCCCGGGGGGTGCGCCGATCTACGAGTGGCTGGAGGTGCGGCCGTTCCTGACCGCGCCGCCCACCGTCACGGAGTGAGTGACGCGGGTTGACGGGCGGGGCGGGGTGGGCCCGGCCGGGCCGCCGGTGGGCCGGGCCGGGCGGGCGACCGGGTCAGGTCTGCGCCGGTGGTGCGGCGATCGGGGTGTTCTGGGCGGCGGCCAGCCACCACTGGCCGTCCCGCTCGACCAGGGTGTAGAGCGCCAGCTCGGAGAACCCGCTGCCGTCGTTCGCCTGCCGCCGGATGTGGGCGATGGCCATCCCGGGCGCCGGGGCACGCACCGCGACGACCTCGAACGTCGACGGCGGCGCGGTTCGGACGGCCATCAGACGCCGATGGATCGCGTTCAGCTCGTCGAAGCCGGCCAGGGCCGCGCCGTACGGACTGCCCCACAGCACATCGGCGGCGAACGACCTGTCATAGGCGTCGGCGTCGGAGGCGTCGAGGGCCTGCTGCAGCTCGGCGGTGAAGCGCGCCACCGCCGCCTCGGCCGCGGCATGCGCCGCCGGGTCATCATCGAGCGCCGGGCGTGTCCTGGTCTGCGTCATGGCTTCGCCTTCTCCTGCGGCGTCGGGTCGCCGGCCTTGTTTCGGCTCTGCTCCCGTGGCCGTGTCGACGGGTGGGGGTTCCGATGCTGACGCTAGAAGCTCAACCCGACCTGAGGTCAAGGGCACGACGGGGTCGGCGCACCGTAGACGAAAGTCGCTGGCTGGATCCGCGGGGTGGTTGGCAGAATGCTGGTGTGCTGCTGACCGTGTCGACGACCGTACGGCCCGCTACTGACCTGGGGTTTTTGCTACACAAGCATCCCGAACGGGCGCAGCAGTTCGCGACTGCGGCCGGCACTGCGCACGTGTTCTATCCGGAGGCCACCGAGGAGCGCACGACCGCGGCCCTGCTGCTCGACATCGATCCGGTCGGCCTCGTCCGCGGTCGAGGCGGCGGGCCCGCGGGTCGTCCCGGCGGAAACGGAACCAGGAGTGGGAGATCGGCGGCGGACGCGCAGGCGCGCTACGTCGACGACCGGCCGTATGCGGCGTCGAGCCTGCTCGCGGTGGCCCTGGCGGCGGTGTTCTCCACGGCGATGGCGGGCATCTGCAAGTCCCGGCCGGAGCTGGCCGCCACCGCCATCCCTCTGGAGATCCGCATTCCCGCCGTGCCGTGCCGGGGCGGTGGGGCGGCGCTCGCCGAGCGGCTGTTCGCCCCGCTCGGCTGGGCCGTCGAGGCGCGCCCGGCGCCGCTGGACCCCCAGTTTCCCGAGTGGGGCACGGCGCCGCACCACGACCTCACCCTGACCGGCACCCAGCGCCTCGCCGACGCACTCACCCACGTCTACGTGCTGCTGCCCGTCCTCGACGACGGCAAGCACTACTACGTCGGACAGGCCGAGGCCGACAAGCTCGTCCGGGAGGGCGCGCGCTGGCTCGGAGAGCATCCCGAACGCCACCTCATCGCCCGTCGGTATCTGGCCCACCGCCGCGGTCTCGCCGGCCTCGCCCTCGCGCAGCTGGCCGCGGCCGACGACGTTCCGGACGAGAGCATCGCCACCGGCTTCGAGCCGGGCCTCGTCGCCGCCGAACAGGAACCCGATCCCGCTGGTACTGATGCCGCCGGTGCCGGTGCCGGTGCCGGTGCCGGTGCCGGTGCGGAGCCGGCAGTCGGGCCCGAAGCCTTGCCCGCAGCCGACGTGGAGACGTCGCCGAAACGGGTGCCGCTGGCGCAACAGCGGCGGCAGGTGATCCTTGACGTGCTGCGGGCGGCAGGAGCGGGTCGCGTCGCGGACCTCGGCTGCGGCGACGGGAAGCTGGTAGCAGCTCTCCTTGCCGACGCGGCGTTCACCGAGGTGGTCGCCGTCGACGTGTCGCACCGGGCGCTTGAGCTCGTCGCTCGACGGCTGCACCTGGACCGGATGCCCGAGCGGGTGCGGGACCGGCTGCGCCTGGTCGCCTCATCGCTGACCTACCGGGACGCGCGCCTGGCCGACCTGGACGCGGTGGTGCTCAGCGAGGTCGTCGAGCACGTCGATCCGCCGCGGCTGCCGGCGCTGGCCGAGGCCGTGTTCGGCGCGGCCCGTCCGCGGCTGGTCGTGATCACCACACCGAACGTCGAGTTCAACGTCCGTTATGAGGGTCTGGCCCCCGGGACGCTGCGCCACCGCGACCACCGCTTCGAGTGGACTCGCGACGAGTTCGCCGCCTGGATTGGCGGCCTTACCGACAGCTACCCGTACACGGCCCGTCTCGGCGGCGTCGGTGAACCCGATCCGGACCTCGGCGCACCTACTCAGCTCGCCATCTTCGAACGGACGGGATGACATGATCGGCACACTGGCGATTCCCGAGATGTGCCTGGTGGTGCTCGTGGGGGTGTCGGGGTCGGGGAAGTCGACGTTCGCTCGCGCCCACTTCCGGCCGACGCAGGTCCTGAGTTCGGATGTCTGCCGTGGCCTCGTCGCCGACGACGAGAACGACCAGGGCGCCACCCCGGACGCCTTCGACGTGCTGCACTACATCGCGGGTAAACGGCTCGCCGCCGGGCGGCTCACCGTCGTCGACGCGACGAACGTCCAGGCGAAGGCCCGGGCGTCACTCGTCCAGCTGGCCCGCGAGTACGACGTGCTGCCCGTCGCGATCGTGCTGGACCTGCCCGAACGCGTCTGCGTGGCACGCAACGCCGACCGTCCGGACCGTGCCTTCGGGCCAGGTGTCATCCGCCGCCAGGCCGCCGACCTGCGCCGTTCGCTGCGCGGCCTGGCCCGCGAGGGCTTCCGCCGCGTCCACGTGCTGCGTTCGGTGGACGAGGTGGCGTCCGCGACCCTCGAGTACACGAAGCTGTTCACCGACCTGCGCCACGAGACCGGACCGTTCGACATCATCGGCGACGTCCACGGCTGCCGCGACGAGCTCGAGCAGCTGCTCACCGGCCTGGGCTACCAGCTGCGCCGCGACGAGGCCGCCGGTGGACGGGCGGTGTCGGCGTGGCACCCGGACGGGCGGCGGGTGGTGTTCGTCGGGGATCTCGTCGACCGGGGGCCGGACGTCCCCGGCGTGCTGCGCCTGGCAATGGGCATGGTCGCCGAGGGCACCGCGTTCGCCGTCTGCGGTAACCACGAGAACAAGCTCGTGCGCGCGCTCGCCGGACGGAAGGTGACGGTCAGCCACGGGCTGGCCGCGTCGCTGGAGCAGCTCGCCGCCGAACCCGCCGAGTTCCAGGCCCAGGCGACGGCGTTCTGCCAGGACCTGGTCTCCCACTACGTGTTCGACGCCGGACGGCTCGTCGTCGCGCACGCCGGGCTGAAGGAGGCCTACCACGGCCGGGCCTCGGCCCGGGTGCGCTCGTTCGCGCTCTACGGCGACACCACCGGCGAGACCGACGCGTACGGCCTGCCCGTGCGCCACCCGTGGGCGCGCGAGTACCGCGGCCGGGCGACCGTCGTCCACGGCCACACGCCGACACTCGAACCGGAATGGGTCAACAACACCCTGTGCGTCGACACCGGCTGCGTGTTCGGCGGCAGCCTGAGCGCCCTGCGCTACCCCGAACGCGAACTCGTCTCCGTCCCGGCGGCCCGCGTCTACGTCGAACCCGCCCGGCCCCTTACCGACGACCCGCCCGGCGGTGCGACCACGCCGACCTCGGACGTCGACCCGTCCGCACCGGCAGCCGGCGGCAGCCCGGCCGAGACGGCGGCGGGTGTCAGCCCGTCCGCGCCGGTGGACCCATCCTCGGCCGAGGCACTGCTGGCCGCCTTCCCGCCCCTTGCCGCCTTCCCGCCC
>NZ_JAMQQG010000032.1 GCF_023716925.1 Frankia sp. R82
GGCCAGGCGCGCCCCACACGGGGCGACGACCACGGCCCAGCCGGCCCGAGACATGATGCCCCGCACGGTGGCGAGTTCGCCGGCAGCCGTCGCGGGAGCCTGATCGGGATCCCAGCTGGTCACGTCGACAAGGATGGCAACGGCCGGTGCGCCGGCCGGGCGCAGCCCGCACAGCGCCGTGGCCAGGGCGGGTTCGGTCCGCCCCAGCACCGCCACGATCATGCCGCCCTGGCCGGCGGCGGGCCGGCGGGCCGCGGCCAACGCCGGCTGCAGCGAGGATGCCTCGGCCGGGGTGAGGGTGGACAGTTCGTCGAGCAGCCCGGACAGCGCCGTGCCCGTGACCGTTGCGACCGGGCCGCGATCGGTGATCAGTCGGACCCGGTGCCCGCCGCGCGCCAGATGCATCCCGACGCCACCGACGGCGGCGACCGCCCATTCGAAGGCCTCCGAGCCGCCAGGGCCGGGCCAGGCCCGGGACCGGGAGTCCAACAGCAGTGTGGCGGCGCTGGTGTGCGGATGCTCCTCCCGGCGGACCATCATCTCCCCGGAGCGGGCGGTCGTCTTCCAGTGCACCCGGCGCAGGTCGTCGCCCGGGCGGTAGGGACGGGTGGTGGTCTCGTCCTCGCCGACGAGGCCGCTGACGCGACGCTGCTCGGCCCGCTGACTTGCCGACCCGCGGGGCCGTGCGGGCGGCAGGCGCTCCAGCGTCGGGGCGACGACCAGCTCGTCGAGGCTGCGGAAGCTGCGGGTCAGTTCGCACAGGCCGAACGGGTCGCCGAGGCGGATCGCCATCGGGCCGATCTGGTAGCGCCCGCGGGCTGTGGCCCGCAGCGCGTAGGTCAGGTCACGACGCCCACCCGGCTCGATCCGGTCGAGGACGAACCGGGCGCCGCCGCCGAGGCCGGCACCGGCCGCGTCCTCGACGAGCAGCACCGACGATGCCGACCGGCTGACGTTCTCCAGCTGGATGCGTACGGCCACCCGATCGCCAGCGGTGACCCGGCGCGGCTCGAGGCGCCGGGTGCACGACAGCCGGTAGCGGGTGCGGGACACGACCGCCGCCGCGATGACCGGCAGACTCGCCAGCAGAATCCCGATGCGCAGCAGGTCCTGCTCGCCGAGCAGGACCGCGGACACCACACAGGCGGCGCCGGCAGCGAGAAAGGAGCGACCCCGGATCGTCAGGCCACGCAGTGCCGCGACAAAGTCCCGCACACGTAGCTCTAACGACCGTGGCGCAGCGGGCGTGCCCCGCCAGGCCGCGCGACGGGCACCCGATCCAGGATGTCGGCCAGGATCCGGCCACACACCTCGGTGGCCGGCTCGCCGGAGAGCAGGATCTCCGGGTGCGCCAGCAGCCGGTGGGCCAGCACCGGGATCGCCATCTCCTGCACGTCGTCGGGCAGCACGAAGGTCCGCTGGTCGAGTGCGGCCCGCGCCCGCGCCGTACGGATGAGGTGCAGCGCCGCCCGGGGAGAGGCGCCGAGCGCCACGTCGGGATGCGCGCGGGTGGCGCCGACCAGATCGACGATGTACTGGCGCACTTCGGGGGAGACGTGCACGGTGCGCACCAGGGTGACGAGCCGGGCGATCTCGGCGGCGTCGGTGACCGGGCTGACGCCGGCGAGCGGACTGGTGTTGCCGTGCGCGTCGAGCATCGCCATCTCGGCGGCCGGCGACGGGTAGCCCATCGAGATGCGGGCGGTGAAGCGGTCACGCTGGGCCTCGGGCAGCGCGCGGGTGCCCTCCATCTCCACCGGGTTCTGGGTGGCGATCACCATGAACGGGGACTCGAGCCGGTAGGTCACGCCGTCGACGGTGACCTGGTGCTCCTCCATGCACTCCAGCAGGGCGGACTGCGCCTTGGGTTCGGCTCGGTTGATCTCGTCACCGACGACGATGTTCGCGAACACCGGGCCAGGCCGGAACTCGAAGTCACGGGTGCCCTGGTTGTAGACGCTCACGCCGGTGACGTCGCCGGGCAGCAGGTCCGGGGTGAACTGGATGCGCCGCACCCGGGCGTCGATGGACCGGGCCAGCGCCTTGGCCAGCATCGTCTTGCCGACGCCGGGCACGTCCTCGATGAGTAGGTGGCCCTCGGACAGCAGTACGACGAGTGCGGTGGTGATCGCCTCACCCTTGCCGTCGATGACGGTCTCGACCGAGGCGCGTACACGCCCGGCCACGTCGGCGAGATGACCGATGTCGGTCACCGGGTCGCGCCAGTGACGCAGACCAGGGTCGGTCACCACCAGTGTCCCCTTCCGGGAGTCGGTCGTCCGGGTCTCAGAGCGCCCGGGTCTCAGGGCGCCCAGGCGTCGCAGCGCACGGCGCCGGGCCGCGCGGACACGAACGACCCGGCACCTGGTTGGTGCGCGGCCGGTTCCGGCAGTACCCGTTTCTTTTGAGTGTGACATCCGCGGGCGTGTCACAGGCGACGGTGGTCGCGGAAACTCCCTCCTGATCGGATCGGTGCCGGACCGGGGCGGGGCCGGGCGCCGGATCGGCGCGGGGCCGGCACAGGGCTGCCGCGAGGCCGGCGCGGGCCCCCCGACGGGGTCACCCACCCGTGCCGGGGCCGTTCCACCGACGTGCGATCTCGTCGACCGAACCATTGCAGGTAGAGCGTGTTTCCGTCCGGTTTTCGCGGTTTATACCACCCCGTAACAGGGCATAGCAGGCGCCCGCTGATGGAGTGTTCTCGGTGGGTTGGCGCGGGGTGTCGAGGGGGTGTTGGGTGGGGGGTAGTGGAGTAGAGTGGCGCGTAGTGGGGGGGATCGGCATTCGGGTGGCCGTCCTGGGTGATCGGGCGCCGTCCTCCTGGGCTGTGGCAGGGAGGTCGAGGGCGCATGTTCCTCGGCAGTCACACGCCGCGGCTGGATGACAAGGGGCGGCTAACCCTGCCCGCGAAGTTCCGGGACGAGTTGGAGGGGGGGCTTGTGATCACCAAGGGGCAGGAGCGCTGCCTGTACGTCTTCCCCATGGCGGAGTTCACCCGGATCAGCGAGTCCCTGCGGGCGGCTCCGGTCACCGCGAAGGCACTGCGTGACTACAGCCGGATCTTCTTCTCGTCCGCCGCCGACGACGTGCCCGACCGGCAGGGGCGCATCACCATTCCCGGCCCCTTGCGCACCTACGCGGGACTGACCCGCGAGTGCGTCGTCAACGGCGCGAACACCAGGGTCGAGGTCTGGGATGCCGCGCGTTGGCAGACCTATCTGGACGGTCAGGAAGAGTCGTTTGCCGAGCTGTCCGAGGAGGTCCTGCCCGGAGTGATCTGAGTCGTCGGGGACCTCGCGCCTCGCGCGCCACGGTCCGCTCGTCCCACATCCCGTCCGCTGCCACCGGCCGCCTCTTCCCCGGCGACCGGCGACCGGCGGACGTGGTTGCCGGGGTCGGGCGCCGCCGTCGGTGCTCGGACCGTCGAGTCGCCGGCCCGCCGGTCCGCCGCCTGTGGTGCCCTCTCGCCGCGTCCGAGCCCGTCCCGCACCGGGGCGAGAGCCCGTCCGCGCGGGTGGATGCCCGTCCTGCACATCTGAAGACGAGGTCCACGAGCGGTCGAGGGAGGCTCAGCACTGAACGCGATGCACACGCCTGTGCTGACCGGCCGCGTGCTCGATCTGCTGGCCCCGGCTCTGACCACGCCGGGGTCCGTGGTGGTGGATGCGACGGTGGGTCTCGGCGGGCACACCGCTGCCCTGCTCGAACGGTTTCCCGGGCTCGAGGTGATCGGGCTGGACCGCGACCCGCAGGCCCTGGCCCACAGTCGGGCGCGGCTCGACGTCGTCGCTGCCGGACAGTTCCGACTCGTCCAGGCCGTCTATGACGAGATCGGCGCGGTTCTCGCGCGCCTGGGTCGGGCGTCCGTGCACGGGGTGCTGTTCGACCTCGGGGTGTCCTCCCTGCAGCTCGACAGCGACGAGCGCGGTTTCGCCTACTCCCGGGACGCGCCGCTGGACATGCGCATGGACGGCGGCGACGGCAGCGGGCAGACCGCGGCGGACATCCTCAACAGCTACGACGCCGTGGCGCTCACCCGGATCCTGCGGGACTACGGCGAGGAGCGGTTCGCCCGGCGGATCGCCGAGGCCATCGTGCGCGCTCGCGCCGACGCGCCGTTCACCACCTCGGCCCGGCTGGTCGACCTGATCCGCAACGCGATTCCCGCGCCGGCCCGGCGCACCGGCGGCAATCCCGCCAAGCGGACCTTCCAGGCGTTACGCATCGAGGTCAACACCGAACTCGACGTGCTGGCCCGAGCCCTGCCCGCAGCCTTCGACGCGCTGGCCGTCGGCGGGCGCCTGGTCGTCCTGTCCTACCACTCGTTGGAGGACCGGATCGTCAAGCATCAGCTGGCACCGTACGCGCAGGAACTGGTTCCGCCGGGCATGCCGGTGGTCCCGGCGGGCGCGGCACCCAGACTGCGCTGGCTGACCCGCGGCGCCGAGCCGGCGAGCGACGCAGAGAAGGTCGACAACCCGCGAGCGGCCTCCGTCCGACTGCGGGCCGCCGAACGTACGGCCCCGAACCCGGGTCAGGCCCGGCCCACCACCGGAGGTGCATCGTGACCGCTCCCGCGCAGCCGCTTTCCCGCGGCGAGCGTGCTGCCGCCGGCCGCGCTGCCCGCCCGGCCTCGTCGGGTCGGACCACCTCCGCCGTTCGTGGCGCCTCCTCCGGTCGCGCCCGGTCCTCGGCTTCCTCGGCGCCGGCCCGCTCGTCCGCGGCGACCGCGCCCGTTCTCGAGCCGGCACCGCGACGTGTACCTGGCCGGGTACGGCTCACGGTGGTGCGCCCGGCGCCACCGGGAGCCCGCAAGGGTCCGTTCGTCGTCCTGTTGCTCATGCTGCTCGGTGCCGGGCTGCTCGGCCTGCTGCTGCTCAACCTCGCGCTGATGGAGGGCTCCTTCCAGGAGACCAAGCTGCGTAACCAGGCCGCATCCCTGGCCGACGCCCAGCAGTCCCTGGCGGTCCAGGCCGACCAGCTGTCCGACCCGGCGGCCCTGGCCGCCGCGGCCACCCGCGCCGGCATGGTGCCCGGCGGGGTCCCGCAGTCCCTTGCCGCCGGCTCGCCGCTGCCGCCCGGCGCCCGGGTGCTGTCCCGGGAGCCGGACAGCGGCGCCGTCCTCGTGATCGTCCCTGCGCCGGCCGGCCAGCAGGCCGCCGCCACCGGGCCGGCTCCCGCTGCTGCGCAGGCTCCGGCCGGTACGCAGCCGGCGACCACACCAGCCAGCTCGGCAGGGCCGGCCGACGGTGCCACCAGCACCGGGACGGGTTCGACGGGCACGGGTTCGACAGGCACGGGTTCGACAGGCACGGGTTCGACGGGAGAGGCCGCCGGGACGGGTGCGGGAGCTGGGCAGGGTGAGCCCGGACGGTGAGCTCGCCGCGGTCCGGCTCGCCGCGACGAGGGCGCGGCCGGCTGCAGCCGGTGTCGCCACCGGATGACCCGAGGTGGTCGGTATCCCGACGAACACGAGGACGAGGAACGCAGGGTGGCACCGGATGCGCCGCGCTCGGCGGATGGACGGGACCGGACCGAGCGCCGTCCGACGGGCTCGGGCACACGGCGCCCGCCCGCGGCCCGCGCGGCTGGGGCCCGCACGTCGACAGCCCGCACGTCGGCCGGGACACGGGTGGCAACGACTCGGGCAGCCGGGACTCGTGGGTCGGGTACCCGAACATCCGGCACCCGGGCATCCGGCACCCGCGGGTCGGGTCCGCGGGGGTCTGCGGGGCGGTTGGCCGGGAACCTGCGCAGCGACGGGCGACCGGGCGGTGGGCGGCGTCCACCGCGGCCGGCGGCGCCGCGGACCTACCGGCTGGGCAGCCCACGGCGGCGGGTACGGGTGACGGTGGTGCTGATGGTGGGGCTGCTCGCGGTCCTCGGGCTGCGCCTGACCCAGCTGCAGGGCATCTCCGCGTCGAAGTACGCCGCCCAGGCCGAGGCGCAGCGGCTGCGCACGGTGGTGCTGCCGGCGGCCCGCGGCGCCATCACCGACCGCACCGGGCACACCCTCGCCCAGCACGTCGAGCTGCGTGCCGTCTACGCCAACCCGACGAACATCAAGAACCCCAGGGCCACCGCGGTCAAGCTCGCCCCGTTGCTCGGTGAGAGCGTCGAGACGCTGACGACGCGGATGACCACCGACTCGCAGGACAACGTCAAGTTCGTCTACCTGGCCCGGCGACTCACCCCGCAGGTCGGTGACAAGGTCACCAGATTGGGGCTCGCCGGCATCGGCATCGCCGAGGAACGCGGGCGCACCTACCCGGGCGGGTCACTGGCGGCGAACGTCGTCGGCTACATGCGCCGCGGCGAGGGCGACACGCTCGTCGGCGGTGGTGGGCTGGAACTCGAGTACGACCAGCAGCTGCGCGGCACCGACGGGAAACGTCAGCTGCTGGCCAATCCGCAGGGCATCGAGATCCCGTCGGGACGCACCTCCCAGACCGACCCGATGCCCGGCTCGGCCCTGCGCCTCACCCTTGACCGGGACATCCAGTGGAACGCCCAGAACGCCATCGCCGAGGCCGTCCAGACCTCGCAGGCCGACGGCGGCACCGTCGTCGTGATGGATCCGCGCACCGGCGACATCCTCGCGATGGCCGACGCGCCGACGTTCGACCCGAACCACATCACCGACGCGGACCGGGACGCGCTGGGTAACCGTGCCACCCGGGACGCCTACGAGCCCGGCAGCGTCAACAAGGTGATCACGATGGCGGCCGCGCTGGACCGGGGTCTGATCACCGACCAGACGCCGGTGACCATCCCGCCGTCGATCGTGCGCGGCGGGGTGACCATCGAGGACTCCGAGAAACACGGCGTCGAGCACCTGACGACGGCCGGCGTGCTCGCCCGCTCCAGCAACATCGGGACGGTGGAGATCGCCGACCAGGTCGGCCGGGCCGGGCTGGAGCGGGCGCTGCGGGCCTTCGGCCTCGGCGCGACGACCGGACTGCGCTTCCCCGGCGAGGGCAGCGGCCTGCTGCCGGCGTCGAAGGCGTGGTCGGGCAGCCAGGCGGCGACCATCGCCTACGGGCAGGGCATGTCTGCGACGGCCCTGCAGATGGCCTCGGTGTACGCCACGGTCGCCAACGGCGGGGTGCGCGTCACCCCACGCCTCGTCGACGCCGTCACCGGCCCGGACGGCGTCGTCACCACCACCGCGCACCCGCCCGGCCAGCGGGTCATCAGCGCCCAGACCGCCTCGACGCTGACCGCGATGCTCGAGACGGTCGCGACCAACGAGGGCACCGCCCCGCTTGCGCAGATCCCCGGCTACCGGGTCGCCGGCAAGACGGGCACCGCCTACCGGGCCGATCCGGTGCACGGCGGTTATGAGGGTTACACGTCGTCGTTCATCGGGTTCGCCCCGGCCGACGCCCCCCGGGTGGTGGTCGAGGTCGTCCTCGACCACCCGAAGAACGGATACTTCGGTGGGCAGGTCGCCGCGCCGGTGTTCCAGAAGGTGATGAGCTTCGCGCTGACCACCCTCGGGGTGCAGCAGCCGACGACGAAGCCCACCCCGCTCGTTCTGAGCCTTGACCAGTAGACCTTGACCAGTAGGCCTTGACCGGCAGGGCTTGACCGACAGTCGCGGATGTCCGGTCTGTCCAGGCTCGCTCGGCGCGTCGGGCCCGGGTTACCAGGTGTCCGCGGCGGGACCACCCCCATGCCCGGGCGCCCGTGCGGATGCGGGTACCGGCGCCCACTAAGGTCGTCAGCGTGACCTCTCCGGCACCTCGACCGGCCGCCACCGCACCCTGCGGCCTGGCTGACCTGCGCACGGTCCTCGCCACCGCAACCGGGGACGCTCCCCCCGCGGCCGGCGATCCGGTCGTCCGCGGCGTCACCCACGACTCCCGGCAGGTGCGTCCGGGCGACCTGTACGCGGCGCTGCCCGGCGCCCATGTGCACGGGGCCCGGTTCGCCGCGTCCGCGTTCGCCGCGGGTGCCGTGGCCGTGCTCACCGATCCCGCGGGTGCGCGGCTGATCGCCGCGCAGGATGGTCAGGGTGCTCCGGGGAACCGGAAGCCAACGTCGGAATCGGTGCCGCTGCTGGTCAGCGAGGATCCGCGACGTGATCTCGCGGCGGTGGCCGCCCGGGTGTACGGCGACCCGTCGGCCCGGCTGCGGCTGCTCGGCGTCACCGGTACGAACGGCAAGACGACGACCGCGTTCCTGCTCGACGCGGGTCTGCGGGCCGCCGGCCACACCACCGGGCTGATCGGCACGGTGGAGACGCGGATCGCCGAGCAGCGTCTCGCCAGCGCCCACACCACCCCGGAGGCCAGCGACCTGCAGGCGCTGCTGGCGCTGATGGTGGAGCGCGGCGTCGACGCGACCGTCATGGAGATCTCCAGCCATGCACTGGCCCAGCATCGCGCGGGGGCCCTGCACGTCGCCGGTGCGCTGTTCACCAACCTCAGCCAGGACCACCTGGACTTCCATCCCACGATGGAGGACTACTTCGAGGCCAAGGCGAGCCTGTTCGCACCCGGGCGCTGCGACGTCGCCGTGATCGGCGTCGCCGACACCTGGGGCCGTCGCCTCGCCGCCCGCCGTCCGGACGCGATCACCTTCGCCGTCGACGGGCCGGCCGACTGGACGGTCGCCGAGCTGTCCGCCGGCCCCACCGGCTCGGACCTGGTTGCCTGCGGCCCGGACGGGCTGCGGGTGACGCTGTCGGTGCCGCTGCCCGGCCGGTTCAACGTCGCGAACGCGTTGGGCGCGCTGGCGCTGCTCGTCGCCGTCGGCCTCGACCCGGCGCAGGCGGCCGCGGGGATCGGTGCGCTCGCGGGTGTGCCCGGACGGATGGAACGCGTCGACGCCGGGCAGCCGTTCCTCGCCCTCGTCGACTTCGCCCACACCCCCGACGCGGTGACGACGCTGCTCGAAACCGTCCGGCCGCTGGTGAAGGGTCGCGTGATCGTCGTGCTCGGCTGTGGCGGCGACCGGGACCGCGGCAAACGCCCACTGATGGGCGGGGCCGCGGCGGCCCTGGCCGACCTCGCGATTCTGACCAGCGACAACCCGCGCTCCGAGGACCCGGACGACATTCTCGCGCAGATGCTCGCCGGCGTCGGCGAGCCGCTGCGTACGGCCGGGCGGGTCCTCGTGGAGCCGGACCGGTCCGCCGCGATCGCGACCGCGGTGGCCGCCGCCGGCGCGCAGGACGCCGTCGTCATCGCGGGCAAGGGCCACGAGTCCGGTCAGGAACAGGCCGGTGTGATCACCCCGTTCGACGACCGGATCGTGCTGCGAGCAGCCCTGGACGCCCTGAACGGCGAGGTGGGCGGATGATCGCGCTGACCCTCGCCGAGGTGGCCGCGGCCACCGGCGGCCGGCTCGACTCGGGGGCGGATCCGGCTGCGTCGGTGTGCGCGGTGACGGTCGACTCGCGCCATGTCGGCCCCGGCACGCTGTTCGTCGCGATCGTCGGCGAACGGGTGGACGGGCACGACTTCGCCGCCACGGCGATCGCTGCCGGAGCCCCCGCCGTGCTTGCCACCCGATCGGTGGACGTGCCGTCCGTGCTGGTCGTCGACCCGCTGGCGGCGCTGGCCGCGCTCGCGGCAGCGGTGCGGGAGCGGTCCCGGGCGACCGTCGTCGCCGTCACCGGCTCGGCCGGCAAGACCACCACCAAGGACCTGCTCGCGGACCTGCTCACCGAACTCGGCCCGACGGTATGGCCACCGGGGTCGTTCAACAACGAGATCGGCCTGCCACTGACCCTGCTGCGCACCGAGGCCGACACCGCCTTCGTCGTGCTGGAGATGGGCGCGCGCGGCCTCGGCCACATCGCGGCGCTGTGCGCGGTGGCCCGCCCGTCCGTCGGGGCGGTGCTGAACGTGGGCAGCGCGCATATCGGCGAGTACGCCGCCGGCCGGGCCGGGATCGCTCAGGCCAAGGGCGAACTCGCCGCGAGCGCCACCGACGCGGTCATCCTCAACGCCGACGACCCGCTGGTCGCCGCCATGGCCAGCCGCGCCCACCCCGGCGCCACGGTGATCACCTTCGGCCTCGCCGCCGACCCGCCGGGTTCAGCAGTCGATGTGCGGGCTGCCGAGGTGCGGGTGGATGCGGCGGGGCGGGCGTCGTTCGTGCTGGTCGCCGAGGGTGAACGTCATCCGGTGACGCTGGGGCTCATCGGCGCGCACCAGGTGCCCAACGCGCTGGCCGCGGCCGCGGTGGCGCTGCGGCTGGGCCTGCCGGCGGCGCGGGTCGCAGCCACGCTCACGGCGGCCCGTCCGCGCAGCCGGTGGCGGATGGAGGTCACCCCGACCGGGGCCGGGGTCACCGTCGTCAATGACGCGTACAACGCGAACCCGGAATCGATGCGTGCCGCGCTGCACACGCTGGTCGGCATGCGCGGGTCGGGTCGGTCGTTCGCCGTACTCGGTGGGATGGGCGAACTTGGCGTGGCGGCCGACGAGGCACACGAGGACCTCGGCCGGCTCGCGGTGAACCTCGGCGTCGACCGGCTCATCGCCGTCGGCACCCCGGCCCGTCGCGTCCACCGCGCCGCCGCGGACACGCTGGCTGCTGACGATGCGCTGGCCGCCGGGGACGGGGATGTCAGGTCGTCGACCTGGGTGGCCGATGCCGACGAGGCGGTGGCCGCGGTGGTGGCGCAGGCGCGGGCGGGTGACGTCGTGCTGGTGAAGGCGAGCCGGTCGTACGGGCTGGAGCGGGTCGCGCAGGGGGTGGTCGCGGCGCTCGGCCCGGCCGCCGGCGACGGAGCCAGCGGTAGCGAAGCCAGCGATGACGAAGCCAGTGGCAGCAGCGTCAGTGGTAGCGGAGTCAGTGGTAGCGGAGTCGGCAGTGGGGTCGGCCCGCAGGCCGGTGCGGAGATCGAGGGGATATGAGGACGGACGGCTGTCGGCATCGACGCGAACCCGCGGGCGGGACGTCCGGGTGAGGGGCGTACTGATCGCGGCACTGGTCGCGCTGGTTGTGTCGTTGCTCGGTACGCCCTGGGTGATTCGGCTCTTCCGCCGGCAGGGCTATGGGCAGGAGATCCGCGAGGACGGCCCGTCCAGTCACCTGACCAAGCGCGGTACCCCCACGATGGGCGGTACCGTGATCATCGTCGCGACGCTGGTGGGCTACTTCCTGGCCCACCTGGTGACCGGGATCGGCTTCACCGCGTCGGGGCTGCTGGTGCTGCTGGTGATGACCGGGCTCGGGCTGGTCGGGTTCCTGGACGACTACATCAAGATCCGCAAGCAGCGCAGTCTCGGGTTGACCGCGCGGATGAAGTTCGCCGGTCAGGCTCTGGTGGCGCTGGCGTTCGGCCTGCTCGCGGTGCGGTTCAAGAACCACGACGGGCTGCTGCCGGGCTCCACGTACATCTCGATCGTGCGGGACACGTCCTTTTCCGTCGGGATCGTCGCGTTCCCGCTGCTGGCCTGGATCATCATCGCGGCCACGTCGAACGCGGTGAACCTCACCGACGGCCTGGACGGGCTCGCTGCCGGAACCTCGGCGATGGTGTTCGGCGCGTACGTCGTCATCTCGTTCTGGCAGTTCGGCAACCAGTGCGGGTCGGTCGGTGACCAGTCTGGCTGCTACCTGGTGCGCGACCCGTTGGACGTGGCCCTGGTCGCGGCGGCGGCGATGGGAGCCTGCTTCGGCTTCCTGTGGTGGAACGCCAGTCCAGCGAAGATATTCATGGGGGACACCGGGTCGTTGGCCCTGGGCGGCGCGTTCGCCAGCATCGCCATCGTCAGCCGAACCGAACTGCTGCTGGTCGTCCTCGGCGGTCTGTTCGTCATCGAGACACTGTCGGTCATGATCCAGGTGGCGTTCTTCAAGGCGACGAAACGGCGCGTGTTCAACATGGCGCCGATCCACCATCACTTCGAACTCGCCGAATGGCCCGAGACGACGGTGATCATCCGGTTCTGGATCGTCTCCGGGCTCGCCGTGGCGTTCGGCCTCGGCCTGTTCTACGCGGAGTTCCTCAACCACGGCGGAGGGTAGACGCATGCCGGGTGACCGTCCGACGATCCCGGCCGACCCGGGCCGGCCGGGTGCTGCTGGCCGTCCGGAGCATGGCCGTCCAAACCCTGACGGTCGGCCGGCCGCTGGCGGTCGGTCGGATTCAGCCGGGTACCCGGAGCTGGCCGGTCGGGCAGTCCTGGTCGTGGGAGTCGGGGTGTCCGGCGCGGCGGCGGCGCGAACGCTGCTGGCCCGCGGGGCGCAGGTGCGTGTCGTCGACGCGGGTGATGACGAACGCCGGCGCGCCGCCGCAGACCGGCTGCGGGAGCTCGGTGCCACGGTGGACCTCGGCGGGTTGCCGACCGCCCCGGATGGCGCGGCACTGGTCGTCACGTCGCCCGGGGTGCCCCCCACCTCGCCGCTGATCACCGCCTCGGCCGCGGCGGGGGTACCCGTCTGGGGGGAGGTGGAGCTCGCCTGGCGGTTGCGCGGCGCGGCGGACTGGCTGGCCATCACGGGCACGAACGGCAAGACCACCACCACCGAGATGCTCGGTGCGATCCTCACCGCGGGTGGGCTGCGGGCGACCACCGCCGGCAACATCGGCACCCCGATCGTCGAGGCCGTCGAGGCCGATCCGCCGTACGAGGCGCTGGCCGTCGAGCTGTCCAGCTTCCAGTTGCACTACACCGAGCGGCTCGTCCCACTGGCCGCGACGGTGCTCAACGTGGCCCCCGACCACCTCGACTGGCACGGTGGCGCCGACGCGTACGCCGCGGCGAAGGGGCGGATCTGGTCGGCTGCGGAGACGATCGCGATCGGTAACGCCGATGACCCGGCCAGCCAGCGCCTGCTGGCCAACGCACCGGGCCGCCGCGTCCTGTTCGGCCGTAATCTGCCTGGTCAGGGCATTACGGTCGACAACGGCCGACTTGTGGATCATGAATTTGGCGGCGGGCGAATCGTTGCGGTGAGTGACCTTCGGGTTGCCGGGGATCACATGATCTCCAACGCTTTGGCTGCCACGGCGCTCGCTCGTGCGCGCGGAGTCGCACCGGAGGCGATCGCCGCGGCCCTCACCGGTTTCCGCGCCGGGGCGCATCGCAACGTCGAGGTGGCCGTCGTGGACGGCGTCCGTTGGGTTGACGACAGCAAGGCGACGAACCCGCATGCCGCCGCCGCGTCGCTGGCGGGCTACCCCTCGGTGGTGTGGATCGCGGGCGGCCTGAACAAGGGGCTGCGCTTCGACGACCTGGTTCGCGAGGCCCGTGGGGTGCTGCGCGGGGTCGTCCTGATCGGTACCTGTGCGGATGAGATCGCCGCCGCCCTCGTCCGACACGCCCCCGATGTCCCGCTCGAACGGGCTGCCGGCATGGACGATGCGGTGAAGGCTGCAGCGTCACTCGCCCGTCAGGGCGACACGGTGCTCCTCGCGCCGGCCGCCGCGTCGATGGACATGTTCCGCGACTACGCGGCCCGCGGTGACCAGTTCGCGGAGGCGGTGCACGCGCGAGAGGGGTGAGGCGTGGCGGGGTCGGGGCCGGAACGCGGTTCGGGGCCACAGCGCGGTTCGGGGCCACAGCGCGGTTCGGAGGCAGACCGCGGGTCGGGGTCGCAGCGCCGGTCAGGGTCGCAGCGCCGATCGGACGTGGACAGCCGGTCAGGGACGGATCGCCGCACGGGGGCGGACCGGCGCACGGGGCCGCCGCGGGAGGCGGGGGCGGACCGGCGTACGGGGGTGGACCGGCGCACGGGGTCAGGGCGGCGGTCGGGAACACCGCGTGACGAGGTGCCGCTGCGTCCGATGGCGGCGCCGGAGCCGGGTGCGCCGGGGGCGGGATCGCGGGCGCCGCTGCTGGACCGGCCGCTGGCGTCCTACTACCTGCTGCTGTCCTCGGTGGGCCTGCTGCTGCTGCTCGGCCTGGTCATGGTGCTCTCGGCGTCCAGTGTGCGGTCCTATGCCGACTCCGGCTCGTCCTACACGTTGTTCATCCGGCAGGCGATCTGGGTGGGCATCGGTGTGCCGATCGCGGTGCTGGCCAGCCGGCTGCCGGTGCGGGTGTTCCGGGCGGTGTCCTACCCGCTGCTCAGCCTGACGATCTTCCTGCTGCTGGTGGTGCTCATCCCGGGCATCGGCAGCGTACGTGGTGGGGCCCGGCAGTGGATCGTGGTCGGTCCGATCACCGTGCAGCCCAGTGAACTGGTGAAGATCGCCCTGGTGCTGTGGTGCGCGGACCTGCTGGTGCGCAAGCGGCGTCGGCTGGCCGAGGCCAAACACCTGCTGGTGCCGCTCGTCCCGATGTTCCTGTTCGTCGACCTGCTCATCCTGCTGGAGCCGGACCTCGGGGGCGCGATCTGCGTGACCGTCGTGCCGCTGACCATCCTGTGGGTGGTCGGCACGCCGAAACGCTTCTACGGCGCGATGCTCGTCGCGATCATCCTTGCCGCGACGATGCTCGCGGTGCTCGAGCCCTACCGGCTGCGCCGGCTGCTGTCGTTCACCGATCCCTTCGCCGACGCCAACGGAGATGGCTTCCAGGCCGTCCAGGGCATCTATGCGCTCTCGACCGGCGGCTGGTGGGGTGAGGGGCTCGGCGCGTCCATGGAGAAGTGGCCGGACCTCCTGCCCGCGGTGCACACCGACTTCATCCTGGCGATCATCGGGGAGGAGCTGGGGCTGGTCGGGAGCCTGGTGGTGGTCGGCCTGTTCGGGGTGCTGGGCTACGCGGGGCTGCGCATCGCGCACCGCTGTGACGACCTGTTCGTCCGGCTCGCCGCCGCCGGGGTCACCGCGTGGATCATCGTCCAGGCGGTGGTGAACATGGGCGCCGTGGTCGGCCTGCTGCCGATCACCGGCGTGACCCTGCCGCTGGTGTCCTTCGGTGGGTCGTCGCTGCTGCCCACGCTGCTGGCGCTCGGCATGCTGCTCGCCTTCGCCCGGTCCGAGCCGGCGGCTGCCGAATATCTGCAACGCCGCGCCGAGGAGCGGCGGGCGGCCCGGGCCGTCCCACTGCGGGTGCGGACCCGGCGCTGGCTGCCCGGACGGCGCCCCCGCCGTCCCATGCTCGGCCTGGTGACGATCGAGGGCGACCGGATCGATCCGCCCGGCCCGGGCTCGTCCGGGGGGCCCGGTCGCGGCGGCGGCGGACGGCCGCGCGACGTCCGCGAGCCGCGCAGGACCCGTGACACCCGTGGGTCCCGTGACACCCGTGGGTCCCGTGACACCCGTGAGTCGCGCGGGACTCGGGATGCCGGCGAGACCCGGGTACCCCGGGGGTCCACCCGGCAGCCGCGTGGGTCCGGCCGGCGGGAGACCGGTGAGGTCGCGGGTCCGGACGTCCGTGCCTCGAATCGCCGCAGGTCACGAGGGGCAGAGGGCTGGGACGGGGGCGCCCGGACGCCGACCGGTCCGCGTCGCCCGGGGCGGGGGATGACCACCCCGTCCGGCCCCACGGGGCGTGTCGGCGGGACCGGCGTGGCGTCGGTCCGCCGCGATGTGTCATCGTCTTGACCGATGTTGCGAAGCGTGGTGCTCGCCGGCGGCGGGACAGCCGGCCATGTCGAACCCGCCCTTGCCGTGGCGGATGCCCTGCGGGCCACCGATCCGAGGCTACGGCTGACCCTGTTGGGCACGACCACGGGTGTCGAGGCGCGGCTGGTGCCGGCTCGTGGGTACGAGCTGGCGACGGTGCCCAAGGTGCCGATGCCACGTCGGCCCGGCCCCGACCTGCTGCGGCTGCCCGGGCGGCTGCGCGCCGCGATCCGCCAGGCCGGCGCGACGCTGGACGAGACCCGCGCTGACGTCGTGGTCGGCTTCGGTGGGTACGTCTCGGTGCCGGCCTATCTGGCCGCTCGGCGCCGCGGCATTCCGATCGTTGTGCATGAGGCGAACCCCCTGCCGGGGCTCGCCAACCGGCTCGGTGCCCGGTTCACCCCGTATGTCGCCACCTCGTACCCCGGGACGCCCCTGCGCGGCGCGACCCTTACCGGGATTCCGCTGCGCCCGGAGATCCTCACCCTGGACCGGTCACCGGCCGCCGCTCGCGCCGCCCGCGCCGCCTACCACCTCGACCCGCACCGCCCCACCCTGCTCGTCTTCGGCGGCTCGCAGGGCGCGCGCAGCCTCAACCAGGCGATGACCGCGGTGGCGCGTCCGCTGGCCACCGCAGGCATCCAGGTCCTGCATGCTGCCGGTCCGAAGAACTACGACGAGGTCGCCGCGGCACTGCCCCGTGGCCTGCCGGCCCCCTACGAGCTGCGCCCCTATCTTGATCACATCCCGTCCGCGTATGCCGCGGCCGACCTGACGCTGTGCCGTTCCGGGGCGATGACCTGCGCGGAGCTCGCCGCGGTGGGCCTGCCCGCGGCCTACGTGCCGCTGCCCATCGGCAACGGAGAGCAGCGCCGCAACGCCCTGCCCACGGTGGAGGCCGGCGGGGGGCTGCTCGTCGAGGACGGCGAGCTGTCCCCCGAGTGGCTGCTCGCGAACGTGCTGCCGGTGCTCACCTCGGCGGAGCGGCTGGCCAAGATGTCGGCGGCCTGCGCCGGCACCGGCCACCCCCGCGCCGCCGCCGCGATCGTTGATCTGATCCGCACCGCCGCCGACGCCCGCCGCCGCCGCTCCCGCCCCCGTCACGCCGCATCCTGACCACGTCCGGATCCGGCCGGTGTGGGCCCGGCCGGTGCGGGCCTGTTCGTGCGACGCGGCACCGTCCCTCGACCATGATCACATGCCTCCGCGTGGCTGTGCCGCTACGTCCACGCTGGCCGGCGACCGTTCCGCACAGTCACGGATTCCTGCCGAGGCCTGGTGAAGATTTCGGCTCGTCGATCCTTCACCAAGCCTCGGCAGGAATGGATCGCAGTCCTTCGCCACCCTCAAGGCTGGCGATGTCGTTGCAAGAAGTGGCGTGGGCAACACCGACAGCATCGGTCGGCGGGCGTCGGACGTGGCCGGACGCCAGGGGGTCCCGTGGAACGTCCGCCGATCCCCAGAACGGTCACTCTCCGACATCTCCGCGCGGAACCGGGTGATACCCATGCATCTCGAGGAGCCAGGACCACCGTTCGGGGGCGCAGCGTGGGTGACTCGCTGCGGGGTGTGGTCGTCGTCGGGTCGGGGTTCGCTGGGGTCTGTCCGGCGAGCCGGACCTTTGCCTGCCGGGTGGGGGAGGCCGGCCGGGTAGGGGCCGGTCAGCTGGGTCGGGCCGGTCAGCGCAGCAGGGCGAGGACGACCACCGGGATGTCGCGGTCGACCTGCTCCTGGTGGCCGCGGATGCCGGGCATGGTCTCCACCAGTGCCGCGTGCAGCCGGACGCGTTCGTCTCCGGTGGCGGTCGTCGCCACCGCGTCGAGGTGCTCGTGGCCGAGCTCCACGACGACCTTCGGGTTCGTGGTCAGGTTGAGGTACCAGTCCGGGTGGCGCGGCGACGCCATGTTCGAGGCGAACACGACGAGACGGTCAGGCCGCCGTCCGTCGGTACCGTCATCGCGGACGGACCTGTCCGGCCTGTCGGCGCTGGCGTGCCCTTCACCGGGGGAGCTGGCGGGGTCGGGGCTGTTGTCGGTCACGTAGCCCAACGGGGTGGTGTGCTCCTGTCCGGATCGTCGTCCGATGGTCGTCAGCAGCACGAGGCGGGAGCCGGGGAGGGTCCTCTCCAGGACGCCACCGGTCGCCCGGTACTCGGCGATCACGGTCTGGTTGACGGCCTTGAGGTCGAAGCCGGGACTGCGGGGATCCTGCGTGTCAGCCATCGTCTCTCGATCCATCCTCACCGGTCGCCGCCGGCCGGAACCGGCGGTGGGCGTGTTGCGGCAGTCAACCATCCGTCCCGCGTGACGGCGAGCAGGATCGGGCCGGCGCCGCCGCGTCGGGATCGTGATCGGCCGGTGATCAGGTGGGCAGCGGGAGGCCCAGCGAGGCGAGCAGCCGGGGCCCGACGGTTGTGACCGTCCCGGCGCCGAGCGTCAACAGCAGCACACCACGGGCCGCATCACGCGTTGGCGCACCAGGCGCGGCCGGGTCGTCGGCAGCCAAGTTGTTGGCAGCCGAGTCGTCGGCAGCGGGGTCGTTGACAGCGGGGTCGTCGAGGGCGGCGTGCACGTCCGCGGCGAGCCGGTCGATCAGGTCCGGCCACGGCACGTAGTGCGCCGGGGGGGCGGTGATGCGGCGCACCAGGTCGGTCGGATGACGACCGAGGTCGTCGGTCTCCCGGGCGGCGTAGACATCGGTCACGTAGACCCGGTCGGCGTCGGTGAACGCGGCGGCGAAGCCGTCCAGCAGCGCCGCGAAGCGGCTGTACGTGTGTGGTTGCAGGACCGCCCACACCTGGCGGTCTCCGGCGCGCGAGCGGGCCGCGGCCAGCGTCAGCCGGATCTCGGTCGGGTGATGCGCGTAGTCGTCGATGACCTCGAGGCTGCGGCTGCCGTCCGGATCCGCCGCGGCGGAGGTGACGGGCAGCGGCGTGCCGTCCGACGAGGTGGCGGTCAGGGGGGCGGCGGTCGGGAGTACGTCCGCCGGCAGCGCGTCGGCGGGCGGGCGGACGACCGGCTGCCAGTAGCCGACGAACTCGAAGCGGCGGGCGGCGCCGGTGTAGGTGGCCAGGGTGCCCAGCGCCTGCGCGGGCGCGACGCCCAGCTCGGTGGCGACCGCCAGCGCGGCGAGCGCGTTGAGCACCGAGTGCCGCCCGGGAACGGCCAGGGCGAGCCGGCCGATCTCCACGCCCGCCCGCAGCACCCTAGCCTGCGTGGTGTCGTCACCGGCCGGGGGAGCGACCTCCACTGCCTGCCAGTGTCGCTCGGCACCGAAGCCGTAGTCGATCACGGTGACGTCGGGTCGGCTCTTCCCGTCCAGCGCGTCCAGCACGGCACGCACGCCGGGGTCGTCTCCGCAGACGACCAGCCGGCCGCCGGGGCGGACGCGCCCGGCAAAGGCGGTGAAGGCGCTGCGCACGGCGGCCTCGTCCGGGAAGATGTCCGGATGCTCCCACTCGACGTTGGTGATGACCGCGAGGGTGGGCGCGAGGCCGGCGAAGGCGCCGCCGTACTCGTCGGACTCCAGCACGAAGACGTCCCCGGCGCCGGTGAGCGCGTTGCCGCCGAGCTGGGAGACCTCCGCGCCGATGACGGCGGTCGGGTCGAGCCCGGCGGCCCGCAGCACCAGGGCGAGCATCGCGGACGTGGTCGACTTGCCGTGTGAGCCGGCCACCGCGACCAACCGGTAGCCGGCGGTGAGTTCGGGCAGCCACTGCGACCGGCGGCGCACCGGCAGGCCGAGCTCGCGGGCGGCGACGATCTCGGGATGGTCGTCGGCCAGGGCGCTGGAGGCCACGACGACGTCCACCCCGGCCAGTTCGGCGGCGAGTTCGGCCGGGCCGGCCGCGGGTCCGACGCGGACGGCTACGCCGCGGGCGCGCAGCGTCGCCACCCGGGGGGAATCCTCGGCGTCGCTGCCGCTGACGATGCCGCCACCGGCGAGATGGATCTGGGCGAGGGGCGACAGCCCGGCACCGCCGATGCCGAGGAAGTGGACGTGCTGGGTCCGCTGACGGGTCACGGGGGCAGTACATCATCCTCGGCGCGGGGGTCGAGGAGCCCGGGTGGGACCGCCTGGGTGAGTTCGGATGTGTGCGGTGGGTGCGCACGGTGGTGTCAGGTGTGCCGTTGCGTTGGACACCCGGCCGGGTCGAGCGCATCCTGACGTCAGGCACCAACCTGGCGTCAGGGACGCAGTGGTGCCAGGGCCGCAGGCCGGCCCGTGTCGGGCTTGTGGGGAGAGCTGGGACACGAAGCGGGATGACGCGCCGACAGCGTCCTTGACCCCTGCCGAAGGCGTGCCTACTGTCCGATCCACAGCCGGAAGTTGACATAACTGTAACCGTCTAGCTGACGGTGAAGGTTGAGACTCTGGCTGTTTCCCCCGCTCGCCGCGCGGCAGTGCCGTCCCGCGGTGCCGCAGGGGCGGGGTCAATCCCCGTCCGACCACCGACGCCGCTGGAGGACCGACACCGCATGGCTGCCCCCCAGAACTATCTCGCGGTCATCAAGGTCGTCGGGATCGGTGGTGGTGGTGTCAACGCCGTCAACCGGATGATCGAAGTCGGTCTCAAGGGCGTCGAGTTCATCGCCATCAACACCGACGCCCAGGCCCTGCTGATGAGCGATGCCGACGTCAAGCTCGACGTCGGCCGCGAACTGACCCGCGGCCTTGGCGCCGGGGCCGACCCGGAGGTGGGCCGCCAGGCCGCCGAGGACCATCGCGAGGAGATCGAGGAGGTCCTCAAGGGGGCCGACATGGTCTTCGTGACGGCCGGCGAGGGTGGTGGCACCGGAACCGGTGGCGCTCCCGTCGTGGCCAACGTGGCCCGCTCGCTGGGCGCGCTCACGATCGGTGTCGTCACCCGCCCGTTCACCTTCGAGGGCCGGCGCCGGGCGACCCAGGCCGACACGGGTATCGACACCCTGCGCAACGAGGTTGACACCCTCATCGTCATCCCGAACGACCGTCTGCTCGCTATGACGGACCGTGACATCAGCGTCCTGGACGCCTTCCGCAGCGCCGACCAGGTGCTGCTCTCCGGTGTTCAGGGCATCACCGACCTGATCACCACACCCGGTCTGATCAACCTCGACTTCGCCGACGTCAAGACGGTCATGTCGCACGCCGGCAGTGCCCTGATGGGTATCGGCCGGGCCAGAGGGGACGACCGGGCCACCGTGGCCGCCGAACAGGCCATCGCCTCCCCGCTGTTGGAGGCGAGCATGGACGGCGCCCAGGGCGTCCTGTTGAACATCTCCGGTGGGTCGGATCTCGGTCTGTTCGAGATCAACGCCGCCGCCGAGCTGGTCGCGGACGCCGCCCATCCCGAGGCGAACATCATCTTTGGTGCGGTGATCGACGACGCCCTCGGGGACGAGGTGCGGGTGACGGTCATTGCCGCCGGGTTCGACACGGTGCAGGACCGTCGCACCCGCACGCTCAACGCCACGCAGCGCCGCCCGAACGCCCCCACCGGGCCGACCGGCCCAGGTACCGGCGGGGCGGCCCTGCCGGCCGGTGCCGCCGGCACCCCGTCGTCGACGACGATCCTCCCGCCGCTGCCCACGATCCCCGGGACACCACGTCCCGTCACCCCGGCACCGACCCCCACCGCGGCCGCGGCACCGACCCCGCCGCCCGCACCGCCGGCTCCCGTGGCGCCGGCGCCGGTCCGGTCCCAGCCCGCGGCGCCCACCCCCAGCTACCTGCAGGCGCCACCTTCGCCGATCAGTCCGTCGAACGTGGGCCACTACCACCCCGACCCGCTGCCGGACCCGCCGGGAACACGCCCGAGCGGGAACCCGGGCGAGTCCACGGTGATCCCCACGGTCGAGTCGCGGGTCACCCCCCCGTCCCGGGACCAGGCCGCCGAACCGTCGACCGGCGACCACGGCTACGGCGCGCAGCATCGCTCCGAGCCGCCGCGGGCCAGCGGCCCCCGGCCGACCTATCCGCCCCGCCGTCCCGCCCGCCCGGTCGCCGACGACGACGAGCTGGACGTGCCGGACTTCCTCAAATAGCCGGGCCAGGGGAGACTCCGGCCATGCCGGTTCTTGTGACTACCCGGGCGGGTGGCGTCAGCGCGCCTCCCTTCGGCGGTCCCGGTTCCGGCGGCGGCCTCAATCTTGGCGATCATGTGGGTGATGATGCCGATGCGGTGGCGGCCAACCGGGCTCGGCTCGCCGAGCGGGTCGGCCTGCCGGTGCGGTACATGCGTCAGGTGCACGGCCGGCAGATCGCGCTGGTCCGTGCACCTGGCCCGCCACCCGAGGCCGACGCGCTGGTCACCGACGTGCCGGGCCTGGCGCTTGCGGTGATGGTGGCCGACTGCGCGCCGGTGCTGTTCGAGGCGCCGACCGCGGTGGCCGTCGCCCACGCCGGCCGGGGAGGCATGGCCGAGGGCGTCATCGGCGCGACCGTCGAGGCGCTCGCCGATCTCGGTGCCCGACCGGACCGGCTTGGTGTCACCGTCGGACCCTGCGTGTGCGCAGGCTGCTACGAGGTGCCGGACGGGTTGCGCGCCGAGGTGGAACGCCGGGTCCCGGGCAGCGCCGCCCACACCCGCCACGGCACCGCGGCCATCGATCTGCGGGCCGGGATCATCGGCCAGCTCACCAGGATGGGTGTGACCCGCATCGCGGTGTCCGGTCGATGTCCGGCCGAGGACCCCGAGCTGTACTCCTACCGCCGCGACGGGCGGACCGGCCGTTTCGCCGGTCTCGCCTGGCTCCCGTCACCACCGCTCCGCCCGGGTGCGTTGATCGGGTTGGCCGGCTCTGCCGGGCTGGACGAAGTGGCCGGGCTCGACGAAGTGGCCGGGCTCGACCTCGAAGGGGTGGTCGGAGTGGCCGGCGCGACCGCGACGGCCGAGCCGTCGTGACGGACGCCGTCCACGGGCAGCGCTCTGCGGAGCTTGCCGCCCGTCTCGCCGCCGTGCGGGAGCGCATCGCCGTCGCCGCCCGTGCAGCCGGACGTGACCCGGGGGAACTCACTCTTATTGCGGTAAGCAAGACCTATCCGGCCGAAGACGCCGTGATCCTGCACACTCTCGGCGTGCGACATTTCGCCGAGAACCGGGATCAGGAGGCCGGATCCAAGGTGAAACTGGTCACACACCGGCTCCTGGGTGTCACGGCGACGCCGGACGGGGGACCCGTCGCGGCAGCCTCCCCTGATCGCCGGGGTCCCGGCGAGGCGGTGCGGGCCGAAGTACCGCCGTCGCCGGCATCGGCGGCGGCGGGGATGCCGGCGACGGTGCCCGCTGGGCCGACGTGGCACTTCGTGGGTCAACTGCAGCGCAACAAGGTCCGGTCCGTGCTCCGTTGGGCGGACTGGGTGCAGTCCGTGGACCGGGTAGCCCTGGTGGACGGTCTGTCGCGGATCGCGGTCGAGCGGGGTTGGCCACTGTCGATCTGCCTGCAGATCTCGTTGGATCCCTCGAGGGCCTCCGGTGGGGCGGATTCGGGTGGGGTTGCCGGTTCGGGCCGAGGAGGTATCGATCCGGGCGCGTCAGGCGAGCTTGCCGATCTCGTCGCGCAGGCGCCTGGGCTGACACTGCGCGGCGTGATGGCGGTTGCGCCACGTGGCGAGCCGCCACGTCCCGCATTTGCCCGTCTGCGGACCGTCGCGGAACGCCTGGTCAGGGACCACCCTGAGGCCACGGTCATCAGCGCCGGCATGTCAGGTGATCTGGAGTCGGCCATCGCCGAGGGCGCGACACACCTACGGATCGGGACCGCTTTGTTCGGTGAACGGCCTGGTGTCCCTTAGAGTCGCGCCCATGGGGCTCGGGCGCAGGGCGATGGTCTACCTCGGTCTGGCCGAGGAGGACGACGACTATCTCGATGACGACTACGACGACGACGGTCGTGCGGTAGACCATGACGATCGGCGTCTCGACGATCGCCGTATGGTGCATGATCCGGTACCGATGGACCGCTCGGTCCGCCGGATCGATGCACGGGAGGAGTCGGTCGCCATGCCGCGTCGCCCACCGGTCGAACCACTACGTCCGGCCGGGCCGGTGCCGGTGCGCCGGGTGGCCCCGGTCGAGGAGCCACACCCCTACCGGATCACGACGCTCCAGCCCCGTAGCTACAATGAGGCTCGCCAGATCGGTGAGGAGTTCAGAGACGGCACGCCCGTTATCATGAACCTCACCGACATGGACGATGTCGACGCCAAGCGGTTGGTCGACTTCGCCGCCGGGTTGATCTTCGGGCTGCGTGGTGACATCGAGAAGGTGACCAACAAGGTCTTCCTGCTCTCGCCGCACAACGTCGAGGTCACCGAGACGGACAAGCGACGCATCCGCGAGGGTGGGTTCTACAACCAGTCATGACGGGGTTCGCGAGCTGGTCGCGTCCCCCTGTTCCACAGGAGAGGGCGCCATCAGCACGCTAGGACAGCTGCTCTCGTGGCTGCTGCTGGTCTACCTCCTGTTCCTGATCGCTCGTTGGATCACGGACCTGGTGCTCGTCCTCGGCCGCTCGTTCCGCCCGACCGGGCCACTGTTGGTGATCTTCGAGGCCGTGTACACGGTGACTGACCCCCCGTTACGGTTCATCCGGCGCATCCTGCCCCCGTTGAGGGTGGGTAGTGTCCAGCTTGACCTCGGTTATCTGGTGCTCTTTCTGGTGATCTTCGTTTTGCGAAGCTACGCCCAGAGGCTGTAACGGGGTTGTGTGCACACCGCGAACGCGGGCGCGGCAGACTGCCCGCAGACCGCCCTCTCTTCGGGGAGCGGCGATGCCGCACGAGGAGGCGACGTGGCTCTGACACCGCAGGACGTACAGAACAAGGTCTTCAGTCCGACGCGGTTTCGCACCGGCTACAACGAGGATGAGGTCGATACCTTCCTCGACGAGGTCGAGGCGGAACTGACCCGGCTGCTCGATGAGAACAGCGACCTTCGTCGTCAGCTCGACGAGGCCCGCCGCTCCGGCGGTGGAGGGCCCGCGGTGCCCGCGCAGATCCTGGAGGAGAACCAGGGCCTGCGCCGCCAGGTCGACGAGTCCCGTCGCCAGATCGCCCAGCTGCAGGCGCAGGCCGCCCAGGCTGCCCGCGAGCGCGCCGCGGCACCGCCGACCGGCCCGCAGCAACCGCCCCAGCCGCAGCCCCAGCAGGGCGGCGCACCGACCACGGTCATCCCCGCCGTCGGCCAGGGCGGTGGGCTCGCCCGCACCGGCCCCAGCCAGGCCAACGAGGCCGAGATCGAGCAGCGCGTCGCCCGCACGCTCGTCCTCGCCCAGCGCACCGCCGACGAAGCCCTGCGGGAAGCCCGCGCCGAGTCCGAGCGCGCCCGTCGTGACGCCCGTGCCGACGCGGACCGCATCATCGGCGAGGCCCGCGCCCACGTCGCCGAACAGCTCGGCGGTCTGGAAGAGGACAAGCGCCGCCTCGAGGGCCAGGTGGAACAGCTCCGCGCCTTCGAGCGCGAATACCGCACCCGCCTGCGCGCCTACCTCGAAATGCAGCTGCGCGACCTTGACGGCATGCCCACCCAGCCCGCCGTCGGCGTCGGCGCCCCGCCTCGCCCCGGTCTCAACCCAGGCGCTCCCACCCCGGCACCCACCGGCGTCAGCATGGGCCCCGGCCCCGGCCCCGGTCAGGGCGTCCCGCAGAACCCCGGCCACCAGCCGACCTTCCCCCCCGGCCCCCCCATGCCCGCTGGCGCGATGGCCCGCGACAACGGTCACGGCCGTCCCGACCTCGACCCGGCCCGCCGCGACACCCCCGGCATCCAGGAATACTGAGCCTGACCGGGAGCTTCGGCGGGGTCCGCACCACGGCAGTGGATGGCTGTGCGCTGAGACGATGAGGGAGATCACAGCGTGCTGACGCTCTGTGCTGCTTTGCTCGCGATCGGTCTGGTGTTGGCCGTGCTTGGCATGTTCGCTGGCAGCGGCTTCGTCTACGCCTCGTTGATCGTCATCCTGGTCGCCGCGGCGCTCCTGCCGATCGGCGCCCTGCGTCGCACCCCCACGTCCTGACGCGTCCCTTCCCGGACGCCGCCGCAGTCCCGGGTCGGAGATGGGCGGTCGCTGTTCTCGTCGTGCCGCCGTGCCGTGCCAGTGCGCACGGTGCCCATGAGGCGTCAGTGGCCCTGGTACCCGGGACGACGGGTCGGTGGCCGTGGTGGTGTGAGTGCCGGCCTCGCCTACCGTCGGCGTGGGTGCGCCGGGTCCGCTTACGCCGACCAGGTGACATTCTGTCGCTTATCGTGAATTGACGACCTCGAGAGGTTACCAGAGTGGCCTGGGGGCTGGCTACTCGGAGGCGTGGAGGGCTGTTCGAGAAATCGCCGAGGGTCCGACGCGCCGAACAACCCTCCGCATGTCCTGGGTCGAGCCCGGCGCGATGGGGTCATCGTCCCAAGGGATAGCCTTTAGTCCGATTTGCACCTTATGTTCAAGGCGGGTTGCGGCTGGGGCGAACCTGACCGGGTCCTCGTCGATCGTGAGTGTGTACGGACGGCACCGGACCCCGTGAAGAACGCCGGGGTCTATGGAAGGTTTTCTCTTGTACCTGGGGCGTTACGGCCGGGCGCCCGGGGACGCCCGGCCGATGGGGTGCCGGGGTGCGCAGGGGCAGGTCAGTCGGCCGTCGGCGGGGTTGCGCGGGTGAGGGTGAAGGTCAGGCCCAGGTCGCCTGCGGCGCCGGTGACGGCTCCCTTGACGTCGGTGGCGTTGACGTCGGTGGCGACGCCCTCGGTGATGGTGAGATCGGTGGTGGCGAGATCGGCGGGGTCGCCTTCGGTGAAGGTGACGGCAAGGATCTCTTCGGCAATCGTTTGACGGTGGGTGCGCAGGGCGAGCGCGGTGGGCTGGAGGGTGGCCGCCCAGCGGACATCGATCCGGTCGGTGATCGCCAGGCCGGCGGCCTTGCGGGCATCCTGCAGGATGCGCACGACGTCGCGGGCGAGGCCGGCGCGGGCCAGCTCGGGGGTGATCTCCAGGTCGAGCGCGACGGACAGGCCGGACTCCGCGGTGACCGCCCAGCCCTGCCGGGGTGTCTCGGTGATGATCAGATCGTCGCCGGACAGCTCGAGGGTTTCACCGTCCAGGGTGAGGGTGAGCCGGCCGTCGACCGGTGTGCCGGCGGCGGCGATGGCGGCGGCCACGGTCTTGGTGCGGTTGCCGAAGCGCCGGCCGAGGGCACGGAAGTTGGGCTTGACGGTGACGTCGACCAGGTCGGACGTCGCCGCCTCCACCGTGGCCACGTTGAGTTCCTCGGCGATCTGGGCGTGCAGCTCGGCGGTGAGAGTGCCGAACGCGGCAGCACCGACGACGGCCCGCGGCAGTGGCTGGCGGGTGCGCACCCCGCTGGACGCCCGGGCCGCCCGGCCGAGTTCGACGATCCGGCGGACCAGGTCCATCTGCGCCGACAGCTGGGCCGAGTGCAGGCCGGACGGCAGCTCGGGCCAGGCGGCGAGGTGCACCGAGTCCGGCGTTTCCGGGGTGGCATCGGCGAACAGGTGCTCCCACAGCCAGTCGGTGAGGAACGGGGTGAACGGCGCCATGATCCGGGTCAGCGCGTTCAGGCAGGTGTGCAGGGTGTCCAGCGCGTCCGGGTCGCCGGCCCAGAACCGCCGGCGGGAACGGCGGACGTACCAGTTGGACAGGTCGTCGACGAAGCGGGCGATGCGCCGCCCGGCGCGCAGCGAGTCGAACGCGGCCAGCGCCTCGTCCACCTCGGTGACGGTGTCGGCGAGCTCGGACAACGCCCATCGGTCCAGCACGTGCCGTGGCGTCGACGCGGTGCCCGCCGCAGCATCCCCGGTGGCGGTCGTGGTGGGAGACCAACCGGCGGCGCCGGCGTAGAGGGTGAAGAAGGAGGCGGTGTTCCAGTAGGTGAGCAGGACCCGGCGGACGATGTCCTCGATCGCCTCGTGGCCGACCCGGCGGTCGGACCAGGGGGAGCCGCCGGCGAGCATCAGCCAGCGCACCGCGTCCGCGCCGTGCCGGTCGAACAGCTCGAACGGGTCGAGGACGTTGCCGACATGTTTGCTCATCTTGCGACCCTCGGCGTCGAGCAGCAGACCGAGGCAGAGCACCGTCTCATAGGACGAACGGTCGAAGACCAGCGTCCCGATCGCCATCAGGGTGTAGAACCAGCCACGGGTCTGGTCGATCGCCTCGCAGATGTACTGCGCCGGGTAGTGCCGGGCGAACTCCTCGCCGTTGCGATGCGGGGCGCCCCACTGGGCGAACGGCATCGCACCGCTGTCGTACCAGACGTCGATCACCTCGGGCACCCGGTGGGCGGTCGCGCCGCAGCTGCGGCACGCCAGCGTGATCTCGTCCACGAACGGGCGGTGCGGGTCCAGGCCGGCGAGGTCACGTCCGGTGAGCTCGGACAGTTCCGCGAGTGAACCGATGCAGACCAGGTGGGACGGGTCGTCCTCGCACCGCCAGATCGGCAGCGGGGTGCCCCAGTAGCGGTTGCGCGACAGCGCCCAGTCGACGTTGCCACGTAGCCACTCACCGTAGCGGCCGTCGCGGATGCGCGCGGGGTGCCAGTCGGTGCGCGCGTTCTCGGCAAGGAGACGGTCGTGGATCGCGGTGGTGCGGATGTACCAGGACGGCAGCGGGTAGTAGATCAACGGGGTGTGGCAGCGCCAGCAGTGCGGGTAGCTGTGCGTGTAGGTCAGGGCACGCCACAGCCGGCCGCGGGCCTGCAGATCGGCGCTCAGCGGCGCGTCGGCGTCCTTGAAGAACAGGCCGCCGACCAGTGGCGTGTCGGCGACGAACCGCCCGTCCCGGCCGACCGGGTTCACCACCGGCAGCCCGGCGGCCCGGCAGACCGCGAGGTCCTCGGCGCCGAACGCGGGGGACTGGTGGACGAGCCCGGTGCCGTCGGTGGTGGTGACGTACTCGGCGGTCACCACCGTGTGCGGGACGCCGGTACCGGTGGCGAACAGCGCGGCGTCGAGCAGGTCGAACGGCCGGGTGTAGCGGGCGCCGGCAAGCGAGCGTCCGGTGAAGCGCTCGAGGATCTGCGCGTCCTCACCGACGGCCGCGCCGACCAGCGGCTCGGCGACGACGAACAGCTCGCCGCCACCGGCCCGGACCAGCACGTACTCGACGTCCGGATGCACCGCGACCGCCGTGTTCGACACGAGGGTCCACGGCGTGGTCGTCCACACCAGCAGTTCCGCGCCCCGCTCGGTCAGGCCCAGCGAGTCGGCGACCAGGGGGAAGCGGACGTACACCGACGGGTCGTCGACGTCGGCGTAGCCCTGGGAGACCTCGTGGTCGGACAGCGGCGTCTCGTCCCGCGGGCAGTAGGGGGTGACGCGGAAGTCCTCGACCAGCAGGCCCTTGTCGAAGATCTGCTGCAGCGACCACCAGACGCTCTCGATGTAGCTGGTGTCCATGGTGCGGTAGGCGGTGTCGAGGTCGACCCAGTAGCCCATCCGCTCGGTCATCGCGGCGAACTCGTCGACGTGGCGCTGCACCGACTCGCGGCAGCGGGCGTTGAACTCGGCGATGCCGTACGCCTCGATGTCGTTCTTGCTGGTGAACCCGAGTTCCTTCTCGACGGCGAGCTCGACCGGCAGGCCGTGGCAGTCCCAGCCGGCCCGGCGCGGGACGTGGTAACCCTTCATCGTCCGGTACCGGGGGAAGATGTCCTTGAACACCCGGGCCTCGACGTGGTGGGCGCCGGGCTTGCCGTTGGCGGTCGGCGGGCCCTCGTAGAACATCCACAGCGGCCGGTCGGCGCTGGCCGACAGCGACCGGTGGAAGACCTTGGTGTCCCGCCAGCGGGCCAGCGTCTCGCGTTCGAGCGCGGGCAGGTCCGCCTGCGCGGGCAGCGGCGCGTAGGTCGGGGTGCGTGGGGCGTCGTTCATCGTGGCGGACCCGGTCTTCCTCGGTCGTGGTCGCTGGCGTCGGTGCCCAGCTGGCGTCAGTGCCCAACAGAGGGACGACGCCGCCGGACGCCCCTGCGGACAACCGGAGGTACCGCGGTACCACCCTCCTTGCACGCCCAGAGCCGAGGCCGGGGCCGGGGCCGCCATGGGGCGGGCGCCGGAAGGCCCGGGAGGCCGGGCGGCCTCTCGTCACGCGCGCGACGACCGGATCTACTAGGAGCCCAGGGCGCCAGGACACGCCGGGCGGGTTCCGTTCTGCCGGCAGCTCAGGGGTGATCTTCGCAGACGTGCTGGCCACCGGGCTTCCACCAACCCCGGCTCGCTCGGGCTGCACCCGCCGCTACTCGTCCCCATCGACGCCGTGTCGCGCCCGGCCAAGTCTAGTCGACCCGCACACGCGATCCGTGGGGCGTCGGGCGATCGTAAGCCGCTGGGTGGCCCGTAGAGTGGATCCGATGGGTGAGGCGACAAGCATCGGGAGTAGCGTGTCCGAAGATCCCGCCGGCCGCGGTGTGCCCGCCACCGCCACCGCCGCCGGCCGTGTGGCGGCGGTGAGCGCGGCCCGGCGTTCGGTCGCCGTCCTGGGCACGACCGCTGCCGCCCTGCTCGCGCTCGACGTGGGCACCAAGCACCTGGCGGTGGCGAAACTGTCGGGCCGGGGGCCGGTCGAGCTGCTCCCGGGCGTGCTCGACCTGGAGCTCACCCGTAACTCCGGCGCCGCCTTCAGCATTGCCGGTGGGTCCACCGTGGTGCTGAGCCTGGTGGCCCTGCTGGTGATCGGGGTGGTGGTCTTCACCGCCCGTCGGCTGCGCTCGACGGGGTGGGCGGCGGTGCTCGGCGCCCTGCTCGGTGGCGCCGTCGGCAACCTGGCCGACCGGATCTTCCGCGCTCCCGGGCCGCTGCGCGGCCACGTGGTCGACTTCGTCCACCTGCACCACTGGCCGATCTTCAACGTCGCCGACTCGGCGATCGTCTGCGGCGGTGCGCTCGCGGTACTGCTGTCGCTGCGCGGCATCGGCCTGGACGGCAGCCGTTACAGCCAACCCTCCGCTGCCGCGGCCGGCCCCGACCCGACGTCCGGCCCCGACCCGACGTCCGGCCACGGCACGGCTTCGAGTGACGGCGCGACCACATCCGACCATCAGGTGCCCGGGCGGTGAGGACCGACGGTGATCTGCGCAGCCTGCCCGTGCCCGACGGCCTGGACGGCGTTCGCCTCGATGCGGCGATCGCGCGGATGTTCGGGCTGTCCCGGGCGGCGGCCGCCACCCTCGTCGAGGACGGCCAGGCCAGCCTCGACGGTCAGGTCCGCGGCCGGTCGGACCGGGTCCGCGGCGGATCGTGGCTGGAGGTGTGCCTACCGGCCCCGCCGCGACCCGTCACCGTGGAGCCGACCCCGGTCGCGGGGCTCGGCATCCTGCACGATGACGACGACATCGTCGTCATCGACAAACCGGTCGGCGTGGCCGCCCATCCGGCCCCCGGGTTCACCGGGCCGACGGTGATCGGCGCACTGGCCGCGATGGGCTACCGTGTGTCCACCTCGGGTGCCGCGGAGCGCCAGGGCGTGGTGCACCGCCTCGACGTCGGTACCACCGGTGTCATGGTCGTCGCCAAGAGCGAGCGGGCCTACACCCTGCTCAAACGGGCGTTCCGGGACCGGGAGGTGGACAAGCGCTACCGGGCGGTCGTGCAGGGCCACCCCGACCCCTCGAGTGGCACGGTCGACGCCCCCATCGACCGCCATCCCCGCCGGCCGAACCTGTTCGCGGTGGTCGCCGACGGCCGGCCCAGCGTCACCCACTACGACCTCGTCGAGGCGTTCCGGGCGGCCTCGCTGCTGTCGGTGCGCCTGGAGACCGGCCGCACCCACCAGATCCGGGTTCACCTGTCGGCGTTACGCCATCCCTGCGTCGGTGACCTGACCTACGGCGCCGACCCGACTCTGGCCGAGCGGCTCGGGCTTGCCCGCCAGTGGCTGCACGCGGCCTCGTTGTCGTTCGAGCACCCCGGGCACGGCGGTCAGGTCACGTTCACCAGCCCCGACCCCGCCGACCTCGCCGACGCGTTGGAACGGCTGCGGGACCAGTCGTGACGCAGGCCGCCGCGCCGCATCCACCCCGGGCGGGGCTGGCGGGCACGGCCACCGACACCGGTGGACGGGGCATGTTCGGCGCGCTCGACCGTCTGGACGCCGCCATGATGCCCCGGGCCCACCGGCTGCTCGCGGCCGTCGCACGCCGGCTCGGCGCCGCGGTCGACCCGCCGACGCGGCGGGTCCGCCAGATCGGTGACCGACTGCGCACCACCGGCAGCGTCACGGGCGCGGACGGGTCGACCGGCGGGCTCGCGCTGCCGGGCGGTCGGGGTGGGCGGATCGTGGTTCTCGGGGTGGTCACCCTCATCGTGGTCAGCGCGGTCGCGGCGATCGTGCAGGGCGCCCGCGACCGGGCCCCCACCCTCGTCTCGACCGGCGGCGTCTCGACCGGCAGTGGCTCGGCCGGCGGCGGCCTGAGCGGTGGCGGCGTGGCGGGTGGTAGTCGGTCGGGCGGGTCGGCGGCGGCATCGGTCTCCGGGCCGGGGAGCGCCGCGGTGGCGCCGACCGTGCGGATCGGGCCCGGCGCCCATGACACGGTCGCCGATTACCTTGGTGCGAGCCGGCAGAACCTGGCCTCCCTGACCGCCGCGGCCCCCGCCACGGACCTCTACGCCGTGGCCAGCCTGGTCGCGCCGGTCGCCCCCGGTGCGTTGCTCGACGTCGTCGGGGGCTACCGCGTGGTGCAGGCGTTCTTCACCGCCGGCGTCGGCGGGGAGGTCGAACAGGTCACCGTGCGAGATCCGGTGGCCGACGTCCAGGCCGCCTTCGCCGCTGCCGCCAGCCAGGCCGCCGACCGGTCGGCGGCCGACGGACGGGCCGGCGACGCACACGCCCAGGAACGCGACGACCGGACCGCGGTCGAGCTGCGCGCCGGTTGCGCCTGCCTGTTCGCCGTCGTCGTGCGCGCCCCGGCGGGACGGCTCACCCAGCTGGCCGCCGACCCGCGGGTCCGGGTCGTGGACCCGGCGCCGCCCGACACCGGTCCGCCAGCTGTGACCTTCGTCCCACTGTCGCCGGATCGGCGCTGACCGGCACAGTCGCGTACCGCATCATCGGCGCGGGTCGCGGTCGCCTCCCGGCCAAACCGCAGGCAACCCGACGCTCCTGCCGCGGTGGGGACCGGGCAGGATGACGGCGGACATGGTTTAGGTTCCGGACAACGACAAGGAGCCCATCGGTGAAGCTGGCGAGAGGGACCCGAGAGGTCTTCGACGCGGAAAGCCTGCTGGCCGAGTACCTGGGCCCCCGCCGGCGCGGACTGCGTTATGCCTATCCCTACTACGACGGCCTGGTCACCAACGACGATCCCGATCTGCTGTGCACCGGTGACCTGCTGGCACCGAGCCTGCTCGGCGTGCAGGTCGCCGTCGACCGGATGCACACCCTGACCGCTCTGCTCCCCCTGCTGCAGCGCGCGCTGGACAAGCTGCCGCCCGGCATCGAGCTCGTCGAGGCCGACGAGGTGACCCTCGACCTGATCGCGGCCCTCTACGACCCGCTCGACGACCCCGACGTCTCCGACCGGGACGTCAAGGGTTCGCTGCTGGCCAAGGTGCTGCACCGCAAGCGGCCGGCGCTGGTGCCGTTGTTCGACTCCAAGGTGCGGATCTTCTACCAGCACGAGGACTGCATCCCGCCCTCACCGCGGGACGGGCGCAGCTGGCGGCAGTACATGGGCCTGCTCGTCCGGGCCATGCAGTACGACCTGCGGGAGAACGCCGAGGAGTTCCGCCGGCTCGCAGCCCTGGTGCCCGACGGCGGGCCGCCCGTCACCCCGCTGCGCATGCTCGACATCGTGGTCTGGATGAGCAGCGCGGTCTGACGCGCAGCGCAGCGCGACGGCGGCTGCTGCACGCGGTGTGAGGCTTCCCCGGCGACCGGGTGGGCCCGCACGCCGAACCGGCTGCGAGAATGGGCGGTGTGTTGAGCTACGCCGTCCGCGGGCTCACCCGGCGACACGGGGTGGGCGAGCACTCCGTCCTTGCGAACGACCGCATCGACCTGGACGTGCGCCAGGCAGAGGTGTTCGGGGTCCTCGGCCCCAACGGTGCGGGCAAGACGACCCTGGTGCGCCAGCTGATGGGACTGCTGCGCCCGGATGCCGGCACCATCACGATGTTCGGCCGGGACGTGCGCGCCGCGCCGGACCTGCCCGCCCGCCTGGCCGGCTATCTGGGGCAGGCTGACCTGGCCCTGGCCGAACTGCCGGTGGCCACGGCCGTCAGCACCACGGCGCGGATGCGCGGGCTGTCCCGCCCGGATGCCCGGTCCGCGCGCGACGCCGTACTCGACGAGCTCGGCCTCGCCGACCTGGCGCACCGGCCGCTTTCCAGCCTGTCCGGCGGGCAGCGGCGGCTGGCCTGTGTGGCCACCGCCCTGGTCGGTGACCGGCCGGTGCTCATCCTCGACGAGCCGACCACCGGCCTCGACCCGGTGGCCCGCCGGGCGGTGTGGGGGGCCCTGCAGCACCGCCGTGACACCACCGGTACCACCATCGTGCTCATCACGCACAACGTTCTGGAGGCCGAGTCGGTGCTCGACCGGGTGGCGGTCCTCGAGGCCGGGCGGGTCATCGCCTGTGACACGCCCGGGCAGCTCAAGGCGTCCGTCTCCGGCGACGTCCGGCTTGACCTCGCCTGGCGGTACGACCCGCCCGCCGACGATCCGACCATCGCCATGCTCGCCGGGCTCGCCACCGTCCGCGGTCGCCGCTGGACGGTGCGGATGGCGCCCGTCGCCGCCCGCGAGGCGCTCGGCCGGCTCACCACCGGCGCGGCCTTCGCCGCCCTGGACGACTTCAGCCTCGCCACACCGTCCCTGGAGGACGTGTATCTCACCCTTGGCGGGGCGTCCCGAGACCTGGAGCGGACGTGACCGAACCTGCCTGTCGTCCGGCCCGGCAGAGGTGGGCCCGATGACCGTTGTTCCCGACGCCCACGACGCCGTGGCGAGCACAGGTACCGCTGCCCGGGACCACGCGCTCGGCGCCGTTCGCGGCACTCCCGGGGCGAACCTGCCCGGCCTGGCCGCGCCGGAGTTCACCCGGGTGCCGGCCGAGCCGTCCGGGCCGCTTGAGCAGCCCCGCGGATCGGCACCGTCCGCCGGGCCCGAAGGGCTGATGCCGCCGCGGATCCCGGCGGCCACCGGCTTCGGGACGGCGTTCGGCGCGGTCTACCGCGGGCAGCTGGCCCGGTCGAAGGTCGGGCGGATCCCGCTGTTGTTCGTGGCGTCGTTCCAGTCGATCGGCATCCTGGTGCTGCTGCGCGGCATCCTGGACGTCGGCGATGCCAACGCCGCCGGGCAGGTCGTCGCCGGGTCCACCGTGCTCGTCGTCGCGTTCGTCGCGTTGAACCTGCTGGCCCAGCGGTTCGGCGCCCTGCGCGCCGCCGGCGCCCTGGACTACTACCTGACCCTGCCCATCCCGCCGGCGGCGGTGGTGCTCGGCACCGCCGCGTCCTACGCCACCTTCGCCGCGCCCGGCACGCTGGTCACCGCCGTGTTCGGCAGCCTGCTGTACGGACTGTCGCTGTCCGGGCTGTGGCTGCTCGCGCCGGTCGTGCTGCTGGCCGGGGTGTGCCTGTCGGGGCTCGGTGCGGCCGTCGGCCTGCTCGCCCCCAAACCGGAGCTCGCGACGATCGCCGGCCAGCTCGGCATGAGCATCGTGCTGTTCCTCGGGGTCATCCCCGCCGACCGGCTGCCTGAGGTCGGTCAGCTGGCCCGCGACGCCCTGCCCAGCACCTACGCCGTCGACGCGCTGTCCGCCGCCTTCCAGCGCAACGTCCACTGGATGACGGTGCTCGTCGACCTCGCTGTCTGCGCCGCCGTCGGTGTCGGGGCCCTCGTCGTCGCCGTGCTCGCCCTGCGCCGCGTCGGCACCTCCTGACCCGAGCCGACCCGACCCGACCCGACCCGAGCCGAGCCGAGCCGATCTGGCCCGATCTGGTCGGCCGGGGCGTGCGCACCGGCACGATAGGGTCAGGTGTCGGAGGCGGTCGGTGGGGGGTGCCCGCGATGAGACCGCCGAGCGGGCACCTGGTGGCGGAGCGGGGCGACGTGAGGGAAAGATCATCCGAGTCCGAGCAGGTCTCGGCCAGTGCGGTGGAACCGTCGGCGCCGCCCGCGTGGCACGGCCTGCCGGGGCGCACGGGCTCGCTGGCGCCCCTCGCCTCGCCCGGGCGGGCAGGGTATCTCGCCGGTCTGATCTGCGCGGTGGCGATGGCCGTCGTGGGTTTCCCACTCGGTCTGCTGTGGGCGGTCGCGGCCCCGAAACTGAACCTGGACGGGGCACTGGCCGGCAACGAGTCGGCGTTCGCGGTACAGAGCGACATTGATGCGCGCTTCGGGCTCATCTGCCTCGTCGCCGGAGTGATCGGCGGCGCGGTGGCGCTGTGGCGGGCCCGCGACGCCGGCTGGCCGGTGCCACTGGGGCTTGCTGTCGGCGGGGCCGGCGGGGCACTCGTCGCCGGCTGGATCGGTCATCTGCGCCGCTCGCCGGGCGCCCTGCACGGGCTGCCGGCGAACGCGTCCTCGGTGCTGGTCGACCTGGTGGACGTGCGGGTCCGCGCGCACGGCCTCTACCTGGTGCTGCCGGTGACCGCGCTGATGGTGTTCGGGATCGGGCTGTGGCTCGGGTCCCTCGGGGTCAGTTCGGGCTGGGGTCGACGCGGCGCAGCTCGCTCGACCCGATCGTCGTGATCGTCCCCAGCAGCCCGACCTCGCGGTGCAGCAGCGCCCGCTCGGCGCGCAGCCGCTGGGCCGCATCCGCCTGGGCCAGCAGCCCCTGGCGTTCGGACAGGTCGGTCACCGCGGCCGCGGCCACCACATAGGACAGCGCGATCGGATCGTCGGGCAGATCCGGCAACGAGATCTGCACCGTGCCGGTAGCGGCGAGCCGCTCGGCGTAGGTCCGCATCAGTCGCTGCACCGGCGCCACAGCCTCCCGCGCCGCCTCGGCGTCACCCACCTCGTCCGGCAGGAACTCCACCTCGCCGAGCAGGTACGGCGCACCCTGCTGGTCGACCTCGTCGATGCGAAACCGCCGTCCGCCGACCGTCAGCAGCGAAAACCGCCCGTCCGGATGCTCCTGGACGCGCCGCAGCACCGCCGTGCACCCGATCTGGTGCAGCGCTGGCAGCGTCGGACCCACCTCGCGCCCCCGCCGGATCGCCACCACCCCGAAATGACGGGCATGATCGTCGGGCTGGGCGAGCAGCTCGCGCACCAGCGTCCGATACCGTTCCTCGAAGATCTCCAACGGCAGCACCAGCCCCGGCAGCAGGACAGTTCCCAGCGGGAACAACGGCAGTCTGGTGCTCATCGCCGGTGCTCTCCCCCCTCCGGCGCCCTGCACCGGTCCACGGCCGAGCCTTTCTCCAACCTTGTCCCGTGACGGGCGTGGTGTCCATGCAGCGGGCTCTGTGATTCTCCCCGATCCGCCGCCCATCCGCCGCCGGCAGTCGTCCCGCGACCGCCCCGGCCGCCGTCGACCACCGACCGGGGTGGCCCACCCGGGCGATGGGTGGGGCTCGGTCGGTGGCTCGGTGGGCGGTCCGGTCGGTGCTCCGGGCGGGTGGTGGGCCGTGCGTCGGCTGGTGGCCCGGCCAGGGGAGGGGCACCGGAAAGTCGCGTCGGTACCCGGGACATCGGCCATCGCGGGCCGGACAATGGGGCGGTGTGGGGAACCGAAGCGGAACTACTCGTCATCCTGGCCCAACCGGACGACCTGGCCCAACCGGACGACCTGGCCCAACCGGACGACCCAGGCTCGGACGCCCCACCCGCCACCACCGGTCTGGACGGGACGTCCCCCGACGACACCCCCGCCCGGGCCGGCTCCGCCGACGGCACCTGTGACATCGGGTCCGAAGATCCGGCGTCCGAACGCACCGTGTCCGGCGTCCGGTCCGGCCCTGTGCTCGAGGGCGCCGCGTCCGGCGTCCCGTCCGAGGGTTCCGCGTCCGGCCCGGCGGATGTGACCGGGTTCGGGCAGGTCACCTCGACGTTCCCACCGCGGCTCGTGCTGCTGGCGGCGCCGGCGTCCCGCGCCGGGGAGGTGGCCGCGCTGCCGGGGGTACGTGCGGTGTGCGTCGACGCGGTGCCACCGGATCTGCGTGCAGCGTTCAGCCCGGCCGAGTCGCTGTTCGTCGACGGCTGGCTTGCCCGTCACAGGGACAAGCCCCGCGGTCCGTCCGACGGCCAGGTCTGGGACGCCCCCGGCTTCTCACCCCCCGACCCCCGGCGTAGCCCTCCTTCTGCTGACTAGGGGCGCCGCTCGTCGGCGACACCTGTCGGCCGCGGGTATGGGGCGTGATGGTGGGCGGGAGCGGCCGGTCAGGGTGGGGGTCCATCGGGGCGGACTGTCGCTCAGAGGCAGAGTTCGCGGCCGGAATGGTCACGGAGATGGCGTGTGATCATGGAATGTGGAGGGTTGTTCGGGAAACGGGCCCGTATTTCCCGAACAACCCTCCACATGTGGAACGTGGTTAGAACTCGGTGTTACCTGAAGGGTGGGGCAGTCGCCATCCGTGTGAAAACAGATGCGTGCGGTAGTCCGGGAGGTGTCAGAAGACGCGGCGGGGGGTCGACCAGGTGGCGGTGGGGCCCGACGAGCGCCAGACCATGTGGAGTTCGTCGCCGACGCGGGCGAGGACCTCCAGATGGCCGTCGAAGTTGCTCTGGATCAGACTGACCGCGTCGACCTTGCCGAGGGACGGGGCGAAGGGGCGGGGGCCGCTCCAGAACGGGGTGGACGCGCTGTTGTTGCGGTAGTAGTGGATCAGGCCGCCGCTGGCGGCGGGCACGACGACCTCGAAGTTGCGGGCGCCGCCGGGAAACGAACTCTGGATGAGCGCAGGGTTGCCGGCGACGTTTTCGCCGAAGGTCGGGCCGGTGCGCCACACGGCGGTGCTGTCCCGGGTGAGGTGGACGAGTCGGGTGCCGACCCGGACGACGGCCTCGAGCAGGCCGGCGCCGCCGCCGAGGGTGCCGTGGATGAGGCTGACCGCATCGACCTTGCCGAGGTTGGCGCCGAAGCGGGCGGGGCTGCTCCACGGGTAGCCGTACACGTCGTGGTTGCGCCACAGGTGGACGAGGCCGACGTCCGCGGCGGGCACGAGCAGTTCGAAGTTGCCCTTGCTGCCCAGCCGGCTCTGCACCAGCGACGGCACCCCGCCCACGGCCTGGCCGGCGGCGAGCGGGGTGGGGGCGTGCCAGGCGAACATGCCGCTGCTTTCCCGCCACAGGAACTGCAGGGCGTCACCGACGCGGACGACGACCTCCAGCGGCCCGGGGGTGGCCAGCGTGCTCTGCACCATGGTCACCGCGTCGATGGGACCCAGGGACTGGGCGGTCTGCCACGGGTCGCGCCACGGGTAGGTGTTGACGTCGTTGTCGCGCCAGACGTGGGTGAGCCCGGAGAACACCGACGGGACGAGGACCTCGAAGTTGCCGGTCCGGCCCAGGCCCTTCGACTGGATGAGCACGGGGTTGCCGGCCACGCCGTGTCCCCAGCCGAGCTGGCTGGGGGTGTAGCGGCACAGCGCGAAGCTGTTGGAGCGCATCAGGCAGTCGACCGGTGCGGGAGCGCAGCTGTCGCAGTTGCCGTTGGGGGCGTGGAAGGCACCCCATTCGCCGCCGCAGTCGCAGCCGGCGCCGCCGTACTCGTCGGGGGCGCCGAAGATGTGTCCGGTCTCGTGGGTGAACACCCGGTCGATGTTGTCGGGGCCCCAGCCGTCGTTCGCGTACGACATGACGATGCGCGGTCCGCCGACGGACGAGTACGCGAAGTAGCCCACCGGATACTTGGTGAAGAACGCGCAGTACGCCCAGGCGGTCTGCAGCCGGCTGCGCAGGGCGTCGACGTAGTCGTAGACGCCGTCGAAGGTGGGCTGGTGGCCGAGGCGGTCCATCGTCGGATCGCGCCACAGTGCCTCGAGGTCGGTCGCGTTCGGGTTGGCCGCGACCGACAGGCGCACGATCTGGATGTCGTAGTGGAAGGTCAGGTCCGCTGCCGGGTTCGTGGTGGCGTACCAGGACAGGCCGTTCTGTACCTCGGCGACGACCTTGGTCCGTTCGGCGGCGGTGAACTGCAGGTCGGGGGTGGGCCCTTCGACGAGGATGAGCCCGACGGCGACCGAACCCTCAAGCTTCGTGCTGGTCGGCGCGCTCGCGGCGCCGGACGGGACCACCTGGCCGTTCGTGCTGCCGTCGGCGACCGCGCCGTTCGACGACGTCGCCCGCACCGTCGCACCACCGGTGGTGCTGCCACCGGTCGCGGCCCCCGCGGACGGCGTGCCCGCCGACGTGCCAGCCGTGGACGCGGCGCCGCCGGGGGCGATGGTCGTCGGCAGGGTCGCGGTGGGGGAGGGTGCCGCCTGCGGTGGCGCGATGCGTGGCGGCGACGTCCGCGGGGGCGGGACGTCGGTGCAGGGTCGGTCCATGTCCCAGGCATGGCCGTCGCGGGGGCGGTCGGCTTTGAGCTGGCGGTAGGCCGAGCTCGCCCGCAGCCGGAAGGCGTCCAGGCCGAGCGTCTCGGCGCGGCTCAGACCGGGGGAGACCCCCGTCGTCGACACGACGCTGCCGTCCGCGGGAGGTACCAGCGCGGCGAGTCCGCGCACGCCGGGCTGCTGCTGCGCGGGCGCCGGCCGTCCCGTGGCGTCGGGATCCCGCGGCCGGCCGAGTACCTGGACTCGTCCGTAGTGGTGCAGGGTCCGCTCGCCGCGAGGGGACGCGGGAGTCGCCCCGGCCGGGTCACCGCCGGCGCCGAAGGTGCTGCCGGCGGCCGACGCGGCGGTCGGGATGATCGTGGTCGGCGTGGTCGCCGCCCGCCCTGCCTGGTCGGGACTCGCCGCCGCGCGCAGGACCCCGGTGCTGTCGGGATCGAACGGAATGATCAGCGCGCGCTCGTCGACCGGTACGTCCCCCGCCATGCGTGATCATTGTCCTTTCGGTGGGAATGGCTGTGCGGAGTTGTATCGCGCTGGGTGGCCGTTGTGTCGGCCTTTGGTGGAAGCGGCCGCTTTCCGTGGCCGATCAGCCCGCGATGTGCCGTCGGCCTGTGGTGTGCCGTCGGCCTGTGGTGTGCCGTCGGGCCCCCGGCGGCTGTGGGCCTACCTGGCCTCCGTGGCTGGCGCACCTGGCCCGCGTGGCAGATGCGCCCGGGATGGCCTACCGGTTGGGCGGCAGTCCGACACCTGACTGCGGCATCTCCGGCCAGGCCTGGCCGACGGCCGAACGCTGCGCGTTGCCCACCCCCGGGTTGTTCATCCCGGGGTTTCCCAGCGCCGGGTTACCCATCGCGGGGCCGCCCACGGCTTCGGCGACCTTGCGCATGATGGCCTCGACCAGCCGGACCGCTTCGGTCGTTCCGAGGTTCAGCACGATCTCCGAGTCACCCGCCACCTGGAACCGCACCGACACGTCCGCCATGGTCAGGTACCCCTTCGTTGTGGCCGCCCGCACCTGTGCGGGTCTGTTGCCATCCGTGACGTTACGGGGGAAGCCGGTCGTGGCGCGCGCCGCCTCGACCTCGACTCTGCATCGTGTTGGAGTCGTCTCGACATCGGCGCGGCCAGCGTGACCGCATGGCAGACGGCTGCGACGGTACGGGTAGGGTTCTTTCGATGAACGATGGGACGGCAACGGTCCGTGACTGCGTCGCGGTGTTGGAGGGCGTCTACCCGCCGAGCTGGGCGGCGTCGTGGGACGCGGTCGGCCTCGTGGTCGGCAACCCGGACGCACCGGTGGAGTCGGTGCTGTTCGCGGTCGACCCGACCTCGGAGGTGGCCGCCGAGGCGGCCCGCTCGGCCAGTTTGCTGATCACCCACCATCCCCTGTTCCTGCGCGGCGTGCACGGGGTGGCCGAGACGTCCCCCGGCGGTCGGGTGGTCGCGACACTGGTGCGCGCCGGGGTGGCCCTGTTCACCGCGCACACCAACGCCGATGTCGCCGCGCCCGGCGTGAGCGACGCGCTCGCCGCCGCCTTCGGCCTGCGCGACGTCCGCCCGCTGGAACCCCTCCATGCCGCCGAGGCTTGGGCTGCGGCCGAAGCCGGTGCGGCGGGGGCGGCCGCGGACGGCGGCGATCCCGGTCCGGCGG
>NZ_JAMQQG010000033.1 GCF_023716925.1 Frankia sp. R82
CGGCCGGGGCGGCCTCGTCGACGGCTGCGGGTCCGCCCGCCCGCGCGGGCGCGCCGGCGGGCGCCGGTCCACCGTCCGGAGGCTGGTCGGTGGATCCGATGACCACGCAGAGTGAGGTCGTCCACGCCCGTCGACGTGTGCATCCCCTCAGGCCCGGTCGGATGCGGATGGGCCGCTCCCGCGACAACGAGATCATGGTCGGTGACCTGCTCTCGTCCCGCCATCACGCCGAGCTGCGGATCTCCCTCGGCGCGGTGGAGGTCGTCGACCTCGACTCGGCGAACGGCACCTTCGTCAACGGTCTGCGGGTCGGGCGCGCACCGGTGCTGCAACGCGACGTCCTTGCGATCGGCCACCACCTGTTCCAGCTCGAGGGCGACAGCCTCGTCGAGTACGTCGACTCCGGCGACGTCGCCTTCGAGGTGCAGGACCTGTCGGTGTTTGCCGGCAGCAAGCAGCTCATGCACGACCTGACCTTCCGGCTGCCCGGCCGTTCGCTGCTCGGTGTCGTCGGGCCCAGCGGCGCGGGCAAGTCGACCCTGCTCAACGCCCTCACCGGTTTCCGCCCGGCCGACCGCGGCGCGGTCCGCTACGCCGGACGTGACCTCTACGCCGAGTACGACGAACTGCGCCGCCGCATCGGCTACGTGCCGCAGGCCGACCCCCTGCACGACCAGCTCACCGTGCGCGAGGCGCTGCTGTACGGCTCGGAACTGCGCTTCCCCAAGGACACCACCGCGCAGGAACGACGTGACCGAGTCGAGGAAGTGATCGGCCAGCTCGGGCTCACCGCCCACGCCGACACCCGCGTCAACCGGCTCTCCGGCGGTCAGAAGAAGCGCACCAGCGTCGCGTTGGAGCTGCTCACCCGTCCGTCACTGCTGTTCCTGGACGAGCCGACCTCCGGGCTCGATCCGGCCAACGACCAGTCGGTCATGGAGACCCTGCGGGGGCTGGCCAAGGGCGGCGGCGAGGGATCGACCGACGAGACCGGGCGCACCGTCATCGTCGTCACGCACAGCGTGCTCTTCCTGGACCTGTGTGACTTCATCCTCGTGCTGGCGCCCGGCGGCCACGTCGCCTATTTCGGGCCGGCCGACGGTGCGCTGCGGTTCTTCGGCAAGAAGGACTTCCGCGAGTTCGCCGCGGTCTTCCGGGAGCTCGAGGCCACCCCCGGCGCCGAGATGGCCCGCCGTTTCCGCGACTCGGAGTTCTTCGTACCCTCGGCCGTGGTGGCGCCCGCGGTGCGCCGCGCCCCACCGGAGCTGCCGAGCATCCGCCAACAGCCGGTCTTCTCCCAGCTGTACACCCTGACCCGGCGGTACTGGCGGGTCGTGCTCGCCGACCGGTCCTACCTACGCCTGATCATCGCCTATCCCTTCATCCTCGGCATCGTCCCGCGGGTGCTCAAAGCACCGGACGGCCTGGGCCCTCTGCCCCAGGCCCCCAACACCGACGCGACGAAGGTGCTCGTCGTACTGGTGCTGTGCGCCTGCTTCATGGGAATGGCGAACGCCGTCCGGGAAATCGTCAAAGAACGGCCGATCTATCGACGAGAACGCACGATCGGCCTGTCCCGCACGGCCTATCTCGGTTCGAAAATCATCCTGTTGACGGCGATCACCACCGCGCAGTGTGTCGTGTTCACCCTCATCGCGGTGACCGGCCGCACGCCGCCGGAGGCCGTCGTGCTCGGCTCGCCCCTGGCGGAATGTCTGATCGCCGTCATCGTCGCGGCGCTCGCCTCGATGATGATCGGCCTGTTCGTGTCCAGCCTGATCGACAACGCTGACAAGGCGATGCCGATTTTGGTCCTGGTCACCATGGGCCAGCTGGTGTTCTCCGGCGGTCTGACCTCGATGAGCAACCGCCTCGTCTTCGAACAGCTCAGCTTCCTCGCCCCGGCCCGGTGGGGATTCGCGGCCCTGGCCAGCACCGACGACCTCAACGTCGTCGCCAAGCTCGGCAATCCCGCCCTGCGCAGCGACCCGCCCGACGAGCTCTGGAAGCACACCGCCGCGACCTGGACCGCCGACGTCGTCCTCGGCATCATGATCGGCGTGGTCGCCCTGGCCCTGACCGCCCTCATGCTGCGCCGCATCGAACCCAAGGTCACCCGTGTCGGCGCTGCCCCCGTACCCCCCGCCGCCACCGGTGGCGGCGCCGGTGGTCCGGATGCCTCCTCCCCGCACCGCAACCGTCCCCAGCCGCCCACCGGTCGCCTGGCCCGCCGCTGACGGCGGAGCTCCCGCTCCCTGCTCCCTGCGGCGCGCTCCACGGCGCGGCTGGCGCGAGGATGAGAGTCGCTACCAAGCACGCTTGGATTAATTCAGTCTGTTACTTTTTTATTGCATCTCTCCTTTTTTGGTCCGATTTTTTCGTGGCCCATAAAGGGAGTGAACCTCTCGGTCGCGCATACAGCCGACGAAAGTCGTAAATCGCCCGCGATCGGATCGGCGGGTTGTGGCGGTCGAGATCATGGCGGTGGAGATCGTGGCGGTGGAGATCGTGGCGGTCTAGGGGGTGGCGGCCGGAAGGCCGCGGCCGGCGAGCAGATCGGCGACCTCCTCGCACCAGAACGCCAGCCCGCACAGTTGGTAGATGATCGGCCCGCGGGTGAGCGCCGGACGGTTGTGCTCGAACAGCACATGCCCGAGGACCTGCAGGGCCCAGCTTGCCGTGAACAGCGGTACACCGACGCTCGGTCGGGCGACCAGGAGCGGCAGGGACAGGGCGGCCCCGGGGATTCCGATCAGATGGGTCAGGCGAATGCCCCGAGTGCGATGTTCGGACCGGTAGTAGGCCATTGTGGTTGCGAAGGACGCGTCTCGGGTCGGCGCCGCGTCCGGTCTGGCCGAGGTGAGGCTTCTGGACGGAACGTTCTCCATGGTCATCACATGTCCCTCCGCAGAGGCGCTGTCGCGGGTTCCAGGCCGCGATCCGCCTGGACGCACTGCCGGGTGCGGGCTCGCACCCGGAACACCCGGATTGCCTGGCCTTCCTGGGCAGGATAGGACCGATTCGTGGACGGTGTGGGCACCACGGCGTCGGGGGAGCCGGCCAGAGCGGGCGATGACGGTGCGTCGCGCCAGCTGCTGGGAGTGCTGGCCGGGTCGACGCTGTTGCAGTGGCTCGGTGGCTTTGCCATCGCACCGATTCTTCCGTTGTACCTGGCTGACAACGATGTCTCCGCGGCCGGCGTCGGGGTGGTGATGTCGGCGTTCTTTCTCGGCGCGCTGCTGTCCCAGTACGTGGCCGGGTGGATGGCCGGCCGGCATGGCCACCGGCTGGTGCTGCTCGTCGGCCTGGCCACCTACGCCGCGGGCTGCGGTGGATTGTTCGTCGCCGAGGGGGTCATCGCGTCGTCGGCGCTGCGGGTGCTGCAGGGGGCCGGGGCCGGAGCGTTCGAGGTCGCCACGTTGACCGCGGTCGCGGTGACGGTCGCTCCGTCCGCACGAGGTCGGGCGTTCAGCGCGGTCTACACCGGTCAGCTGCTGGGGGTGACGATCGGACCGCTGCTGGGTGGCTTCGCGGGCGCGGAACACATGCGGGAGCTGTTTCTCGGCGGCGGCGCGGCGGCGGTGCTGGCGTCACTGCCCGTTCTGTGGATGCTTCCTTCCGTCACCGGTGTGCAGGGCGTGGCGGGTGCTGGAGGGATGGCCGGCGCGACGGGTGACCGTACGGGTCCGGTGCGGGTGTCCGCGGCCCAGGGCGCGACGTCGACGGCCAGCCCGAGCCGACCGGCGGGACGAGGCGGCCGGCGGTCACGGGCCGCGGGGTTGCTGACGCCAGGGGTGGTCGGGCTGCTGCTGATCGGGGCGGCCGGCGGGTTCGCGGCGGGGGTCTATGAGACCTGCTGGAGCCTGCTGATGCGTCGCGAGGGTGTGTCGGTGGAGGTCACCGGGCTCACGTTCACCCTGTTCGGCCTGCCGTATCTGCTGTTCGCGTGGCCGGCCGGGCAGCTTGCGGACCGGCTGGACCGGCGGTCGCTGATCGCGGTGTCCCTGGTGCTGCGGGCTGGCGCAGTGGCGAGCTATCCGCTCCTGCACTCGCTGCCGATCATCATCGTCGTCGGCTGTCTGGAGGCCGTCGTGCTTGCTGTGATCAATCCGGCCGAGCAGTCACTGCTGGCCCAGGAGGGCGCGGCGAGCGGAGCCACCGGACGTGCCCAGGGCCTGTTCGCGACGGTTCGGACGGGGACCACCGTGCTGGCCGCTCTGGTCTCGGGTGCGATCTTCGCTGTCGATCACCGGCTGCCGTTCGTGCTGGCCGGGTTCCTGGTTGTCGCCGCGACGATGACGCTGCCGGTGCTGTGGCGCGACCTGGTCGGCGTGGCGCGGCCCACGAGCGCTGCCGACGTCGCCTGAACCAGGCGGTCAGGACGGGATCACCGGACGTCGACGGCGGGGTGGGTGGGGCCGTCGCGCAGGGCTCGGGCAAGCAGGGCGACGGCGGCCGGGACGTCCTCGGCGCGCAGGCCGGCGTAGGACAGTCGCAGGTGAGCGGCCTCCTGCTCGCCGATGGTGTAGTACCGACCGGGGCTGACCACGACGCCGAGGCGGGCCGCCGCGGCCACGGCCGTGCGCTCGTCCACGCCGGCGGGCAGTCGGACGAACATGCTGATACCGCCGAGCGGCGGGACGAAGACACAGTCGGGCAGCTCATGGCTGACCGCTGTGACCAGCGCCGTCGCCCGTTCGCGCAACGCGGCGCCCACGGCCCGCAGCTGGGCCGCCCACCCGGGACCACTGACAAGTTCGATCACGGTGTGCTGCAGGGGGCGGGAGACGAAGAAGTCGTCGACGATCCGCATGGCGGCGATCCGGCTCATCACCGGGCCGCGGGCGATCACGGCGCTGACCCGCAGGCTCGGCGCGAGGATCTTGGTCAGGGAGACGATCGTGATGACCTGGCCGCGCTCGTCGTCGACGAACAGAGGCGGCGGGGTCTGCTCGCCGGCGAAACCGAGCCAGCGGGCGTAGTCGTCCTCGATGACGAAGGCGCCGGCGACCCGGCAGATGTCGAGGACCTCACCGCGGCGGTCCGCGGCGAGCACCCGCCCGCCCGGGTTCGCGTAGGTGGGCTGGATGACCAGCAGCCGGGCGGACGTCCGGGTGAAGGCGTCGCGCAGCAGGTCCGGGCGGATGCCGCCCGCGTCGCAGGGAACGGAGATCGGGGTGAGCCCGGCGCTGCGGGCCACGGCGAGCGCTCCCGGATAGGTCGGCGTCGCGAACAGCACCGGATGGCCGGCCGGCAGAATCGCCCGCATCGTCGCCGACAGCGCGCTCTGGCTGCCCGAGGTGATCAGAACGTGGTCGGGGTCGGCGCCGAGCTGGCGGCCGAACCAGCTGCGCAGCTCCGGCAGGCCGGCCGCGGGCGGACTCGCCCAGGCATCCGGACGACGGGCGGCGCGGCTGATGGCGGCGGCCAGCCGGGTGTCGGCGCGCAGTCCGGCGTCGAGGTAACCGGCGCCGAGCTGAAACCCGGGCGCATCGGCGAGGTGCACCACCCGGTCGATTCCGGACGGGTGCACCGGGCTCGGCCCGAGCGCGACCTGCTGCCAGTCGGTGTCGCCGGGGTGGGTCGTGCGCCGGGACGCGATGAACGTGCCCGACCCGGGCCGGGTGACCAGCCGCCCCTCGGCGACCAGCCGGCCGAGGGCGCGTTGCACCGTCACCGGGCCGACGCCAAGGCGTGCCTGCAGCGCACGGGTGCTCGGCAGCCGCTGCCCGACGGTGCCGGCGTCGGCGAGCTGTTGAAGCTCATCCACCACCCGGTCGACACTGCTATCGTTGAGCATGAGACATTATGATAGCGCTATCGGGATGGCGGGTGTGCCGCTTCCCGGCCCCGCCAGGACCGTCCGGCCGGCCGGGGCCGCTGTTGCGCGGTCGGCTGTGACGGGTGTCGGCCGCGGGGTGGTGCGGGGTGGCTGAGTTCGTGCTGCTGGCCGCGTTCGTGGTGGTGGTCGGCCTCGCTGCCGTGTTCGGTCCGGATACCCGGGACACCGGTTACTCCCTGTTCGGGGGTAAAGAGTTCGGGGGCACAGTGTTCGGGGGTGCGGGATTCGGGAGTGCCGGGCGGATCCAGCGGCGGGCGGTGCAGGAAATGCCACAGGAAGGCAACGGTGTGTGGCGCCTGACCCGGAAGGTGTCGTCCGGGTGTGCGGAGGCGGAAGCAGTGCTCGACGCAGGGATGACAGGATCCGCCCGGATGGCGGTGGTACCCCTGATCCCACAGCAGATTCACAGTTCGGGGAACTAGCGTCCGGTTCCCAGCATCCGACGCAACCAGCCCCGGGCGGGGTGCTCGGGCACAAACCCGGTGACTACCGCCGATCGACTGGCGTTAGGGTGAGCCGACCGGAGTTCGCCGCCGTGGGGGATGGGTATGGAGATCGTCTTTTTGTGCGAGCAGTATCCCCCGATCATCTGGGACGGGGCGGGTGTCTACACCCACGACATCGCGCATGCACTGGTCGCGCTTGGCCATCGGGTGCACATCGTGTGCGCCCAGGGCCGTCGGCGCACGGACGAGGACCACGACGGAGTGCTCGTCCACCGACGACCGCTCCTGCGTCTGCCGGTCAGCCGCTATCTGGGCAAGGTCGGCCGCTCGGTGCAGGGTGTGGACCATCCGCGGGACTCGATCGCGCTGCGGATCTCCCTCGCCGTGTCCTACGCCTTCTGGTTGCGCCGGTTGAACCTGCATCCGGATGTCGTCGAGACCCAGGACGGTGAGACCCGGGGCCTGCGCACCGCGCTGCGCCGGGACGCCCCGCTGGTGATCCACCTGCACACCCCGACGATGATGGACGTCCGGCTGCGGCAGGGTAAGCTGCACGGCCGCGGTGCGCTGGCCGACCGGATCGACCGCTTCTCCGCGCTGCGCGCCGACGTGCGGACGGCGCCGTCCGAGCTGATCGTCACGACGCTGCGCGACTTCGGCTGGCTGAAGAAGAAGCACGACGCCGACGTCATTCCCTATCCGTTCGATCGCAGCCCGTACACCGGGGTGATCGGGCCGCAGCAGACCGACCCGGTGCTGTTCGTCGTCGGCCGCCTGGAGTGGCGCAAGGGCCTGGATGTGCTCCTGACGGCGGCCGAGTTGCTCAAGGAGCGGGGCATGGCGCCGATCGTGGTGCTCGCCGGGCAGTCCTCGGGCGTCATCGACGGCGTGCCGACGGGTGCCTGGCTGGAACGACGCGCGGCCGAGCTGGGCGTGACCTGCCGGTTCGCGGGGCATCTGAGCCGTCCCGAGCTCGTCAAGGCCTATGAGGAGGCGCGGGTGGTGGTCGTTCCGAGCCGGTTCGAGAGCTTCTCCATCGCCGGTCTGGAAGGCATGGCCTCGGGACGCCCGGTCGTCGCGACCGCCACGACCGGCGTCGCGACCTGGGTGGCGAAGTGGGAGGGCGGGACGGTCGTACCGCCGGAGGACCCCGCGGCACTCGCGGACGCGCTCGAACCGTTCCTGCGCGACCCGGAACTCGCCGCCGCCGTCGGCGCGCGGGGCCGGGCGGGAACCGCGGAGCTCGAACCGCGTCGTATCGCCGCGGTCCGGGTGCAGGCCTACCAGAAGGCGATCGATCGCCATGGCGCTCGGCGCCGGCTGCGTCGGCCCCGCCCCGCCCAGGCCTGAGCCGACATGCGTGCCCGCGGACGCGCCCGACGGACGAGGACAGCGCAACGACGCCGGTGCCACGGTGACGCCGGTGCCACGGTGACGGCGGTGCCACGGTGACGGCGGTGCCACGGTGACGGCGACGGCCGGCCTGGCCGGCGTCGAGCTGGAACATCCGGTGCTCAACGCCGCAGGGACCTGCAAGTCGCTGCGCGATGTCGAGGCGTTCGCCCGCAGCGCGGTGGCGGCCATCGTGGTCGGGTCGATCACGCTGGCCCCGCGGGCCGGTAACGCGGGCACCGTCTACTGGCCCGGCGCGGGCTTCGCCCTCAACGCCCTGGGCCTGCCCAACCGGGGGCTCGATGTCTACGCCGGGCAGTTGGGCCAGATGGTCGAGATCGCGCACGACGCCGGTAAGCCACTGATCGTCAGCATCGCCGGCTTCGACGTGGCCGAGTACCGGCGGCTGGCCGAGGTGGTCGCCACGACCGGGGTCGACCTGATCGAGGTGAACCTGGCCTGCCCCAACGTCTGGGACGGCGGATCGCAAAAGCGCATCGCCTGCTTCGACCCCGGGCAGACGGCGGCGGTGTGCGCGCAGGTCGGGGCGGCGCTGGACGCACTGGCCGCCGACACGGGCCGCGGTGTGCCGTACGGGGTGAAGATCTCGCCGTTTTCCGACCCGGTCGCGCTCGCCGCGCTCGCCCGCGTACTCGGCGAGGCCGCGGTGGGGCCCGGTCCGAGTGGCCCGTCGTTCGTGACGGCGGTGAACACGTTCCCGAACGCGCTGGCCGTCGATGCGGCGCACCGTCCCGTCCTGACCGTCGAACTGGCCGGGCTCAGCGGCCCGGCGCTCAAACCCATCGGCCTCGGTCAGGTCCGTCAGCTGCGCCGACTGCTGCCCGATCCGGTCGCGATCGTGGGTGCCGGCGGGGTCGTCACCGGACGGGACGTCGCCGAGTACCTCCAGGCCGGCGCCGTCGCGGTGCAGGCGGCGACGGCGTTCTGGAACCGGGGTGAGGACCCGTCGGTGTTCGGCGAGATCCTGTCCGGTTGGATCGACGAGGCGGACCCCGCCTAGCCCACGGCGCTGGCCGGCGGTGGTGACGGTGGTGACGATGGCTGTGGTGACGACGGTGGCGGGAAGGCCAGCCGCAGGGTGAAGGCGGTCGCGGTGGCGCCGTGCGCGCGCAGGTGACGCACCCGGTCCTCGGCCTCCGCCGGATCCGGTCGGTGCCCGGCGAGCACCCACCACAGGGCGTTGGTCGACCGGTCGGTGGGACGGAACCAGTCCCGGCGCCGGCGTAGAAAGGCACTCCCGTCACTGCGCAGCACGGCGGAGCACAGCGCCTCCACCGACTCCCACACGGTCAGGTTCACCACGGCGGCAAGCTGCTCGGCGCAACCCAGCCGAAAGGTGTGCAGGGCGCTGGCCGGCTGCGCCGCGGCCAGGGACCAGACGAACCCGGGCTGCTCGGTGACGGCCTCGGCCGGTATCGCCAGATCGGCGGCCAGCTCGCTCGGAGACAGGGGTGCAGGGGGCTCGCGGACGCGGGCGATGTTCACCTGAGCCAGGTGATATCCCGTCATGGGGGCAGCCTAAAGATGTTGCCCCGGGTGCGCCAGCGACGCCGCCCGGTCCTCCACCGCTCGTGGGGTCAACCGCGGATGGAGATCGGCGTGCCGACCGGGATCAGGCTCGCCAGCCTCTCGATGTCGGTGTTGCGCAGGCGGATGCAGCCCATGCTGGCATCGGTGCCGACCAGGTCGGGACGGTTCGTGCCGTGCAGGCCGATGATGCCGTCGGCACCGTTGAAGTTGGTGATCACGTCGGAGAAACCGGACAGCCCGAAGGCGTACGGTCCCCATGGCCCGTTCGGGTCACCCGGCTGCAGCAGTTCGGTCAGGTAGAACGTGCCGGATGGCGTCGGGGTGTTTCCGGTGCCGATGCCCACCGGCAGCCGGGCGATCTGCCGGCCGTCGCGGATGATCGTCAGACTGTGCGCCGTGCGGTCGACCGCCAGCGCGTACGGTGTCGTGCTCAGCCGGACATCGGCGGCCCGCACCCAGCCCTGCGTCCCGTTGGGCCGCACCGGCAGCATGACCCGCAGCCAGCCGTCGGCGCGCCGTTGCCGGACCGCGAACACCAGCGGAGCGCCCTGCGGGTTCGGGTTCGTGAGCTGTCCGCCGACGCCCTCCTGGTCCGGCGCCGGATACCAGGTGATCACCGGACCGGTGGCATGGGCGACGAACCGCCGGTCCGCCTCGGCCGTCGCCGTCCCGCCCGTCGATCCAGGTCGGGCTGGCGGGCGGGACGTCACCGCGGGTGACGGGTGTGCCGGCGCCGAACGGTCGTCGACCGTGGAACCCCCACATCCCGCCAGAACGCCCAGCAACCCGAGCACCGCCAGTCTTCGAGCAGACCTCGCCACGAGTCCCTCCCTCACCCGGAGATTACTCTGAGTAATCGTCTGGTCGAGGGTGTGCGTGCCGCGCCGACGGACCCTGTCGCTCGGGAGTCCGGCTAGCGGCGACGAGCCAGGATGCGGTAGGCGTTCGCTCTGGTCCCGCGGGTCAGGTAGGGACGGGTGAGGCCGTCGAGCACCAGGCCCGCGGCGAAGGCGGGGGCGAGCGCCGCGGCGAACGCCTGCCGGCGCAGCCGCAGCCTCCTGGACCCCTCGTCGGCGGTCCCCCACGGGTTCGAGGGCGCGGGGGTACATGTCTGCAGCAGCCCGAACGGCACGGACAGTGGGTCGCCTGGCTGGTGCACCTCGCCGAAGATCGGCTCGGAGGCCTCGAACCCACGTTCGTCCAGGGCCTGGACGACGTTCGCCGCCGGCATCAGATGCTGGTGCTGGGGGATCAGCCAGCCGGGCCACGTCCGCCCGTACCAGCGGGCCGCGGGGCTCTCCGGGTTGGGCAGCTCGATGAGCAGATGGGCCCCGGGCGTAAGCACGTCGGCGGCCGCGTCCAGCTCGGCCAGTGGATCACGGGTGTGTTCCAGGTAGTGGAACATGCTCAGGACGTCGTACCGCCCCTTGAGCGTGCCGACCAGCTCGGGGAACTGGCCCCGGTAGACCTCGTCCGCCCAGCCCCGTCGGGCCGCCGCCTCGACGCCGGCGCCCATGTCCAGAAGGTCGAACGCGGTGGACGGCCACACGGTGCGGGCCGAGTTGCAGAAGTGCCCGTGGCCGCCACCGACGTCCAGCCAGCGTCGCGGAGTCGGGATGGGCTGGCGGGCCCGCTCCAGGTACACCCGGTCGTCGAACCCGAACAGCTCCTCCATGACCGACGCCCCGAGGCCGTCGTAGTAGTCGCGGTAGTAGAAGTCCAGGCCGTCGAGGGACAGTCGCGGATTCTGGAAGATGTGGCCGCAGGCGGTGCAGCGGTCCAGGCGGAACGTCCCGGGTTTGCCCTGGGTGACGTCCCGGCCCTGCCGGTGACTGACGAGATCGCCGGCGCCGCACCAGGGACACCGCGCCTGCGCGGGTTCGCGGAACCGGTCGAGGCCGCCGGCGAGATCGGCCTGGTAGGCGCGCCGGCTGCGGGCGAGCAGCGCCGGATCCGGCCGTACCGACGCGGTGAGCAGCTCCCGGCGCAGCCCGCCGAGAGATCCCGGCGCGGTCCGGGGAGGCGCTGCCGCTGCCGGTCGGTCGCTGACCGTCCGTTCCCGCAGCTGCCGCGCGCCGTCCCGGCGCCGGCGCCGGGGACTACCCGCAAGATCGGCCATCGGCACCCGGATCCGCTGACCGCCGACCAGGACGGGCTGCAGCCACGACAGGGCGAGCGCGGCGAGCGCGGCCGGGGGACAACCGCCCGCCGCCAGCAGGATCGCCCCGTCGCGCAGCACCGGAAACGCCAGCTTCGCGGGTTCCCAGACATAGGCGGCCCGCTGGGTCGCGAAGCGGTCGGTCCCGCCCTCGTCCACGACGGCCAGTCCGGGCAGGACGGCGAGGTCGGTGGTGACCGGCGCGTGCCGCTTGCCGATCCGCATCAACGTCACCAGCTCCGCCGCCGTCAGCCCGCTGACATCGGCCGTCCCGGCGTCACCGGCCGGGCCGGGGATGTCGGCCGGGCCGCGCACCGACTCCGTGGCGGCCAGGAGGCCGGCCCGGACCAGCACCTCCCGCCGGGCCAGTACGGCCACCCCGGCGCCTCGTCCGCGGGCGAGGCGCCGGGACGGAAAGGTCGCCGGATCCACCGCGCGCGCGAGATCCAGCAGCCGGTGGGCGGCAAACGTGGACGGGACGAGGTCGAGCACGTCCAGCCCGCGCCGGGCGGCGTAGGCCTGCGCGGCCTGCCGCTGCGCACCGGTGAGCCGCACGCCGGAGCACGTCAGCAGCAGGTAGGGCGATCCGTCCGGCTGTGCCGACGGGTCCACCCCGAGGTCGGCCGGATCGGTGTCGCCGGTGGTGGTCTCGATGGTCTCGAGGGTGCGCACCCGGGAATGCAGCCGGGCGGTGTTCACCCCGATCCCGATCCCGACGGCCACCGGAAGCCAGCCCCGACGTTGTGATGACACTTGGACCCTTTCCTGGCGATAGTGATAGATATGTCCGTCTATGGCGCTGGAGCTATCGCCCCGATGTGAGACAAGGCACGTGCACCGCGGGTGCGGCATCGTCGGATGTCGATGTCGATGTCGCCGCGCGCCGCGACACGCGCGAGTGCCGGACATGCCGAACTGTCATGCCGACCGTCGGGCCGGGCCGGGCCATGCTGCCCGCGCGGTCCGTGCTGCCAGCGCGGTCCATGCCGCCCGGGGGGTCGCCGTCGCTGTCGCCATCGTCGCCTCCGTCGGGGTAGCCGTCTTCACCCGGATGGACGTGGATGCGGCCCGACGGGAACTCTAAGTCAGGAAGAGCTCTCTCTCTGTAGAGAGATGGGTGGATGGGTGCCCCAGGAAGCCGGATAGCCCAGTGGCCCCAATGTGGTCTGTCGATGATCGGACCCTGTGCGGGCCGGCGTCACGGGCGGGACGACGTTGCCGGAGCCACCACAAGCCGGTTGGTCTGCGACGAGACCGTGCTCCTCGGAGGGCTGTGGGGAGGTCCGGCCGCCGGCGCTGAAACGCCGACGGTTGGGACATCGGTACTGGAGCGGGTGACCGGGATCGAACCGGCATGGCCAGCTTGGAAGGCTGGGGCTCTGCCATTGAGCTACACCCGCGAGGTGATCGATGCGAGCTTACCCCGTACTATGAGGATGCGACGCCTCGGGGCGTAGCGTAGTGGCTAGCGCGCCTGCTTTGGGTGCAGGAGATCGGGAGTTCGAGTCTCCCCGCCCCGACCGATAGCCCGATAGCCTCGGCGTGTCATCCCGTCCGACGTCGTACCAGGAGACAGCCGCGCCGTGAAGGCCACCAAGGAGACCCTCAGCCCGACCCGGGTCAAGCTCACCGTCGAGGTGCCCTTCGACGAGCTCAAGCCCTCGCTCGATGCCACCTACCGCAAGCTCGCCCGCCAGGTGCGGGTCTCGGGCTTCCGGCCGGGCAAGGTTCCGCCGCGCATCCTCGACCAGCGGCTCGGTCGCGGCGTCATTCTCGACGAGGCCGTCCAGGAGGCGCTGCCGCAGCTGTACTCCGAGGCCGTGCAGGCCGAAGAGGTCGACGTGCTGTCCCGGCCCGAGGTCGACATCACCGAGTTCGCCGATGGCGGCCAGCTGGTGTTCACCGCCGAGGTGGACGTGCGACCCGAGCTGACGTTGCCCGAGTTTTCCGACCTGTCCATCACGGTGGATGCGGCCGAGGTGACCGACGAGCAGGTCGAGGAGCAGCTCTCCGGGCTGCGTGACCGGTTCGCCCAGCTCACCCCGGTGGAGCGCCCGGTGCAGGACGGCGACTTCGTCTCGCTGGACCTGTCCGCCGAGGTGGACGGCAAGCCCGTCGAGGGCGCCGAGGCGACCGGGCTGTCCTATGAGGTCGGCAGCGGGAACCTGGTTGCCGGCATCGACGAGGCGATCATCGGTGCCGCCGACGGCGAGGCCCGCACCTTCACCACCGAGCTGCTCGGTGGTGACCAGGTCGGTCAGTCGGCGCAGGTCACCGCGACCGTCCGCGGGGTCAAGGAGAAGGAACTCCCGGCCCTCGACGACGAGTTCGCCACCATCGCCAGCGAGTTCGACACGCTCGACGAGCTGCGCGCGGACGTGGCCCGTCGGCTCGAGCAGACCCGTCGGGCCGAGCAGGTCGGGCAGGCCCGGGAGAAGCTCCTGGAGGCGCTGTTGGAGCGGGTCGAGGTGCCTGTGCCCGACTCGCTGCTGACCAGCGAGCTCGAGGCGCGCGAGCACCGGTTGACCCACGAGCTGGAGCACCTGGGCACCGATCGGGCCGGTTACCTGGCCACGCTGGAGAAGTCGGCCGAGGAGTTCGACGCCGAGGTGCGGGAGAACGCCGGCAAGGCGATCCGCTCACAGTTCATCCTCGACGCGGTCATCGACGCCGAGTCGATCGGGATCGATCAGAGCGAACTGATGGAGCAGGTCATCCTGCGTGCCCAGCGTTCCGGGGTGCAGCCGGACGTGTTCGCCCAGCAGCTCGCCCAGGGCGAGGGCCTGCAGGCCCTGATGGCCGACGTGCTGCGGACCAAGGCACTGTTCCTGCTGCTGGAGAACGTCACGGTCGTGGACGGCGAGGGCGGCCCGGTGGAGCTCGCGCTGCCGAGCCGGGCGGCCGTCGAGGGTGACGAGCCGGACGACGACGCCGCCGAGGGCAACCAGCCCGCGGACGACCCGGCCCAGGCCGCCGAGGGCGACGAGACCGCCACCGCGGCGGCGGAGGCCGACAGCGGCGCACCGGCCGGCGCCACGGCCACCGCAGAGGCCCGCGACCGCGACGTCTGACCCCTTCGCGCCGGGCACCCGCCGGGCGCCGAACGGACCCCGATCACCTCGATGGCCCCTGGACGTGTTCCAGGGGCCATCGTCGTTGTATCCCTCGACATCGTCGTTGTGCCGCTGGGCATCGTCGGTGCGTCTGGCGAGCATCGCGGTGGCGGTGTTCGCGGAGGTCGACGGGCTGCGCGCCCGGTCGGCCGACCGGTGCAGGACAGGGCAGGGCCGAACGTCGCCGAACGTCGCCAGGCGTCGCGGGGTGTTGCCGGCCGGGCGGCTGGACTGGCCGGTCCTCACGCCCAGCGCGAACATCGAGCCGGAAGAGCCGGAACTCGCGCGTGTCACAGATAGTGTCGAGCCGGTCAATCAGCCGCCCCATGTGAGGAAGCCGAGGAGCTGACCGTGAGTAACCTCGCAGTTCCGCGCCTGCCCGTCCCGGGTTCGGAGCTCCGTTCACCCGGCCAGGGTGGACCCGCCTTCGATGACCAGGTCTTCAACCGACTGCTGGCCAACCGGATCGTCTTCCTCGGCTCGGTTGTCGAGGACTCGATCGCGAACACGATCTGCGCGCAGCTGTTGCTGCTCAACGCGGAGGACCCGACCCGCGACATCTTCCTCTACATCAACTCGCCGGGCGGCTCGGTGAGCGCCGGGATGGCGATCTACGACACGATGCAGTTCGTCGAGAACGACGTCGCCACCGTGTCGCTGGGTCTTGCGGCGTCGATGGGCCAGTTCCTGCTGTGTGCCGGAGCCGCGGGCAAGCGTTACTCCCTGCCGCACGCGCGGATCATGATGCACCAGCCGTCCGGTGGGATCGGTGGCACCGCCTCTGACATCGCCATTCAGGCGGAGCAGATGCTCTACACGAAGCGGATGATGCAGGAGCGCATCGCGTTCCACACCGGCCAGCCGATCGAGCAGATCGAGCGCGACTCCGACCGCGACCGCTGGTTCACCGCCGATGAGGCCAAGGACTACGGCTTCGTCGATCACGTCGTCCAGCAGGCCCGTCAGGTCCCCAGCGAAGGCCCGGTGAGCTGAGCGGGCCCCACCGCCGCTCGAGGCCGTCGTACGCCACTCACCCGGACCGCATGTCGTCATCCGTTTCCCGGAGGCATCCACCATGTTCCACGAGACGCTCTACCAGCAGATGCGGTCCGAACAGGTCCGCCAGGGCGCCGTGGCGGCCCCGCAGGGCCGCTACGTCCTGCCGAACATCATCGAGAAGACGTCGCGCGGCGAGTACGGTATGGACCCGTACTCGAAGCTGCTCAAGGAGCGGATCGTCTTCCTCGGCGTGCAGATCGACGACGTCTCGGCGAACGACGTGATGGCGCAGCTGCTGTTCCTCGAGTCCGAGGACCCGGACCGCGACATCTCGATCTACATCAACTCGCCCGGTGGCTCGTTCACGTCGCTGACCGCGATCTACGACACGATGCAGTTCGTGCGGCCCGACATCTCGACGATCTGCATGGGCCAGGCCGCGTCGGCCGCCGCGGTGCTGCTCGCCGCCGGTACCCCCGGCAAGCGGTTCGCTCTGGAGAACAGCCGGATCCTGATCCACCAGCCGTCCGCACAGGGCGAGGGTCAGTCCAGCGACATCGAGATCCAGGCGCGCGAGATCCTGCGGATGCGGTCGCTGCTCGAGCGGATGCTCGCCGTGCACACGGGCCGCAAGGAAGAGGCCATCCGCAAGGACATCGAGCGGGACAAGATCTTCAGTGCCACCGAGGCCAAGGAGTACGGCCTCATCGACGAGGTCATCAAGACCCGTAAGTCCTCCCGGCTCGCCACGACGAGCTGAACGGAGCACCAGGAGTGTCCCGGCGTGGGGGTCCACCACGCCGGGACACGGGTGAGCGCACATGTGGTCAGCGGGTCCAGTCCGTGACGCCTTGGCCTAACCGGACGGTGTGGACGCGCGAGGTCGGCCCAGATGACCGTAGGCTGACCGGTACGAGCCGAGCGATAGGGCACTCACCGGGTCGCTCGGCGGGGTACCGTCCCCACGGGGATGGTTGCAGGCAGACACGCGACGACCGGGCGGTGTCAACCGCCCCTGACACGCAGGCGACACCATCGTCTGGACGAAGGGACTGAGTCCTCGGTGGCACGCATCGGTGATGGCGGTGACCTGCTCAAGTGCTCCTTCTGTGGCAAATCGCAGAAGCAGGTGAAAAAGCTCATCGCCGGCCCTGGCGTCTATATCTGCGACGAGTGCATCGATCTGTGCAACGAGATCATCGAAGAGGAACTGTCGGAGTCCTCCGAGCTCAAGTGGGACGAGCTTCCCAAGCCGCGTGAGATCTACGAGTTCCTCGACGGCTACGTCGTGGGCCAGGAGACGGCGAAGAAGACCCTGTCGGTCGCGGTCTACAACCACTACAAGCGGGTGCAGGCCAGTGGATCCGCGGCCGGTGACGGGACCAAGGGCGAGGTCGAGCTCGCCAAGAGCAACATCCTGCTGCTCGGCCCGACCGGCTGCGGCAAGACGCTGCTCGCGCAGACCCTTGCCCGGATGCTCAACGTCCCGTTCGCCATTGCCGACGCGACCGCGCTGACCGAGGCCGGCTATGTCGGCGAGGATGTCGAGAACATCCTGCTCAAGCTCATCCAGGCGGCCGATTATGACGTCAAGAAGGCCGAGACCGGCATCATCTATATCGATGAGGTCGACAAGATTGCGCGCAAGTCCGAAAACCCCAGTATCACCCGGGACGTATCGGGCGAAGGCGTGCAGCAGGCGCTGCTGAAGATTCTCGAGGGCACCACCGCGAGCGTGCCGCCCCAGGGGGGGCGTAAGCACCCGCACCAGGAGTTCATCCAGATCGACACCACAAACGTCCTGTTCATCGTGGGTGGCGCGTTCGCCGGGCTGGACCGGATCATCGAATCCCGGATCGGCAAGAAGTCCCTCGGCTTCCGCGCGGTGCTGCACGGCAAGGACGACCCGGACGCCGCCGACGTCTTCGGCGACATCATGCCCGAGGACCTGCTCAAGTACGGCATGATCCCGGAGTTCATCGGCCGCCTTCCGGTGCTCACCAGCGTGTCGAACCTTGATCGCGAGGCGCTGATCTGCATCCTCACCGAGCCGAAGAACGCGTTGGTCCGCCAGTACAAGCGGCTGTTCGAGCTGGACAACGTCGATCTCGACTTCACCTCCGACGCCCTGGAGGCCATCGCCGACCAGGCGATCCTGCGTGGCACCGGTGCCCGTGGCCTGCGGGCGATCCTGGAGGAGGTGCTGCTGTCGGTCATGTACGACATCCCCAGCCGCAAGGACGTGGCCCGGGTGGTCGTCACCCGCGAGGTCGTCCTCGAGCACGTCAACCCGACGCTGGTGCCCCGCGACGTCGCCTCCAAGCGCGCCCCGCGGCAGGAGAAGTCCGCCTGACTGGGGGATGGACTCGGCGAGGTGCGTCGCGTCGCGTTGCACTAGGCCGAGCCGGGCCGGTCTCGTCAGGTCAGGTCGGGTCACGTCGGGGCACGACGCTCAGGATCCGACGAGCCTCGGTGAGGTGGTAGAAGGAGCCGGTCACCAGGATCGCCCCGGTTGGTCCGGCGTGGTGCAGGGCCTGCCGTACGGCGGTGGTGACCTTCGGCTGGGCTCGCGCGGGCAGACCGAGGCGTTGTGCCGCGGCGGCCAGCTGCTCGGCCGGGATCGCCCGTGGAGACGCGGGTTCACAGCACAGCACCATGTCGACCAGCGTGCCGTCCAGCTCCGCGAGCGTGGCCTCGAAGTCGTGGCCGCGCAGCGCTCCGTAGACGACGGTCCACCGCCGTGCCGGGAACTCCTCGGTCAGCGATCGGACGAGCGCCGCGGTCGCCGCCGGATTGTGCGCGCCGTCGAGGACCCGTAGCGGGGCCGCGCCGACGATCTCCAGCCGGCCCGGCGCCCGGACCGCGGCCAGACCCGCCTCGACCACCTCGGCGGGCAGGGCCGCACCGACGAACGCCTCCACCGCCGCGAGCGCACAGGCCGCGTTGGCCTCCTGGTAGGTACCGTGCAGCGCAAGCAGCACATCGTCGTATCGGGCGAGCGCCGTGCGCAGGCTCCCGCGGCGTCCGGTGGGGTCCGGGCGGCCGTCAAGGAAGGCGAACTCCGTGCCGAGCCGCTGGATGCCGGCAGCCGGCGTGCGGGTGAACACCGGGTCGAAGCGGGCCTCGACCTCCCCGAGGACGAGCTGGGCACCGGGCTTGACGATGCCGGCCTTCTCCTGGGCCACGCCGTCGAGGCTGCCGGCATAGTCCAGATGGTCCGCCCCCACGCTGGTGACCACCGCAACCCGTCCATCGGCGATGTTGGTGGCGTCCCACCGACCGAGCAGCCCGACCTCGATCACCGCCACGTCCGCGGCGGACTCGGCGAACCAACCGAAGGCGGCGGCGGTGAGCAGCTCGAAGAACGTCGGACGCTCGGCCATCGGCGCGGCCGCGTCCACCGCGGCGCCGACGCAGCGGGCGAACACGTCGTCGTCCACGGGACGCCCGGACAGCACGAGCCGCTCGTTGACCCGTTCCAGGTGTGGGCTGGTGTAAAGGCCGACGCGCCGGCCGGCCGCGCCGAGCAGCGCCGCGGTGATCCGGGCCGTGGACGTCTTGCCGTTCGTGCCGGTCAGGTGGATCACCGGGAAACGGCGCTGCGGGTCGCCGAGGCGCCGGGCCAGCTCCCGCATCCGGTCCAGGCTCGGCACCGGTGACTGCGCGGTGATCGCCTGCTTTTCCAGGTCGACCGATCTGTCCAGCGCCGCACGCGCCGCCTCGTAAGTCCACGTCACCGGCTGACTCCGCCTCCCTGACCAGGTCGGCTCCCGCCGCCCGGACTCCGCAGACCGGCCTCGACAGTAGCGACTCGCGCAACACGGATGAACCCGTTCACACCGCCACCGGGGCGAACGTGCCGCAGCACACCCGCCCGGACCGGTCCCCGTAGGATCGGCGGTGTGACAGGCGCCGCTGCGAACGCCGGCACCACGGCCGGCTCAGGTTCCACCGCATCCTCGGAGGATCAGGACTGGTCGGGTCCGGCCCGCTTCGCTGCCGCCCACGCCCGGCGGGCCACCGTCGTGGCGCAGCCCGGGCTGGACCGGCTGCGTCGCCTGCTCGACCTGCTCGGCCAGCCCCAGCGGGCGTTTCCGAGCATCGTCGTCGCGGGTTCGGTGGGCAAGAGTTCGACCCTCGCGGTGATCACCGCGCTGCTCGAGGGGTTCGGCGTCCGTGCCGGCAGCCTGCGCGCTCCCGAGTGGATGGGGCCCGCTGAGCAGGTGGGGCTCGTGGGTGCCGCGATCCCGGCCGAGGTGCTCGAGCGGGCCTATGCCGACATCGCGCCCTACCTGCCCCTGGTGGAGGACGACGGTTGGCTGAGCGCGGGTGAACTGCTGGTGGCGGTCGCCGTCGCGGCTTTCGCCGACTCCCCGGTTGACCTCGCCGTGGTCGAGTCCGGCGGCCCGGGTTCCGAACGGCCCGGTGCGGGCGGATTCGGTGATCTGGCCGATCTGCTGGACGTGCCGGTCGCCGCGGTGACTCCGGTGGCCACAGCCTGGTCCGAGGACGGCTGGTCCGAGGACGGCTGGTCGCCGGACGGGGACCCGGGGGATGGCTGGTCCGAACAGGGGCGGTTCGCGGCCGGCCGGCCCGCGGAGCTCGACGTCGAGTCCACCGGGGGCGATGACCCGGAGCTGGACCGGATCGCCGCGCCGGTGGGCGCCGTGATCCGGTCCGGCACGCTGGTCGTGCTGGCCCAGCAGGCGTTGCCGGCGGCCCGGGCGCTGCTGCGGCGGGCGGCGCTGGCCGGGAGCACGGTGGCGCGGGAGGGCATGGAGTTCGGGGTGCTGGGCCGCCGGGTCGCCGTCGGCGGCCAGATGATCACGTTGAAGGGTCTCGGCGGAACCTACGAGGAGCTGTTCCTGCCGCTGCACGGCGCGCACCAGGCGCACGACGCCGCTGTCGCCCTGGCCACGGTCGAGGCGTTCCTCGGTGGCGGGCAGAACCAGCTTGACCTCGATGTCGTGCGGGCCGCGCTCGCCCAGGTCGACGGCCGCGGCCGGCTCGAGGTGGTGCGGCGCAGCCCGACCATCGTGCTCGACGTCGCCGACAGCCCGCTCGCGACCGCCGCCGTCGTGGACGCCCTGCAGGAGGCCTTCAGCTTCGAGTCCCTGGTCGGCGTCGTCGCCGTGGAGGGCGACGAGTCGCAGGCGGCCCGGATTCTTGCCGCGCTCGAGCCGGCGCTTGCCGCGGTGGTGCTCACCAGCGGGGCGACGGCGGGTGCCCTGCCCGTGGACGATCTTGCCGCGGTCGCCGCCGGCGTGTTCGGGGCGGACCGCATCGAGGTCACCCCCCACCTCGACGACGCCCTGGATGACGCCGTCCGCCTTGCCGAGGCCGAATCCGACCTCGGGGGAGCGGGCGTGCTGGTGACGGGTTCGGCACCTGTTGTGGGTCGGGCGAGGGTGTTGCTGCGGTCCTGAGTCGGCCCGGTTCGGCCATGGTGATGGGTCAGGCACCCTGTAAGTTGACGTGGGGCCCACGGGTTCCCGCTGACGACGACGTCGATGATCGAGAAGGAGAACCGTGTCCGCCGAGCGCACCCTCATCCTGGTCAAGCCGGACGGCGTCAGCCGTGGTCTCGTCGGTGAGGTGGTCGGCCGGCTCGAACGCAAGGGGCTCACCCTGGTGGCCCTCGAGCTGCGCACGCTTGCCCGCTCGGTCGCCGAGACGCACTATGGCGAGCACTCGAGCAAGCCTTTCTTCGGCGAGCTCGTCGACTTCATCACCTCCGGTCCGCTGGTGGCGCTCGTCGCCGAGGGTCCCCGGGCCGTTGAGGCCTCCCGTGGCCTGATCGGCGCGACCGACCCGGTCAAGGCCGCCCCCGGTTCGCTGCGTGGCGACTACGCGCTGGAGATCGGCCAGAACCTCGTGCACGGGTCCGACTCGCCGGAGTCGGCCAAGCGGGAGATCGACCTGTTCTTCCCCGGCCTGAGCTGACGTCGGCGCCCGGTCGGGCCGGCTCGGTCGGCCTCGACCGGCAGGCCTGGCCGGCTGGCCGCCGGGCGCGACCTGCCTGTTCGGACAACTGCGCTGTGTAGCTCCTATGTGACGCCTCTGGGTATCCAGCGGGTCGATCCGGCGTAACCATGACACGAGTGGCTCCACCGCCGTCCAAGGCAGCGGTGGACTGCGTGGCGGTCTACCCTTCTGGTACTCGCCCGGAGCGTGTCCGGTGGGTGGCACGGGCCGGCGGTGCCGGTCGGTCGCACGCATCGTCCAGGCGCTTCGGCCAGCCCTGCCCGAGCAACGAACCCTGTACGTGTTCCACGCGGTGTCCGGTTCCGGTGGCCACCGGCGTCGCCGCGCCGGAGGCGGCCAGGACCGCATCCCCCCGGGAAGGTCGGTACCGACGATGTCCAGCTCACTGTCGTTTCTCGGTCGTGACATGGCCGTTGATCTCGGTACCGCCAACACCCTGGTGTACGTACGGGGGCGCGGAATCGTCCTGAACGAGCCGAGTGTGGTCGCGATCAACACCACGACGTCGGGCATTCTCGCCGTCGGGACGGACGCGAAGCGGATGATCGGCCGCACCCCGGGCAACGTCGTGGCGGTGCGCCCGCTCAAGGACGGCGTCATCGCCGACTTCGAGACCACCGAGCGGATGCTGCGCTACTTCATCCAGAAGGTGCATCGCCGGCGCCACTTCGCCAAGCCACGCCTGGTCGTCTGCGTGCCGTCGGGCATCACCGGCGTCGAGCAGCGAGCGGTCAAGGACGCGGGTTACGAGGCCGGCGCCCGCCGGGTGTTCATCATCGAGGAGCCGATGGCCGCGGCGATCGGCGCGGGCCTGCCCGTGCACGAGCCGACCGGCAACATGGTGGTCGACATCGGCGGGGGCACCACCGAGGTCGCGGTGATCTCGCTCGGCGGCATCGTCACCAGTCAGTCGATCCGCACCGCCGGCGACGAACTCGACGTCGCGATCATCTCCTACGTGAAGAAGGAGTACTCGCTGATGCTCGGCGAGCGCACCGCGGAGGAGATCAAGATGGCGATCGGGTCGGCGTACAAGGTTCCCGACGAGCCCAGCGCCGAGATCCGCGGGCGCGACCTGGTCACCGGTCTGCCCAAAACGATCGTGGTGTCCGCCGAGGAGATCCGCAAGGCGATCGAGGAGCCGGTCAACGCCGTGATCGACGCGGTGAAGGTGACCCTGGACCGCTGCCCGCCGGAACTGTCCGGCGACATCATGGACCGCGGCATCGTCCTCACCGGTGGCGGGGCGCTGCTGCGCGGCCTGGACGAACGGCTGCGGCACGAGACCGGCATGCCGATCCACATCGCCGAGAACCCGCTGCATTCGGTGGCGATGGGCTCGGGCAAGTGCGTCGAGGAGTTCGAGGCGCTGCAGCAGGTGCTCATCTCCGAGCCACGGCGCTGAGGCGCCCGTTCGGGGGGACCACCTCCGGGCGGGCTCCGGGTAAGTCCGACTGCTGTTCCCGTCCCGGCGGGGAACCACACGGGGGATCCGGGAACATCGCGGCGAGGTCGATCGTCCGATGGGAGCGATGGGCGGTGTCCCGGTGCGCGCCCGGTCGCGGTGCGGGATCTGAGAGCTCGTTCGGAGGCTGCTGTGGGGCGTGACACGAGGCGATCCCGCCTGGTGATCGTTGCTCTGCTCATTGCGGCGTTCACGCTGATCACCCTCGACTACCGGACGGGCCGGTCGGCGACCGGCGCGCGTGGCGTCGTGCACAGCGCCCTCGGCGGCGTCGAGAGCGGGGTGAGTGACGTGGTCCGCCCGATCGGCCGAACCGTCTCGTCGTTGACCCACCCGAACCGTTATCACGACCGGGCCGACCGGCTCGCCCAGGAGAACGCCCGGCTGCGCCGCGACCTCGCCGACAACGATGTGATCACCCGGACCGGCAAGGAGCTGGCCGCGCTGCGGCTGCTCGCGGACAAGGGACAGTACACCGTGGTCCCGGCCAAGGTGATCGCAATCGGTGACGTCACCGGGACGGACTGGACCGTCACCATCAACGCCGGCAAGGACGACGGCGTGGCCGCCGACAAGACGGTCCTCAACGCCGATGGTCTGGTCGGCACGGTCGCCTCGGTCACCGCGCACACCGCCGTCGTGCGGCTGGCCTGTGATCCGAACAGCCGGATCGGCGCCCGCCTCGAGCGCACCCAGCTGCTCGGCGCCGTGGCCGGCGGCCAGGGCCCGTCCACGCTGGTCTTCACCGTGTACGACGCGTCCTTCCGGGTGCAGAAGGGTGACCGGCTCACGACCTTCGGCAGCATGGACTACGTCGCCGGCGTGCCCATCGGCGAGGTCACCAAGGTCACCGACGTCGGCGGGCTGTCCCGTACGGCGGAGGTGAAGCCGTACGTGTCGGTCGGTACGCTCGATGTCGTCGGTGTGGTCGTCGGGCGCCCGCCGGCCGACCCGGGCGACCGCCTGCTGCCCCCGCAGCCCGCCCCGGCACAGCCCTCCGCCCCGGCGGTTGCCCCCATCCCCGCCGACGGCGCCCCCACCGCCCCCACCGCTGCCACCAGCCCCGGTCCTACCCCGGCAGCCGGGGCGACGGTCGATCCGGCCGGGGCTGGCTGAACCGGTATGTGGGAGATTTTCGACTCCGACGAGTCCGTGCGGGTACGCAGTGTGGCTGCCGCGGTCGCGGTGCTGCTGGTCGCGATCGTTGCGCAGGTGTCGGTGGTGGCCCGCCTCGATCTGCCCGGCGGGCGCCTCGATCTGGTCCTGGTACTGCTGGCGTCGATCGCGTTGCTCGAGGGTCCGCTGGTCGGGGCGATCAGCGGCTTTGTCGCCGGCCTGGTCGGCGATCTGGCATCCACGCATGTTCTCGGGCAGTCTGCTCTCGTTATGTGTCTGATCGGCTACGCTGTGGGTCTGGTGATGGATGCGGCGGAACGGTCGGTAGTGGTGCCTCTGGCGGTGGTCGGCGGAGCCAGCGTGCTGGGCACTCTGGGCTATGCGGCCATGACGTCGCTGCTCGGTGAGGCGGCGATGACCGGCGGTGAGGCTCTTGGGCGGGCCGTGGTCGCCGGCCTCTACGCGGTGATCGTCACGCCGTTCGTGTTCCCGTTGCTGCTGCGGGGTGGCCGCCGGCTCGCCGGTGACCGCGGCCGGGGCGGCCGATGAACGACCGGATGCGGATCCGCGTCACGCTGCTGCGCGTCGTGGTGCTCTCGCTGCTGGTCACCCTCGGCGCCCGGCTGTGGGTGCTGCAGATCCTCGACGGCGACCACTACCGGCAGGTCGCGGAGACAAACCGGGTCCGCGAGGTGGTCACCCCGGCCACCCGCGGCATGATCCTCGACGACCACGGCCAGCCCCTCGTGCGCAACCGCACGTCCCTGGTGATCTCGGTGAACCGGTCGGCGACCGACCGGCAGACCGACCACGGCAAGGCCGTTCTGACCCGACTGGCCGGCGTGATCGGCACCCCGGCCGATGATCTGCTCAAACGGATCCGGTTCTGCACCGCGCAGGTCAAGCCGCCCTGTTGGAACGGTTCGCCCTACCAGCCGGTTCCCGTCGCCAAGGACGTCTCCGCGCAGCAGGCCCTCGCGGTGATCGAACATCCCGACCGCTTCCCCGGCGTGTCCGCCGACCTGCAGGCCGTCCGGGAGTACCCGCACGGGGCGCTCGCCGCGCACGAACTCGGTTACCTCGCCCCCGTCACCCAGGATCAGCTCGACAAGCAGGGCGACGAGAAGGGCTACCACCTCAACAGCCTGATCGGCGTCGCCGGCCTGGAAAGCACCTATGACGACGAGCTGCGCGGCGCCGACGGCGTCCAGCGCCTCGAGGTCGACCGGTTCGGCCGGGTTGCCGGCACCGCGTCCACCACCGCGCCGGCCAGCGGCGACCATCTGGTGCTCAACCTCGACCTCGGTGTGCAGCAGGCCGCCGAGCAGGCCCTGCAGGACACGATCAACTCCCTCGGCGGGGGAGCGCGGACCGGGTCGGCGGTCGTGTTGAACGCCCGCACCGGCGGCGTGGTCGCGATGGCGAGCCTGCCGTCCTACGACCCGTCGGTGTTCGTCGGCGGGGTGTCCGATGCGGACTACCGGGCGCTGTCCGATCCGGCCAACGGCATTCCGTTGCTGTCCCGGGTGTACCAGGGCTCGGGCGCGGCCGGCTCGACGTTCAAGCCGGTCTCGACCGCCGTCGCCATGGCGAACCTCGGCGCCGGCGGCGACCAGCGTTTCCCCTGCTCGCAGACGCTGCAGATCGGCGACCAGGTCTTCCACAACTTCGACGGTGAGTCCGCCGGGCCCATCACGCTGCACCAGGCGCTGGTCATCTCCTGCGACGTCATCTTCGACCAGTTCGCCTATGACTCCTGGCTCGGAGACGGTGGCCTGCGCAACGGACGCGGGCCGTACGCGCCACCGAAGGAGTACTTCGTCCGGATGGCCGAGGCCCTGGGGTTCGGTCGCAGCACCGGGATCGACCTGCCGGGGGAGGCGAAGGGCTCGGTCGTCGACCGGGCCGACGCCAAGGCCATCTGGGAGGAGCTCAAGGACTCCTACTGCCGGCGGGCGAAAAACGGCTACCCGGAGGAGAAGGACCCGGCAAAGGCGGAACGTTTCCGCAAGTACGCCGCCGAGGCCTGCGTCGACGGCTACCTCTACAACGCCGGTGCCGCCACCCAGTTCGCCATCGGCCAGGGGCAGTACCTGTCGGTGAGTCCGCTGCAGCTCGCCAACGCCTACGCGGCGATCGCCAACGGCGGCACCCTCTACAGGCCGACCCTGGCCAAGGCCGCGATCTCGCCGGAGGGCAAGGTCGTCCAGACCTTTCAGCCGACCAAGGTCGCTGCCCTACCGGTCAGCCCGCAGATCCTCGCCTACATCCGCGACAGCCTGCGGGGCGTGACCAGCGAGCCCGGTGGCACCGCGACCGGCGTGTTCGCCGACTGGCCGAGCGCGACGATCCCGATCGCCGGCAAGACCGGCACCGCCGAGGTCGAGGGCAAGGGCGACACCTCGTGGTTCGCCTCCTTCGCGCCGGCGAACGACCCGCAGTACGTCGTCGTGGTCTCCATTCCCGACTCGGGTACCGGCGCCGAGTACGCCGCGCCGGTCGCCAAGCGGATCTACCAGGCGATCTACGGCGTCGGCCAGCCGGCCGCGCAGCCCGGCGGTCGGCCCCCGGCGGCGCTACCCAAGATCAATCGGGATGGCACCATCGCTGCTGCCACCACCAGCGCCCCGTTCCAGTCGGCGGGGCCGGGCGGAACGTCCAGCGCCGTGACGGCGCTTCCGACGGCCCGGTCGACGCCCCCGAACTCCGCTGGCGCTCTGGTCCCGGCTCTGGTCACGGCGCCCACCAAGGCCGCTGGGACCGAGACGACGTCGACCTCGCCAGCACCACCGGCGTTGACGTCCAGATCGGCACCGGTATCGACACCGACATCGCTGTCCGTGCCGAGTCGCGCCCCGCCCGCGTCGCCGCCGCCGTCCGCGCCGAGTCGGAGTCCGCCCTAGGGTCCCCGCCGAGCCGGGCTCCGCCCCAGGAGCCCGGCTCGGCGGGGCACCCCGTCCGACGCCAGTCGTCACGATGTGTGACTGAAGTCTGGGTTTGGGTAGATCTTGTTCGATGGTCGGCTGCGGGCGGGGCGACGACGGCGGCGGCGGTCATGGGCTGGGTGGGCTCGCTGCCGGCGACACGTGTGCAGACGGACCTGACGGGTCCACCAGGTACCACAGGGATGAGGGAGGCGGTGGGGATGAACCAGGAGGCGGGGCCGACGGCGCTGCGGTCGTCCCCGGTGGCGGTGCGAGGGCGGATCGGGCAGCTGCGGGATCGGGCGTCCGGGCGGCACTCGCCGGTACGCCGGCTGGACTGGACGTTGCAGCTGTGCGTCATCGCCCTGTCGGGCATCGGCGCCCTGCTGGTGTGGTCGGCCACCCGGCAGCGTCTCGACGAGGCCCACGGCGACCCACAGACCTTCCTCAAGCGGCATCTGCTGAACCTGGTCATCGGCCTGCTGCTCGGCGCGGTCGCCACGGTCGTCGACTACCGGGTGATCCGGGCCTACGCCCCGTTCGTCTACCTGGGGTCGCTCGTCGGTCTGGTCGCGGTGCTGGTGCTCGGGTCGACGATCAACGGCGCCCACTCGTGGATCGTGCTGCCCGCGGGCTTCCAACTGCAGCCGTCGGAGTTCGCCAAGGTGGCCCTCGTCGTCGGCGCGGCGATGATCCTGGGGGAGAAACACGAGGACCGGCACACCGGCATCCAGCACAGCGCCCCCGGGCATGCCGACGTGCTGCTAGTCCTCGGCCTGACCATCGTGCCGATCGGTCTGATCATGCTGCAGCCGGACTTCGGCACCGTGATGGTGCTGGTGTTCACCGTGCTGGGCATGCTGGCGGTCAGTGGTGCCCCGCGGCGCTGGGTGCTCGGGCTCGTCCTGTGCGGGGTGCTCTTCGGCACCGCGATCCTGCAGTTCCACCTGCTGGCGCCCTACCAGGAGGCCCGGCTGACCTCCTTCGTCTCGGAGAACAAGGCGGCCAGCGGTACCGGGTACAACGTCAACCAGGCGATGATCGCCATCGCCAACGGCGGGATCTTCGGTCGCGGTCTGCTGCACGGCCAGCAGACCCAGGGCCAGTTCGTCCCCGAGCAGCAGACCGACTTCGTGTTCAGCGTCGCGGGGGAGGAGCTCGGCTACCTGGGCGCCGCCGGGATCGTCGTGCTGCTCGGGGTGGTGCTGTGGCGGGCGCTGTCGATCGGCTTCGGCTCGCAGGACTCCTTCGGGGCGCTGATCGCCACCGGCGTGGTCTGCTGGTTCACGTTCCAGTCGTTCGTGAACATCGGGATGTGCCTGGGCATCATGCCCGTCACCGGGCTGCCGCTGCCATTCCTGTCCTATGGCGGTTCGTCCATGTTTGCGAACATGACCGCCGTCGGACTGCTGCAGAACGTCCGGCTCCGGTCGCGGTCGGACCCGTACGCCCTGTAGGACCCGAGGCGGTGACCGGTCGGCGCCGGTCGTGGCGTGCCGTAGGCTCGCGTGCATGTCCGGACAGTCGCTGTTCGCTCGCCTGGAGCCGCTGCTCCCGCGGGTGCGCCGGCCCGTGCAGTATGTCGGTGGCGAGGGGAACTCCGTCGTCAAACCGTGGGAGTCCGCCGCCGTCCGCTGGTGCCTGATGTATCCGGACGCCTACGAGGTCGGCCTGCCCAACCAGGGCCTGCAGATCCTCTACGAGATTCTCAACGAGCAGCCCGACGTGCTGGCCGAACGCACCTACTCGGTGTGGCCGGATCTCGAGGAACTCCTGCGCGAGTACGAGCTGCCCCAGTTCACCGTGGACGCCCACCGCGCCGTCGGCGACTTCGACCTGCTCGGCGTGAGCTTCTCCACCGAACTCGGCTACACCAACCTGCTCACCGCGCTCGACCTCGCCGGCATCGGGCTGCACGCGGCCGAGCGCGGCGAGGACGATCCGCTGGTCATCGCGGGCGGGCACGCCGCGTTCAACCCGGAGCCGATCGCCACCTTCGTCGACGCCGTCGTCCTCGGTGACGGCGAGCAGGCGGTGCTCGGGATCACCGACGTCGTGCGTGCCTGGAAGGCGGCCGGGCGCCCCGGTGGACGGGTCGAGCTGCTGGCCCGCCTCGCCCGGCGGCGGCTGGTGTACGTACCGGCGTTCTTCGACGTCACCTATCGTGCGGACGGGCGGATCGAGGCGGTTCGGCCGAACCGGGACGACGTTCCCGCCCGGCCGAGCAAGCACACCCTGTCCGACCTGGACGCGTGGCCCTACCCGAAGGCACCGCTGGTGCCGCTCGCGGAGACCGTGCACGAGCGGATGAGCGTGGAGATCTTCCGCGGCTGCACCCGTGGCTGCCGGTTCTGCCAGGCCGGGATGATCACTCGTCCGGTGCGCGAGCGCAACATCGAGACCGTCGGCGCGATGGTGGACGCCGGGCTGCGGGCGACCGGCTTCAACGAGGTCGGGCTGTTGTCGCTGTCCAGCGCCGACCACACCGAGATCGGCCGGATCGCCACCGGTCTTGCCGATCGGTACGCCGAGAGCAAGGTGTCGCTCAGTCTGCCCTCGACCCGGGTAGACGCGTTCAACGTCACCCTGGCCAACGAGTTCTCCCGCAACGGCCGGCGCAGTGGGCTCACCTTCGCCCCCGAGGGCGGCTCCGAGCGGCTGCGCAGGGTCATCAACAAGATGGTCAGCGCCGAGGATCTGGTCCGCACGGTCAGCACCGCCTACGCGCACGGCTGGCGTCAGGTGAAGCTGTACTTCATGTGCGGCCTGCCCACCGAGACCGACGAGGACGTGCTCGAGATCGCCGACCTCGTCCGCGAGGTCATCCGGGCCGGCCGGGTCGCCAGCGGCCATCGGGACATCCGCGCGACGGTGTCGATCGGCGGCTTCGTGCCCAAGGCGCACACCCCGTTCCAGTGGGCCGGGCAGGCCGCCCACGAGGTGACCGACGCCCGGCTGAAGCTGCTGCGTGACCGGGTGCGGGCCGATCGGGAGATCGCCCGGGCGGTCGGATTCCGCTACCACGACGGGCGCCCCGGCATCATCGAGGGTCTGCTGGCCCGCGGGGACCGCCGGGTCGGCGCGGTGATCGAACGGGTCTGGCGCGAGGGTGGCCGCTTCGACGGCTGGAACGAGCACTTCTCCTTCGGCCGGTGGGCCGCGGCCTGCGCCGCCGAGCTCGAGCCGCTGGACGTCTCGTTGGACTGGTACACCACCCGGGAGCGGGCCGAACGCGAGGTGCTCCCCTGGGACCACCTCGACGCCGGCCTCGACCGGGACTGGCTGTGGGCCGACTGGCAGGAGGCCCTGCGCGGAACCGAACTCGACGACTGCCGCTGGACGCCCTGCTACGACTGCGGGGTGTGCCCGACCATGGGAACCGACACGCAGATCGGCCCGACCGGCCGTACCCTGCTGCCGATCGCGGGCGTCTCCGCCGGCAGCGAGGCGGTGGTGCGCGGTGGCGCGTCGACCTGAGGGTCCGCCGCCGCCGCCCGTCGTGGGCCGGGTCCGGCTGCGGTTCGCCAAGCGCGGGCGACTGAGATTTCTGTCACACCGGGACGTCGCCCGTGCGTTCGAGCGTGGCCTGCGGCGGGCCGAGGTGCCGATGGCCTACTCGGCCGGGTTCAGCCCGCATCCGCGGATCTCCTGGGTGGGCGCGGCGCCGACCGGGGCTGCCAGCGAGGCCGAGTACGTCGAACTGGCGCTCGCCACCGTGGTCGACCCGGCCTGGTTGCGGGCCGCACTGGACGCCGCGCTGCCGCCCGGTCTGGACGTGCTCGACGCCGTCCTGGTCAGCGGGTCGGGCGGCCTGGCCGATCGGATCGACGCCTCCCGCTGGCTGATCAGGCTGCCGACGGTCACCGAACCGGACCTGTCCGCCGCGGTGGCCGAGCTGCTGGGTCGGGACGAGGTGCAGGTGGAGCGGGCGACCAAGGACGGTCGACGGCGCTTCGACGCCCGGGCAGCTGTGGTCTTGGCTGTTTGCCGTGCGGAGAACGACACATGTGCGATACTGGAGTTGGTCGCGCGGCACACGACGCCCGCTGTGCGACCAGACGATGTGCTGACCGCCCTGTACGTGGTAGCCGGTCTGCGCCCGTCGGCTCCTCCCGAGCCCACCCGGCTTTACCAGGGCCGGTTGCTCGACGATGGAACGCTGGCGGATCCGCTGGCGCCGGACCGCAACGACGCTGGCCGGCTGGTGGGTCGCTCCTCAGCGTGATGCAGGGCGTCGCAGGATTTCCCGGCGCTGTTCGCGCCGGACCGAGACAGTGGCTTCTGCGCGGTCGCGACTGCACCTGCAGCGCGCCCGGGAGCCCGAGAGGCTTCTTAACCCGTGCCCGACGATGACCTGACCACCCAGACAGACCCCGAGTCCCCTCGCCCTGCGCCGCGTCGGCGCCGAGCGGCGGGACGTGCCGCCGGTGCGCCCAGCGAGCCACCCGCCGCCACGGAGTCGACCACCCCGTCCGAGGCCGCACCCGTCAGGGACGGGGGGCCGGCGACCCCGCCACCCGCCCCGGCCGGCGAGATCGCGGCCAGCCCCCCCGCCGAGTCGGCTGACGGGGGCGACGCCGCCCCGGCACCAGCCGCCAGGCGACGTACCCGCAGCGCCGGTGCCACGACACCGCGCGCCCGATCCAGCCGTGCCTCCCGGGCGAAGGCGACCGAGGCCGGCTCGGAGCCATCCGGAACATCCGAGCCATCCGGAACATCCGAGCCATCCGGAGCATCCGAGCCATCCGGAGCATCCGAGCCATCCGGAGCATCCGCCGCCCCGGCCGCGCAGACCGTGAGCGCCGAGGCACTGATCCCGCAGACACCGAGCGCGGTGTCCCCGAGTACCGAGCCGGCGAGCCCGGCCACCGAGTCGCCCGCCGTCGAGGCGCCGGCCGCCCCCGCGCGGCGTACCCGGAGCCGTCGTGCGGTGCGCGAGGCGGCACCCGTCACCACCCCGGCCGGCTCCGAGCCCGTCCCCAACGCCGATGCCGTCCCCAACACCGACCTGGCGACCAACACCGTCGCCGTCCCCGACACCGGCCCGGCGACCAACACCGACGTGGGGGCCGACACGTCGGTCGCCGCTTCGCCGACGACGGCGAGGCCGTCCGTCGAGGTGCCGGCCGAGCCGACCGCTGCGGACGTGTCCCTGGCGCCTGCGCCGGAGGTTCCCAAGGCGACCCGTCGCACTCGTGCCCGTCGGGCCACCTCCGGTCCCGTCAGCCCTTCGGTGGAACCCGACGCGGCACCGTTCGTCGCCGGCGCTGAGGGATCCGCCGGTGTGTCCGTCGCGGAAAGCGCCGCCGCTGCCGGTGTCGGCGAACCGGTGGCGGGCGACGGCGCCGCTGCGCAACCCCGTGCCCGTACCCGGCCCCGCAGCACGCGGCGTCGAGCTTCCAGCGAAAGCACCGGCACCACCGAGAACACCGGCACCACCGAGAACACCGCCGCGGCCGCGTCGCCTGCCGCAGAGGTGGCCGACCCGGCGTTGGCCGACTCCGCGCCGACGGGCGACGGTGCCGCACCGGCCGTGGTCGTCCTGGCACCTGAGACCGAAGCCGCGACCGTGCCGGCCGAGCCGGTCGTCGTCGTCGAGGCCGCATCGCCGACTGTTCCCGCGCCGCCGGCCGGGAGCCTCGCTCCAGACGCGTCCGACACCGCTCCCAGACCTCCCACGGCCGAGGTGAACGCCGAGGTCGTCCCCGAGACCGATGCGGACGACCCGGCTGGTGTGGACGACCCGGCTGGTGTGGACACCGCGGCTACGGCGGAAGGTGAATCGACCGGCGGCGAGCCGGCCAGGACACCGGGGACCCGCAGCCGCTCCAGGTCCCGGCGGGTCACCGCTCCGACCTGGACCGATGCCGCCACCGAGCCGGCACCACCGGCACCGGCCCGACCCGTGACGCGCCGTCCCGTCGCGATGGTGACCTTCCAGGCGCCGGTACCGGCGGTCGAGCCCCGCTGGCGCCGCGAGGTCCCACCGGCCACGCCGATTTCCGACGACATGGACGTCCCCCCGGCGGCAGCAGCCTTCGCCGAACCGAGCGACACCGCCGTCGCCAGGCCGGACACCCGCGGGCCCGCCCTCGACGAGGACGACGAGGAGATCACGCCCGGCGAGGCTGAGTCCGGGGAGTTCACCGAGATCGACGACGGCGATTTCGACGACGACGACGAGCAGGGCACGGGCTCCGGCTCGACGCGGCGACGTCGGCGTGGTCGTCGCGGTCGCGGCCGGGCTCGCGGCGACGAGGACGGTTCCGACCTTCCCGGCGATGAGACTGCCACCGTCGGTGCGCCGGGCGACCCGTCGTCCGGCGCGGCCGACGACCCGGCCGTCTCCGTCACCGTGGCCGGGCGTTCGTCCGAGGTGACGGAATGGGACGGCGAGACGGCACAGGCCGCCGAGGCCTCGGACGACGTCGAGGACGCGGCCGACGGAGACGGTGACGAGGTCGACGGAGACGATGATCGCGCCAGCGGTTCGCGGCGTCGGCGGCGTCGGCGGCGGCGCACCGGCGGCGAGGAGGCGACCACTCCCGATGACCCGCCGAACACGGTCGTCCATGTGCGCGAGATCCGCCGCGACGAGGTCCGCCGCGACGAGGACCAGGTCCGCGGGCTCAGCGGCTCGACCCGGCTCGAGGCCAAGCGCCAGCGGCGTCGCGAAGGCCGTGACAACGGACGGCGCCGCCCGCCGATCGTCACCGAGGCCGAGTTCCTCGCCCGCCGCGAGGCCGTCGAACGGCGGATGATCGTCCGTCATGCCGGCGACCGCACCCAGATCGCCGTGCTGGAGGACGGGGTGCTCGTCGAGCACTTCGTCACCCGGGCCAGTTCCGCCTCGTACGCGGGCAACGTGTACCTCGGCCGGGTGCAGAACGTGCTGGCCAGCATGGAAGCGGCGTTCGTCGACATCGGCAAGGGCCGCAACGCCGTGCTCTACGCCGGTGAGGTCAACTACGACGCGTCCGGGCTTGACGGTCGTCCCCGCAAGATCGAGCAGGTGCTCAAGTCGGGGCAGTCGGTGCTTGTCCAGGTGTCCAAGGACCCCATCGGCCACAAGGGCGCCCGGCTCACCAGCCAGATCAGCCTGCCGGGCCGGTACCTCGTGTACGTGCCGGACGGCCAGAACGCCGGCATCAGCCGCAAGCTGCCCGACACCGAGCGGTCTCGACTCAAGAGCATTCTCAAGAAGATCACGCCCGAGGACGGCGGCGTGATCGTGCGCACCGCGGCCGAGGGAGCGAGCGAGGCCGAACTGGCCCGCGACGTGGAACGCCTCGCCGCGCAGTGGGAGGACATCCAGCGCCGCTCGAAGAAGGCGTCCGCGCCGTCGCTGCTCTACGGCGAGCCCGACCTCGTCGTGCGGGTCATCCGCGACATCTTCAACGAGGACTTCACCGAGCTCGTCGTGCAGGGCTCCGGCGAGGCCCGCACCATCGAGGAGTACATCGACACCGTCGCGCCCGATCTTCGCCCGCGGATCCGTCGCTACACCGGCACGGGCGACGTCTTCACCGACTACCGGGTCGACGAGCAGCTCGCCAAGGCCCTCGACCGCAAGGTCTGGCTGCCCTCGGGCGGCTCGCTCGTCATCGACCGCACCGAGGCGATGACGGTGGTCGACGTCAACACCGGGAAGTTCACCGGTAAGGGCGGCAACCTCGAGGAGACGGTCACCAAGAACAACCTCGAAGCCGCCGAGGAGATCGTCCGCCAGCTCCGGCTGCGCGACATCGGCGGGATCATCGTCATCGACTTCATCGACATGGTCCTGGAAAGCAACCGGGAGCTGGTACTACGCCGGCTCACCGAATGCCTCGGTCGCGATCGCACCCGCCACCAGGTCGCCGAAGTCACCAGCCTCGGCCTGGTCCAGATGACCCGTAAGCGGGTCGGCCAGGGCCTGCTCGAGGCCTACAGCGAGCAGTGCGTGCACTGCAACGGCCGTGGCGTGACCATTCATCTCAACGGCGGTGGTAGCGGCGGCCACGACCAGTCGGTCCACGGCCACAACGGCCATGGCCACGGTCCGAACGGTCAGAGTCAGAACGGTCACGCTCCCCAGGGTCAGGGCCAGGGCCACAACGGTCACGGGCAGCCGGCCACGGCCGCCCCGCTGGAATCGGCTGCCCCGGAAGGATCGGCCGCCCCGGCGGCCCCGGGTGGCCAGTCCGAGTCGGCCGCGGCTGGCGGGACCGGCTCGACGTCCGGTGGCAGCAGCCGGCGCTCCCGCTCCGCGGCAACACGGGCGGCGGGCGGTCCGGCGCTGGTCGCGGCCGTCACGCAGGCAGCATCCTCACCCGTCGTTGTGCCGGCGGACGCGGCGCAGGTCGGATCCGTGGACGCCGACCTACCCGACGCCGGGCAGGACGATGGCGTCGTGGCGATCAACGGTAACGGGCACCGTCTCGCGTCGAGCGCGGTGACCGCGCCCGCGGCGGGTGACGTGACCCCACCCGTCTACGCGAACTCCGACGATCCCGACAGCCTCGCCGGCGGGGACGCGGGTGTGGACAAGCCGGCCCGTCGACGGCGCCGGGCGTCCCGACCCGCATCGAAGCCGTCCGCGGAAGAAGCTCCGTCGCCGGCGGTCTCCTCGTCCGCCACGGCCACGGCCACAGCGCCGGAACCAGCGGAGCACCTCGACAGCTGAAGCGTCCGTTGGCGGGCCCACCGTGTCAGTGGGCCCGCCAACGGGCCAGATGCCTGACCGAGAAATGCCGCCTCGTGTCCTGGTCGGGGGCCCCGCCCCCATGGACGAGGGCGTTACGCGGCGGTGGGGCCGGCCGGACGGCTCTGGGACACCGGATGGCCCGGATGGTTCGGCGTGGCCATCCGGCCCGGTGCCGAGGTACGGCCTGGCGGGGTCGGGCGGCTCGCGGGGGTTGTGCGGTTCGGCGAGGTCGGACGGGACGCGGCGGCGGGAGCGGCGCGCACGAACCGGCGGCCCGGATCCTCCCGCAACAGGACATCGAGAGTCGCCCGTGATCGGCTCAGGGCTGCCTCGACGGCCTGGTGGGCACGCCGGGCATCGCCCATCTGCAGCGCGTAGGAGGCGATGGTCAGCGACTGGACGAGATCGTCCTGAGCGGCAAGATCCGGGCGCATCCGCGGCGGCGGCTCCGCCTCGGCCGCTGGCCCCGGGACCGCCGCCGACGCCGGCACTGGTAGCGGCTCGACCACAAGGCCCCAGACAGCCGGATCCTGACGCCGAAGGGCGATCCAGCCCGCCGCGCCGGCGGTGGCCGACAGCCAGCAGGCGCCGGCCCAGGCCGGCACGCTGCCGAGGGCACTCAGTGCCAGCCCGGTGACGGCCAACACAACCAGCGCGCCGGTCGCCGCCGCCGCGGTGCCGGGGGCGACGACATGACGGCGTGCCGCTGCCGCGGCCGGACGGCAGGCGGCGGCGAGTGCCCCCGCGGTTGCGGCGGCGGTGCCCCAGACCAGCAGCTGCCAGACCATCCTCATCACCCCCGACGTGACCAGGCCGGCGTGCACGACCAAGCCGGCGTGCATGACCAGGCCGGTGTGCATGTCCGCGATCCCCGCAGACGGCCCCCCATGTGGACGATCTATGCTTCTCCTCGTGGTCGGAGGTCGCCATGGCCCGTCCGAGTCATCCTCGGCATGACCCGTGGCGGGGCTGGTGGGCCCCCGCTCATCGCCTGCCCGGCTCCCGGCCGTCACCCTTGTGCGGAGGACCTGTAAGGTGGAGGTCGCGTGTCCCACCGGGTCGGGGTCCTCCCCCCGGGGAGCTGAAGCCCGGCCATGGTGCGGTTCGGGCGTTCGTGCGGTCCGGGCGTTCGTGCGGATCCGGCATGCGGTGAGGTACGCACCCAAGCTCCGTAGGGCCTGTGCTGCAGGTGGGCACGGCGTCATGCGGTCACAGCGGAATGACAACAGCAGGGAGATCTGGTGTACGCGGTCGTTGCCAGCGGCGGCAAGCAGCACAGGGTCGCCGTCGGCGATGTCGTCGACGTCGAGCTCCTTTCGGGAAAGCCGGGCGCGGCCGTGAACCTTCCGGCGCTCCTGCTCGTCGACGGTGAGTCGGTCACCCACGCCGCGGACGCACTCGCGTCCGTCGCGGTGACCGCCGAGGTGGTCGGCGTCGTCAAGGGTCCGAAGATTCGGATCCACAAGTTCAAGAACAAGACCGGCTACCACAAGCGTCAGGGGCACCGCCAGAAGCTGACGCGGCTCAAGGTGACCGGCATCGAGACCGGGAAGGCCTGACTCCGATGGCGCATAAGAAAGGCGCGAGCTCCTCGCGCAACGGTCGGGACTCCAACGCCCAGCGGCTCGGTGTGAAGCGGTTCGGCGGCCAGTTCGTCAAGGCCGGCGAGATCATCGTCCGCCAGCGGGGCACCCACTTCCACCCGGGCGAGCTGGTCGGGCGGGGCAAGGACGACACTCTGTTCGCCCTGTCCGCCGGGCACGTGCAGTTCGGGTACCGGCGGGGTCGCCGGGTCGTGGACATCGTCGCCGAAGTGGCGGTCGCCGCGGCCTGACCGGGCTGCCTGGTGGCTCCGGCCGGTGTGGCCGGCTGGGAGCACACCTCGACGTGAGTGCGTGAACCGCGCGTGTCCTCCTGTTGTGGTTTCGAGCCGCTACCGGATGGGCGCGCGCGGTTTGGCATGTACGGGGCTGGGCGCACGTCCGGCCCCGAGCGGGACGAGCAGGGGAGAGGAGGCGGGGTGTCGAACTTCGTCGACCGAGTGACACTGCATGCGGCGGCCGGGGACGGCGGGCACGGGTGTGCGTCCATCCACCGGGAGAAGTTCAAGCCGCTGGGCGGGCCGGACGGTGGCGACGGCGGCAACGGTGGCGACGTCCGCCTCGTGGTCGACCCGAGCGTGACGACGCTGCTCGACTTCCACTTCCACCCGCATCAGCGGGCCACCCGTGGACGTCCCGGCCAGGGATCCAACCGGCACGGCGCGGCCGGCGGGGATCTCGTGCTCTCCGTCCCCGACGGCACGGTGGTGCTCAGCGAGGACGGCGAGCAGCTCGTCGACCTGGTCGGCGCCGGCAGCGCGTACATCCTGGCCCGTGGTGGGCGTGGCGGGCGGGGTAACGCGGCGCTGGCCTCGGCCCGGCGTAAGGCGCCCGGCTTCGCCGAACTCGGGGAACCGGGCGAGCAGCTCGACGCGATCCTCGAGCTCAAGACGGTCGCCGACGTCGCGCTGGTCGGTTTCCCCAGCGCCGGCAAATCGTCGCTGGTGTCGGTGCTCAGCGCCGCCCGGCCGAAGATCGCCGACTATCCGTTCACCACTCTGGTCCCCAATCTCGGTGTCGCCCAGGCTGGTGACCACCCCCCGTACACGGTGGCGGACGTACCCGGGCTCATCCCCGGGGCGAGCGATGGCCGTGGCCTGGGTCTGGAGTTCCTGCGGCACATCGAGCGGTGCTCACTGATCGTGCACGTGCTCGACTGCGCCACGCTCGAGCCCGGCCGTGACCCACTGACCGACCTGGACGTGATCGAGTCCGAACTCGCCGCGTACTCGGCGGACCTGTCGAACCGGCCCCGGCTGGTCGTCCTGAACAAGATCGACGTCCCGGACGCGGCGGACCTTGCCGAGCTGGTGGCCCCGGATCTGCGCGCCCGCGGGCTCGACGTGTTCGCGATCAGCACGGCGACCCGCCAGGGCGTGCACGGGTTGTCCCTGGCGCTGGCCGCCCGGGTGGCCGAGCTTCGCGCGGCCGCGCCGGTCCAGACCGCGACCCGGATCGTGCTGCGTCCCCGGGCGGTGAACGAACCCGACTTCGTGGTGACGACGCAGGGCGAGGACGGTTTCCTCATCACCGGGTCGAAGCCGCAACGGTGGGTGCGCCAGACCGATTTCACCAACGACGAGGCCATCGGCTTCCTCGCCGACCGGCTCGCCCGGCTCGGCGTCGAAAAGGAACTGGCCCGCCTGGGGGCCACTCCCGGCGTCGAGGTCACGATCGGTGAGGTGACATTCGAGTGGGAGCCGACGCTCAGCGGCGGCGGCTACGTCACCGCCGCCGACGGCCAGCAGGCCGCGACCGCGCAGCCTGACCCGGCGGTCGACGACGAGATTCACCTCGGGCCGCGCGGCTCCGACGACCGGCTGCGTTCCTCGGTCCGGCTCACCCGGTCCGAACGGATGGCCCGCGCCGAGCGCGCCCGCACCTACGACCCGGCAGATCCGGCTGCCCCGGCTGCCCCGGCTGACCCGGCTGACCCGGCAGATCCGGCAGATCCGGCAGATCCGGCAGATCCGGTCGACCCGGCCGACCCGAGGCGGGCGGCGGAGCTCGCCCTGTCGGACGTGGCCGGTTCCGCGGAACCGGGCGGTTCGGGGCCGGCGTAGCGCGTCCGGCCAGGAGTTGGTCCCGGTCGACGACCGGGCGGGATGCCCACGGATGGTGGAGGGTGCTGGACGTGCGCGGGTTCGTCACCGGTGCGCAGCGGGTGGTGGTGAAGGTCGGTTCGTCCTCGTTGACCACCGCCGCTGGGGGCCTCGACGTCGGACGTCTTGATGCTCTGGTCAGCGCGCTGGTGCCGCGGGCGGCCGAAGGCGGACATCTGGTGCTGGTCTCCTCCGGCGCGATCGCCGCAGGCCTGGCTCCGCTCGGACTTGCCCGCCGCCCCCGCGACCTCGCCACCCAGCAGGCGGCGGCGAGTGTCGGGCAGAGCTCGCTGGTGCACAGTTACGCCGAGGCGTTCGGACGGGCCGGCGTCCACGTCGGGCAGGTGCTGCTGACCGCCACCGACGTCATCCGCCGTACCCACTACCGCAACGCCCGCACCACCCTCGACCGTCTGCTCGAGCTCGGCGTCGTCCCGATCATCAACGAGAACGACGCGGTGGCCACCCAGGAGATCCGCTTTGGTGACAACGACCGGCTGGCCGCCATCGTCGCCCATCTCGTCTCGGCCGACCTGCTGGTGCTGCTCTCCGACGTGGACGGCCTGTACGACGCCAATCCGCGGCACGGGCCGGCGAACCTGGTCCGCGAGGTGCGCTCCGACGCCGACCTCGCCGGCCTGACCGCCCGCGGCACCGGTACCGCCGGGGTCGGCAGCGGCGGCATGGCCACCAAGATCGAGGCGGCCCGGATGGCGGCGTCCGGCGGGTTGCACGCGATCATCACCTCGGCGGCGAACGCGGCCGCCGCCCTGCGCGGCGACGAGGTCGGCACGGTCTTCCATCCGACCGGACCACGCCGCGCCTCCCGCCTGCTGTGGCTCGCGCACGCCACCGCTCCCGAGGGACGGCTGCGTCTGGACGCCGGCGCGGTCGCGGCCGTGGTGCGCCGCCGGGCGTCCCTGCTGCCCGCCGGCATCCTCGCCGTCGACGGCGACTTCGCCGCCGGTGACCCGGTGGACCTCGTCGACCCCGACGGCCAGCCCGTTGCCCGCGGTCTGGTCGCCTTCGACGCCGCCGAACTACCGCAGATGCTCGGCCGCTCCACCGCCGAACTCGCCGCCGAGCTGGGCCCCACCTACGAGCGCGAGATCATCCACCGCGACGACCTCGTCCTGCTCCTGCCCACCCGCTGAGATGATCCTCACGCGTGCCTGCCGGCCTGTCTCGTGGCAAGGGCCGCGCTCAGGGGGTGGTTTCGACGCGGCTGCCGGTGGTCTCCTTGAGGATGCGGATCTGGTTGGGGATGCGGGTGCGCAGTTCGATGACATGACTGACCAGGCCGACGAGACGACCGCCGGAGCGTAGTTCGTCGAGGACGGCCATCACCTCGTCGAGGCTGTCGGCATCCAGAGTGCCAAATCCTTCGTCGATGAACAGGGCGTCGAGACGGCGACCGCCGACCTCGGCGGTGACCACGTCCGCCAGGCCCAGGGCCAGGGACAACGCCGCCTGGAAGGTCTCGCCGCCGGACAGGGTGCGGGGGTGGCGGCGCCGGCCCGTCCAGGCGTCGTCGACGAGCAGGCCGAGGCCGGCGCGGCGGCGG
>NZ_JAMQQG010000034.1 GCF_023716925.1 Frankia sp. R82
GCCGCCGAGGGTTCGGTCAAGGGTGATCTTACCGTTGACGAACGGCACCGCGAGATCGTCGGTCTGCTGTACGGCCTCGCCGCGGCCGCGCACACGGCGGGCTGGCTCGGCTGGCTCACCGGGGCGACGCAGCTCGTCGAGGCCGTCCGTCCGTTCACCGACGTACTCGCCGGCCGGCCGGGGACGGTGAACTTCCCCGAGCTCGCCCGCACCGGCCGCGAGCTGTGGGCGGACAGCCGGTACGCGCTGGCGGCGGTCCGCCTCGCCCGGCTGACCGGGCACGGCCGGCAGCTGCGGCCACCGCTGTGGACCTGGCTCACCCGGGTGGCCGTGCTCGGCACCCTGTCTGCGGCGGAGCAGACCGGCTGGGCCGAGGAGATCGGCCGGGTCACGGCCGGTGACGGCAACGAGGAGGCCCACCTCGACTTCGCCTGTCTGCTGCTCGGCGCCGGACCGGTGTTTCCGCTGGTTACCCGGATGACCAGCAACTACCGGTCCGCCTACGGGTCGGCCCTGTTCGAGGACTTCGACCTGATGGTCGAGCGGTACACCCCTGACCTGCGGACCGTCGAGGCTGCCGGCCGGGTGCTGGACGGCCTCGCCGCCTCCCTGGACCGCACCGGCTGGCCGACCAGGCCGGACGCGCAGGAGGAGATCCTGGATCTGCTGGCCATGATGGTCGTGCGCGTGCATCGCGTGCCGTCCGGGCTACGGGACACCATCGGCCGGTATCTGAACGTCCGGACCGGCCAGGGCCGGCGCCTGCGCCGGACCCACGAGACGTGGACCGACCTGATCAGATCCTACGTGGACGGCCCGAACACCCGCCCCACCCGCTAGCGACACCCCGCTCCCCGCTGCCCGTCACCACAGGTCACCGACCTGCTCGCCCGGCGGCGCGACGACGACCGTCTCGTCCGCCGGGTCGTCCGGGTGGGCCTGGGGCTCACCGATGCGTCCGTTCGCGGGGTTCCACCCTGGCCCCGGGTCGGACGATCTGCCCGTGGCGCCGTGGGGAACCACGGTGGGCTCGTCCTCGTCCGGCGACCACCCCTGCGCCGGCGTCCGTCCGGACGATCGATCGAAGCGCCCGGACCGGCCCGATTCCCCGAACCGGCGCGCGTGGTCGGGGACGGGCTCACGGACCTGGTCCCGGCCACGCTCCTGATCGCCGTCTCGGTCCTGGTCCTGGTCGCGGTCGGACTGGCGGCGTCCGAAGCGCCGGTCGTTGCGGACCTGACCGGGCGGGGGCCACTGCCGCGGCTGGGGCGGGCCGGGCACATCGTCGGCGCTCGTGCGCCGCTGGTAGGCCGGCAGCACACTCGGCACGGGGACCTGCCCGCCGTGCAGGTAGTTCGGGTCGGAGTCGACCCGGTCCAGCTGCTCGCGTTTCCACCGGTCGAGGGAACGTTCGGCGATCTCGACCTGGTCGCGCACGGTGCGGCGGGCCAGCTCTTCGACGGCCTCGTCACGTTCGTCCCGGGCGGCCTGGACCTCGCGCAACGTGTCCGTCTGGTAAATCGTCTGCTCGGCCCGCAGTCGGCGGCTGTGCTGGCGGGAGATCGCCAGATGCTCGCGTTCCTCGGCCTCCAGACCCTCCTCGTAGCGGTTGCGGTGGCCCAGCAGCATGAACAGTTTGAACAGGATCGGCAGGCAGTCGATGGCAGTGATGAACGCCAACAGGGTGTAGTGCGTGGTGCGCATCGTGGCGTTGCGCTTGGTGAGGTCACCGAGCGCCTGCATCCGGATCAGCAGGCCGGTGTTCTCCCGGTTCGACGTGTCGAACGCGTTGCGCAGCCGGTCACGCTGCTCGACCAGCGGAGCGAGTTCCTTCTGGTCCCTTCCGATCTGCTCCTTCGCATCCTGCACGGCCTTTGCCTGCCGGACGGGCAGCGCCTTCGCCGCGTTTTCCCGAGCCGTGGTCAGCTGGGTTTCCAGGGGTTGCACGTAGGTGCGGTAGTACTCGTCGGCGCGCTGCTTCGCCCGCTCGGTACGGAAACCGTCTCCGGGGCGCCCCGAGCCGACCCCGTCACCGCAGTCGGTGCCGCCGGACTCCTCGCAGTTGACCTGCTGCCGATACCGGTTGTAGGTCCGCATCGGGTCGATGTCCGGGTTCAGCTTCGCGACCAGGGAGCGCACCGTCTCGTCGTTCTCGACGGTGGCACCACCATCGGTGTTGACCAGAACGGTCTGCCGGGTGATGTCCCCGTTCAGCTGGCCGATGCGACGCACGATGGGATTGTTCGGGTCGCTCCAGCTCGCCTGCTGGCTGGTCGCGGCCTCGGCCTGGATCAGCGCGACCTGCTGCATGATCTCCGGCTGGAAGATGCGCAGCACGAACGGTGTCGACACCACCAGCCCGATGAGGAATGCCAGCGCCGCCCGGGGCAGCAGCATCCAGATGTTGGACCGCCCCGCCGTCGCCAGCAACCACCGGTCGAACCCCATGATGGCGCAGCCCCACAGCAGCCCGAGGACGACACACACCACGATCGGCAGATCCAGCCCCATCCGCAGGGCGAAACCACTCGAGATCGCCGCCATGGCCGAGGTAATGAACACCGCGCTGCCGAGGCCGACATATTTCGGCCGGTCGGACGGAAACCGCTCGAGAACCTTCAGGTTCGCCGTGGACAACCACAGCATGAACTGACCCATGCCGTGAAACGGCGCGCGGACGAACCCGCCGACCACACCCGGCATCCCGCGAACCCCCGTACCGATCCCCCACATACCCGACTCCCCCGCCCACCGCATCCCCCGTAACGGCGCCGCCCCCGCACGATACTCCCCACCGACCCGCCCCAACCCGGGCGATTCCCAGGTCCGTACCGACGAACGACGCTCCGCGCCGCAGGATCGACAGCGGCCCGCCCAAAGACCTCACCCAGCCCCACAAAACCCGGACCGATACCCTTGCTCTTCCCGCATCACCCTGGCGCACGGGACGCTGACCAGCGCATTCATCCATCGAGCCAACCCTGCCATCGACAAGATCGATCAAGGCCTTCCCGCAGAGCGCGACCTCCCGACGCGTTGTCCACCGCGCGGGGCTCGCCGAAGTCCTGGGCCGGCACCACCAGCTGGCCATGGACATGACCCCCGCGGGTATGCGTGCAGGCGTGCCGGCTATTCGCGAACATCCTTGTTCGCCGCCAGCCCGGGCCGCAACGTCTCGCGGGAGTGGGTGGGACAGATAGTCGGCGCGCTGCACGGGCCTGCGCCGCCCGGCCAGTCAGGCGCCGCGGCGGCGTACCGAGGACCACTGCCGCGATCACGAGTAACCGATACGTCCGCCCGGTGATAGGTTCGCCGCGGGTGGACGTTCATGATCCGCTGTGGGCCTGGGACGGTGGGCTGGCCGATGGGACGTCTGCTGACGGTCAACCTCGCCATCGTTCGGGACGGCGCCTGGACGGGCCGGATGGGCCGCAGCGGCATCGACAAGCGCCCGGTCAGTGGCCCGGTGCACGCGGGGCCCGCGGGCCTCAGTGGGGACACCGTCTGTGACCGGCGGTTCCACGGCGGCGTCGACCGAGCCGGATATGCCTTCGCCCACGAGGACTACGCCTGGTGGAAGGAATCGCTGGGCCGGCGGATTCGCCCCGGCACCTTCGGCGAGAATCTCACCACGGAGGGCCTCGACGTCACCGGCGCCCGAATCGGCGAGCTGTGGGCGATCGGCTCGGCGGTGTTCGAGGTGTCCGCGCCACGGGTCCCCTGCCGGGTGTTCGCCGGGTTCTGGGACGTCCCCGACCTCATCGCCCGGTTCACCCAGCGGGCCACGCCGGGCGCCTACCTGCGGGTGCGGACGCCGGGTGCGGTCACCGCCGGTGATCCGATCACCGTCGCGCACCGACCCGGCCACGACATCACCGTCGGCCTGGTGTTCCGCGCGTTGACGACCGAGCCCGAGCGCCTGCCCGACCTCGGCGACGTCACCGACGTCCTCGCCACCGACATCAGCGACCGGGTGCACCGCCGCCTCGCCCGACCCGGCTCCACCTCCACCTCCACCTGCTGATGCGCACTATCTGGGGTCATACCGGTAGATGCACAGGAGGTGCGTCCGTTGGGTGCGTTGACAATGATCTGGGTTAACCGCATACTTCGAGCGCCTGTGTAAGGAAGCCGGTGGAAATCCGGCGCGGTCGCGCCACTGTGACCGGTCCGTCCGCACCTCCGCGGAGGGGCCGCAAGCCAGACCCGAGCGCAGGTGAGTCCGAACATCCGGGACGCACGATCCCCCAGGAGGATCCTTCATGACCACACCTGTCGTCGAGCCACGGCAGCACTCCGTCACGTTCCCGCTGACCGCCCGTCGGCTGGCGCTGGGCCTCACCGCGCTGCTGTCGCTGGCGCTGCTGTACTTCATCGGCGTCGACCAGGGCGCGACCTCGCTGTTCGGGTCGGACACGCACATCCACGAGTTCGTCCACGACGCGCGCCACTTCCTCGGCTTCCCCTGCCACTGAGCGGGAGGGCTGCCGCGGTGGAGCTTCGCCACATTTACCGCGGCCTGGGTGTGGGGCTGCTCGGCGGGCTGCTGGCGTTCGTGTTCGCCCGCATCTTCGCCGAGCCGTTCATCCAGGACGCGATCGACTACGAGAGCGGCCGGGACGCCGCCCAGGACGCTCTCGACCACGCCGCCGGCCTCGGGCACGGCGGCGCGGGCGGGCACGAGGCAGCGGAGGTCTTCAGCCGCTCGGTGCAGCGCAACCTCGGCATCGGGGTGGGCATGGCCGTGTTCGGGCTGGCACTCGGCGGGCTGTTCGTCGTCGCCTACCTGCTCGTCTCCCGGCGCTACCCGCAGATCCGGCCGCGGGTGCTGGCCGCGCTGGTCGCCGGGGCGGGATTCGTGAGCCTGTACCTGGTGCCGTTCGCCAAGTACCCGGCGAACCCGCCGGCGATCGGCCACGAGGAGACGATCGGCGCCCGCAGCGCGCTGTACGTGACGATGGTCGCGGTGTCGGTGATCTCGCTGGTGCTGGCCGTCATCGCCGGGCGATGGCTGGCCGGGCGGGTCGGCACCTGGAACGCGAGCCTGCTCGGCGCGGTCGTGTTCTTCGTGCTCGTCGGCGTGGCGATGGGGCTGCTGCCGTCGTTCGGGCACCTGGCGTCGAACAAGGCCGAGTACGGCACCTTCGCCACGGAGACACCGCAGCCGCTGCGGGATGCCCGGGGTGTGATCGTGTACCCCGGCTTCGACGCCGACCTGCTGTTCCGGTTCCGGTTCTACTCGGTGATCAGCCAGTTGATCCTGTGGCTGACGATCGGCTTCGGTTTCGGCACACTCGCCGAACGCCTCGCCGGCGCCCCCGCCCGGGTGCGCGCTCCGCGTCCCGTCACCGGGGCGGCTGCCGCCGACCGCCCCTCGGCCGCCGCCGCGTCCACCGCGAGTTAGGTGCTCTGGCCCCTGGCGAGACCCATATCCGCGAGGAAACTGCGGCGCCATCGTCAGGTGGAGGGTTGTTCGGGAAATCGGGCCCTGATCCCCGAACAACCCTCCACATGTCAGCGGCCAGCCGGCGGCCATCGCGGTCATGGTCGCGCCTGCTCTCGGACGGCGATGGACGTCGGCATCCGGAGGTGGGCGCGGTGGCCGTCGCGGGCGCCCTCGCCGAACCGCCGAACGGGCGTGGGTCAGGCACAGACGTGGGTCAGGCACAGACGTGGGTCAGGCACAGACGTGGGTCAGGCACAGACGTGGGTCAGGCGGGCGTGGGTCAGGGGGTGGCGGGGGGTCCGAGCGGGTAGCGGACGCCGGTGATCCGCTCGGACTCGGCCCACAGCAGCCGGCCGAGGTCACGGTTGCGGGCGGTGCGGCCCGCCCGGGTGGGTACTGGCGAGCCAGTGCTACCGAACAGCCCGTTCGGGCCATAGAAATCGCCGCCGCGCACGCCGGGGTCCACGGCGGCCCGGATCGGTGCGAGCGCCCCGGTCTGCGCATCCTGGATGAGCCAGCCCATCACCGGAGCCATCTGGTCCGTCATGAAGGCGCGCATGACCACCGGCAGTTCGCGGACCAGGCCGGTCCGCGCCACACCAGGATGGGCGGCCACCGCGATGGTCGGGGCGCCCGCCGCGCCAAGACGGCGCTGCAGTTCGATGGCGAACATCAGCATGGCCAGTTTGGAGGTCGGGTACGCCGCCCTGCTGCCCGGCGCCCACATGGGGTCGCGGCGGACGAAACCACGAGCAGCCGGTCGGACTCGACCAATCCGGTAAACAAGGCTACTCAAAGTGATGACGCGCGAGTGCGGGGTGGCGAGCAGCCGGTCGAGCAGCAGGCCGGTGAGGGCGAAATGGCCGACATAGTTGATGCCCAGGGTCGGATCGAGCCCGTCCTCGGTAGCGGACACGCGCGGTCGCATGACCCCCGCGTTGTTGATCAGAAGATCGAGCCGTGGACACGCGGCCCGGATCTGCATGGCCGCCGCGTGAACCGAGGTCAGCGACGCCAGATCAAGTCGCTGCACCCGAACGTCCGCCCGGGCCGCGACATCGCGCCGTCCCCCGATACCGGTCGGGCCGGCCAGGCCGGATGATCCTGCGGCCCCAGCCCGTCCCACGGCCGCGGACGGCCACCCGACACCGGACGGTCGCTCGCGGCCGGCGGATCCCCTGGCCGCGGACACCGTGACGGGCATCGCGGCAGCAGCGACCAGGTCGGCGTTCGCGGCGTTCGCGCCGGCTGCCGGGGCCGCCCTGGACGAAACGTCCGCGCGGATGCGGGCGGCGGCCGCCTCGGCCGACGCGACGTCGCGGCAGGCCATGATGACGGTGGCGCCGCGGCCGGCGAGCACCCGGGAGATCTCGAAACCGATGCCGGAATCGGCGCCGGTGACGACGATCTGCCGTCCATGCAGGTCGGGCACGTCGGCGAGGCCCCAGCCGACGGCCTGTTGGCCATGATCACGCATGGGGCCCGGCCGCCTGTCGTCCCGCCGTCCTGCCATCTGCCCGTTCCATCATGCGCCCGTCCCATCGTGTGTGGTGTTGGTGGGGACCACTCAGGCGGGCTCCAGGAGGACGAGCGGGATCACCCGCTCGGTCTTCGCCTCGTAGCCGCGATACCACCGGTTCGTGACAACCTGCGGCCACAGCTGGCCACGCTCGTCCGGGGTCGCCTGCCGGGCCCGCATCGACCGCCACTGCTCGCCTCGCGCCCGCACCTGGACGTCCGGATTCGCGCAGACGTTCAGGAACCAGTCGGGATCCCGGTCGTCGCCGCCACGGGAGGCCACCAGGACGATCGTGGACCCGTCCCGCACCGGCGAGGTCAGCCGCAGCGTGTGCGGACGGCCCGAACGCCGACCGGTGGTGATCACTTCCAGCACCGGCATGCCACCGGCCCGCCAGCCCAGGCGCCCCCCGGTCACCCGGACAAGGACGCCATGAGCCCGGTTCAGCAGTCTGAACCTCTGACCCTTCGCCATCTCCCAACCTCCTCCACCGTTCACCGCAACATTCAACCGATCCTTACGGCCGCCGCCCGACACGGGTACGAATTGTCTCGTTCGCGTCCCCCGAACGCGGGCCCCCGCCCGTCCTTCCCAGCTCACCCCGCCCGTGCCCGGTCCAACCGTCCGTCTCGCCCCGTCCGGTCGGTCACCTCTGTTCCGTCCGGACGCACGCTTTCGTCCGCACGCTCTCGTCCCCGCCGACCGTCCGTCTCGTCCTGTTCGGGCACCCACCCTCCCCGTCCGGACGATGTCGTTCGGATGACGCCACCCGGCTGACGAGGCGAACGGAGATGCCGGGTCGCCGTCGGCAGGCGAGGATCGGGGACGTGCACCGAGTCGGCCAGCCGTCGTGAAGGGACGCCGCCCATGAGCCCGGTCGCCGCCGGCCCCGTGGTGCTACCTGACACCCGTGAGCTGCGCGAACGCGCCTTGGCCGCGTTGTACCGCTGCGGCGTCACCACGCCGCGCACGGGCGCGCTCACGATCCGGACGCCGATCACCGGGGAGGCGCTTTTCGACGTCACCACCGCGGACGCAGGAAACGTGGCCGCGGCGATCGACGCGGCGCACGAGGCGTTCGGACGCTGGCGGATGGTGCCGGCACCCGCCCGGGGTGCGCTGGTGAAGCGGTTCGGCGAACTGGTCGGTCGGCGCCGCGCCGACCTGGCCGATCTGATCGGCATCGAGGTCGGCAAGATCCGTTCCGAGGCGCTCGGCGAGGTCCAGGAGATGATCGACATCTGCGATCTGGCGGTCGGGCTGTCCCGTCAGCTCACCGGACGCACCATGCCCTCGGAGCGGCCGGGCCACCGGCTGATGGAGACCTGGCATCCCCTCGGCGTGGTCGGCGTGATCTCGGCGTTCAACTTTCCCGCGGCGGTGTGGTCGTGGAACGTGGCGCTGGCGGCCGTCTGCGGGAACACGGTGGTGTGGAAGCCGTCGCCGCGTGCCGTGCTCACCGCCGCCGCGTGCACGGCCCTGTTCGACCGGGCAGCGGCCGACGTCGGTGCGCCGGCGAACCTGAACGTGCTGGTCCCCGCCAGCGCGGCGGACGCGGCGGTGCTCGTCGACAGTCCGCGGGTGCCGCTGGTGAGCGCCACCGGCTCGCAGGCCATGGGCGAGCAGGTCGCCCCCCGGATCGCTGCCCGGTTCGGTCGGGTCATCCTCGAACTCGGCGGGAACAACGCGGCCGTGGTCACGCCGTCCGCGGATCTCGACCTCACGACCCGCGCGGTCGTCTTCGCCGCCGTGGGCACCGCCGGTCAGCGGTGCACCACGCTGCGCCGCCTGATCGTCCACGAGTCGATCGCGGACGAGCTCGCTGCCCGACTGTGCGCCGCATACGCGCGGTTGCCGATCGGCGACCCGTTCGCCGAGGGCACGCTCGTCGGCCCGCTGATCGACGGGCACGCCCACCAAGGTATGGCCCGGGCCCTGCGGCAGGCCGTCGCGGACGGCGGCACGATCCTCACCGGCGGCGACCGCCGCCCCACCATCACCGCCACCACAGACACCTCGGCCGGATCCAGCACCTCGGCCGGATCCAGCATCACGGGCACATCCGTCACCCCGGGCGGACCGGGCGGACCGGGCAGGGCCGAAGCCCCGCAGGGGGCCGACTCCGACCCGTCCGCGTTCTACGTGGAGCCGGCGCTGGTGCGGATGCCGGCACAGACCGCGATCGTGCGCACCGAGACCTTCGCCCCCATCCTCTATCTGTTGACCTACCGCACCCTGGACGAGGCGATCGCACTGCACAACGACGTCCCGCAGGGCCTGTCCTCGTCGATCTTCACCACCGACCAGCGCGAGGCCGAACGTTTCCTGGCCGCGGACGGATCGGACTGCGGCCTCGTGAACGTCAACATCGGCACGTCCGGCGCGGAGATCGGCGGCGCGTTCGGCGGTGAGAAGACCACCGGTGGCGGTCGCGAGGCGGGCTCGGACGCCTGGCGCGCCTACATGCGCCGCGCCACGAACACCATCAACTACTCCGGCGCCCTCCCCCTCGCGCAGAACATCGACTTCGTCTGACCCCGCGCCGAGTGATGTCCACGGCTGACCGGTCTTCGGGTGTTGCGGGGATCCGACCGCAGGCCGTTCGACACATGAAGCAACGAAGTGAGTACACGTAGCGACGGCCGGGTAGGTATCCGACCTGGGGCACGGACGCGGACACCGCGGTGAACGTGCCGGGTTGACGCAGCTGCCAGAAAGGCGTCCGGATGCCGATTCTCTGCCGCCCGTCCGTCGCGGTGCCCGAGCACGTGATCACCATGGCGCAGACCCTGGACCTGGCCCACCGGCTGCACGCCGACCACCCCCGCCTGGAGCTGGTGTTACAGCTCATCGCGCACACCGGGGTGCGCGAGCGCCATCTCGTCCAGCCGATCGCGCGGACGCTCGAGCATCCGGGGTTCGAGGCCCGCAACCTCGTGTATGCCCGCGAGGCGCGGCGCCGCGTACCGCCGGTGGTGTGGGGAGCACTGCACTCGGGCGGGGTCGGTGCCGCCGACATCGACGCGATCATCTTCGTGTCCTGCACCGGGTTCCTGATGCCGTCGATGACCGCCTGGATGATCAACAACCTGGGGTTCCGGTCCGACACCCGGCAGATCCCGATCGCGCAGCTGGGCTGCGCCGCCGGCGGGGCCGCGATCAACCGGGCGGCCGATTTCTGCCTCGCCTACCCGGACGCGAACGTGCTGATCGTCGCCTGTGAGTTCTGTTCGCTGTGCTACCAGCCGGACGATGTCGAAGTCGGCAACCTGCTGGCCAACGGGCTGTTCGGCGACGCGGTGGCCGCCGCGGTGGTGCGCGGCGGGGGCGGGCCGGGGCTGCGGGGGGTCGAACTGGAACGCAACGGCTCGTACCTGGTGCCGGACACCGAGGACTGGATCTCCTACGCCGTGCGGTCGACGGGCTTCCACTTCCAGCTCGACCGGCGGGTCCCGACCACCATGGCGATGCTCGCCCCCGCGCTGCACACCCTGGCCCGCAGCCACGGCTGGGAGGCCGGCGACCTCGACTTCTACATCATCCACGCCGGCGGCCCGCGCATCCTCGACGATCTGGGCGCCATCCTGGACGTCGAGGACTCGGCCTTTCGGCACAGCCGGGCGACCCTCACCGACTACGGCAACATCGCGAGCGCCGTCGTCCTCGACGCGCTGCGCCGGATGTTCGACGACGACACGCTCAACTCCGGTGCCCGCGGCATGATTGCCGGCTTCGGCCCGGGCATCACGGCCGAGACCTGCATCGGTACCTGGACCAGCTGCCCCGACCGCCCCCTGGACGACCGTTCCGAGGAAGGACGCGCGCATGCCCGCCAGAACCCGCGTGAAGCCGAACCCCACAGCACCGGCCGGCCCGCCCCCGTCCGCCACGACGGTGTCCGCCACGACGGTGTCCGCCACCTCGCGGACCTACCCGGCACCGGCCGGCCCAACGCGGGCCGACCCAGCGCGGGCCGACGTGGTGCACTGCCCGTTCGACCACGGTGAGGCGCTCGAGCCCGACCCGCTGCTGGAGCGGCTGCGCGACGAGCGGCCGATCACCCGGATCACGATGCCGCACGGTACGGGCTGGGCGTGGCTGGTGACGCGCTACGACGACGTCCGACGGGTGGTCAGCGATCCGCGGTTCAGCCGGGCCGCAACCGTCGGCCGGGACCTGCCGCGGATGACCCCCGAACCGATCGCGCAACCCGACGCGATCAACCATCTGGACCCGCCGGACCTCACCCGACTGCGCCGTCTGGCCGCCCAGGCCCTCGCGCCCGAGCAGATCGCCCGGATGACACCCAGGATCCAGACGATCGTGGACGGCCTGCTCGACGAGCTCGCCGCCGCCGGCCCGCCGGCGGAGTTCACCCGGCAGTTCGCCGCCCGGCTGCCCCTGGACACGATCTGCGAGCTGCTGGCGATCTCCCCGGACGACCGGCCACAGATCCGCCGCCGGGTCCTCGACCTCATGTCCACCAGCGCCGGTGCGCAGGCCAGCCGCGCGGCCAAGACATCCCTGCGCGCCTACTTCAGCGAGCTCGCCATCCGCCGCCGCGACAACCCCGGCGACGACCTGATCAGCACCCTCGCCACCGCCCGCGACGGCGCGGACGGCACCGATGCCCTCGACGACACCGAGCTGGGCGTGATGGCCCTCGTGCTCACCGTGAACGGCCACGACACCAGCACCTACCAGCTCAGCAACATCCTCTACACCCTGCTCACCCACCCGGCCGAGCTCGCCCGGGTCCGCACCCACCCCGAACTGCTCGACCAGGCCCTCGAGGAGGTCCTGCGTCACATCCCGTTCCGCCAGGGCGTCGGCATCGCCCGGATCGCCCGCACCGACGTGGAACTCGGTGGTGTGACGATCCGCGCCGGCGAGGCCGTGCACGTCTCCTACCTGGCCGCCAACCGCGACCCCGCGGTCTTCGACCATCCAGGCGACCTCGACCTCGACCGTCCGCCCACCACCCACTTCGCCTTCGGCCACGGCCTCCACTACTGCCTCGGCGCGAACCTGGCCCGCGCGGTCCTGCGCCTGGCCTTCGCCACCCTGCTGGCCCGCTTCCCCACCCTGCGCCTGGCCATCCCCGCGGACGAGATCCCCTGGCACACCGGCTCCATCTGGCGCTACCCCGAGCGCCTCCCCATCACCTGGTGACACCCTCATGGCCCACCGGCCATGACATCGACGCCACCGAACCGGATGACGCCGGAACACCTCCACAGCCACCGCGACGGATTGACACTATGACTGCGTCAATCTATCGTTGATGCGTGCTCTACCCCACACCCGCCCTCCGGGCTACCGATGATCAGGTTCTCGGCGAGATCGACAGCATGCGGGAGTCGCTGCGCCATCAGATCCAGGCTGCGCCGGCGAGATGGACTGTGGGGCTCCGGAAGTTCCTGACCGCCGACGCCGTCGCCGCCTCCAACTCCATCGAGGGCTTCAAGGTGGCCACCATCGACGTCGAGGACCTGATGGACGGCGAGCGGGATGTCGAGGTCTCCGACGAGAACCGCGAGGAGACTCTGGCCTATCAGCGGATGATGACCTACCTCCAGACGCTTCACGACGCCGAGGATTTCCGCTACGGCAAAGGCCTGTTCAACGCGCTGCACTGGATGTTGCAGGGCCACCGGCACACTATGCACCGGCCGGCCGGGCAGTGGCGCCGCGGTCCGGTATACGTCACCGATGCCCGCGACCCCAGCATTGCGGCCTATACAGCGCCGGATGCCGAGACCGTTCCGGCGCTGATGGCGGAACTCGTCGAGTGGCTCAACACCGACGACAAAACCCCTGCACTGGTGCGGGCGGCCATGGCGCATCTACATCTTGTGTCCATCCACCCCTGGGCCGACGGCAACGGCCGGATGTCCCGCTCACTGCAGACGCTCATGATCGCACGCGAGGGCGTCCTCGCCCCGGAGTTCTCCTCCATCGAGGCATGGCTCGGCCGCCCCGGCAACACCTGGGAGTACTACCGCGAACTCGCCGACCGGGGCCCGAACTACCTTCCCGACCAGGACGTCTCCAGCTGGATCCGGTTCAGTCTGACCGCCTACCACCAGCAGGCCCAGACCGTTGCAGGCCGACTCGACCGCTCCGGACGGGTGGGGGCCGCGCTCTCCGCGTTCACCGAGCGCACCGGGCTGGACGAGCGGGTGGTCACCGCCCTGCACGACGTGGCCATGGCCGGGCGGGTGCGCCGCTCACGCTACGAGCACGCCGAGGGCCTGAGCCTGCAACAGGCCCAACGAGATCTCCGCGACCTCACCACCGCCCAGATCCTGGCACCGGTCGGTCGCACCCGAGCCCGCTACTACACCGCAGGCCCCCGTTTCCCCCAACCAGCACTTGATCTCGCCCGCACGCCCATGACCCTGAGGAAGCCCTACACCATCTGACGGGAACCACCGCCCACATCACCGGGGTGATCCGATGCCCTCGCGGGTGTCAGCGTGCCGGTGCCTGGCGGGCGGCTCCGATGATCCGGGTGAGTGCGCCGTGCAGCTCCTGCAGGTCGGCGATCTCGACGCCCAGGCGATCGACGACGGCGTAGGGAATCTTCAGCGCCTCCTGCCGCAACGCACTGCCGGCCGGGGTGAGTTCGAGCGTCAGCAGGCGCTCGTCGGTGGCGGCCCGGCGCCGGGACACGTAGCCCGCCGACTCCAGCCGCTTGAGCAGCGGGGAGAGCGTGGCCGAGTCCAGCAGCAGGGCACCACCGAGGTCCTTCACCGAGCGCGGCGAGCGTTCCCACAGGGCCAGCATCACCAGGTACTGGGGGTGCGTCAGGCCGAGTGGTTCCAGCAGTGGTCGGTATACCCCGATCACCAGCCGGGAGGCAACCGACAGGGCAAAACACACCTGCCGCTCCAGCGCGAGGGGATCCTCCCCGAGGTCCTCACCGACAGGCGCGCTGTCCTCGAGCACGGGCCGCTCCCTCCGTGGCGTGTGTCATGGCCAGGATACCTGGCTAGCCAACGAAGCGATCGCGTACGATTCATGTGTGCACTAATCAATAGAGCACCAAGCTTCGGCCGGCGATGCGGCAGGCGCAGCGGTCGACAGCGGTCGACGAGGGAGGGCGACGGATGAAGGTCCAGGACCACACGGTCGGCTCAGCGGACAGCGTGGACGCGGCGGGCGCAGTGACCGCGGGCAGTCCCGGCCGCTTCTACCGCTTCCTGTTCAGGATCATGGGGCCGGCGCAGCTCGGTTCACTCGACGCTCCGGTGCGCCCCACGCCCCCGCGGGTGGACATCTGCCGTAGCTGCGGGCAGCCGCGGGAGGCCCACGAGCTCGAACGGCTTGCCGACCACACCGCCTCGCGCTGCCCCGCGGGTCGCGGTGTTCGTTGGCCGTCGGCCGTCCCGGCATCACCTCGGTGAGGCGGTTCACGACGTCCTCGGCCCGCTTGCCTTCGAGCAGTTCATAGAGGTTCGCGTAGCGGTAGATGTGATCGAAGTCCTCGAGCAGCCCGAAGTCGTACGTGAGCTTCAGATACGGGTCCGGTTCTGAGCGGGCGAGCCACGCGGTGAGGTCCACAGCCTCCTGTTCGTAGCCGAGGGTGACCACCAATGTGCTTTCCTCGCCGGGGATCAGCCAGTTCACCACCCGCTGCTGCTGTTCGATCGCCCAGGTCTGGGCGAGCGCGGCTTTCAGTTCGGGCACGTCGGTGTGACGGTTGAACTGGTGACTGAACGCCACCGCCTCGAACTCGGCGCCGTTCATGACGATGACCCGGCACCGGGTATACGGATGTATGTCGTTTTTATCGTAGGGAACAGTATTTAATGACGACCAGGTGCGTACCCGGTCATCAAATGGGATGCCTTTTTCGATCAGCCGGTTGAAACCCATCAGATTCCTCTGGGTTGCTGTCGGCTGGTCGGCCTGCCGGCGACAGAGTCTGGACCGGTCAGGGGTCCGGCCGGTGCCTTGCGGCGCCCGCCCACCCCGTCGCCGTGCTCGGCGGTCCGGTGGGCGGCGGCCCACGGGCATGCTCCAGCTCGCAGCCCTAGCCTTCCGTCGGGACCCCGTCAAAACACGACGCGCCTTCGGCGACAGGTGCGCAGTGTGGCCGGAGCATGCCGACAGGCGACCCGACGACCGGGTTGACTGTTGCCCTTGATTACCGGTCTACTAGTCTTCTAGTAGACCGGTAATCAAGGAGGTGTGGATGTTCCGACTCGAGGCCGGGTCAGGTGTGCCGATCTACCGGCAACTTGTCGCGCAGGTCCAACGGGACGTGATGCTCGGTCGGCTCAGCCCGGGCGAGCGGTTGCCGACCGTGAAGGAGGTGGTCGAGGCGCTCGCGGTCAACCCGAACACGGTCGTGAAGGCCTACGGCGAGCTCGAGCATGCCGGGCTGATCGTGCGCCGGCAGGGGGTGGGTACCTTCGTCGCGCCCTCGCCGCCCCTGCCGGCGGTAACCGCTCCACCCGCGTTGCTGGCCTCCCTGCACCGCTGGGTTGGTCGGGCCCGCCAGCACGGACTGTCCACCGAACAGATCCGGGCCCTGGTCGCACTGGCGCTGGACGAGCCGGTCGCCCGCGACACTGTCCGCACGGACAGCCGTCCGGGCAGCACCGGCGCGGTTGCGTCGGGAGGCGCGGCATGACGGCGGCGCTGGCCACCGACGGACTGGGTCACCGGTACGGGCGGTCGCGCTGGGCACTGCGCGCGTGCACCCTCGAGGTGCCGGCCGGTCGGGTCGTGGCACTGGTCGGCCCGAACGGTTCGGGCAAGAGCACCCTGCTGCACACGGCGGCCGGGTTGTTGGCACCGAGCGAGGGATCGGTGCACGTCGCCGGGGCGGCACCCGCCCGGAGCCTGGCGCGGATCGGGTTCGTCGCCCAGGACGCACCGTTGTGGCCCCGGCTGCGGGTCGCCGAGATCCTCGAGGCCGGCCGCCACCTCAACGCGCATTTCGACACACCGTTCGCACGCGGCCGGATCAGCCAGCTCGAGATCGCGCCACGGGCCCGCGTGCAGACCCTCTCCGGCGGGCAACGCGCCCAGCTCGCGCTGACCATGGTCCTGGCGAAACACCCGGACCTGCTGCTCCTGGACGAGCCGCTGGCCAACCTCGATCCGGTCGCCCGCCGGGAGTTCCTGGCGTCCATGTTCGCCGCCTGCACCGACTCCGGGGCCACCGTGGTGTTCTCCTCCCACGTCGTGGCCGAACTCGAGCGGATCTGCGATCATCTGATCGTCCTGCGCGACGGGCGGGTGAGTCTTGTCGGTGACATCGACGACCTCCGCGAGTCCCATCGGATCGTCTCCGGGCCACAGGGCTGGCCCGAGCCCCGCGCCACGCCGGTCATCTGTGCCCGCGACGCCGCCGGCCGGACCACGGCCCTGCTGCGCTGCGACCCGGCCGCCGCCCTCGGTCCAGGTCTGGACGAGACGCTGCCGACCTTCGACGAACTGGTTCTCGGCTACCTCGAACAGCCGTCCCCCGATCATCAGGAGAGCGTCCGATGACCTGGCTCGCCTGGCGCCAACACCGCGGCCCCACGCTGTGGGCGCTGCTCACCGTGGCTGCGCTGTGCGGCCTCATGCTCTGGTCCGGGCTGCGGGCCACGAACGCCCTCGAGCCGTTCCGGGCCGCCGGCTGCATCCGGGCCGGCTTCGATCCGGGTGCCCTGCGTGGCTCCCACTGTGCCGGTGTCGACCAGTTCGGTGCTCGGTTCAACTATGCGATTCCCCTGTTCGAGTTCGGCGTTCCGCTGCTGCTCGCCGTCATCGCCGCCCTGATCGGTGCGCCGCTCGTCGCGCGCGACCTCGAACAGCGCACGCACCTGGCCGCCTGGACCCAGTCGGTGTCGCGACGCCGCTGGTACCTGTCCAAGGTGGTCACCGCGGCAGCCGGGATCGCCGTCGCCGCGACCGTCGCCGGATTCGCCGCGGACCGCCTCCAACGCCCCCTCACCGAAGGCGGACTGACCAGCTCCCGCTGGCCCTGGTTCTTCTCCATCGACCTGGCCCCGGCCGGTGAGGCGTTGCTGTGCTTCGCCCTCGCCGTGGCCGCCGGCGCCTGGCTGCGCCGCACACTGCCCGCCGTCGGGATCGCCCTGGCCGGTTTCCTCATCCTGCTGTTGGTCACCGGACGGGCCGTCCAGACGCTGACCCCCACCAGCCAGGACACCGGGCCTCGGCCCAGCGTTCCCCGTGACGGCTGGATCCTGCACGGGAACACCTACCATCCCGCGAGCCAGTTCTGGCCGCTGCAACTGACGTTCCTGACCGTCCAGCTCGTGCTGGCCGGCACGTGTGTGGCCCTCGGCTGGCGTGCCATCCGTCACCGGACGCCCTGATCCACGCCTGCACGCCACCTGCCCCGGCATCGGCCCGGCATCGGCGCGGACATGCCGATGCCGGGCCGAACGTGCCGGGTCAGCCGCGCGTCGACGGACGGCCGATGCGCGGCGCGATGATGGCGGCGCGCACGCGGTTTCGGTATGCCGGCGATATGCGCCGGCTCGTAGCCTCGGGAACGTGCGTGTACTGATCGTCGAGGACGAACCCTATCTGGCCGAGGCAATCCGCGACGGGCTGCGCCTGGCAGCCATCGCGGCCGACATCGCCGGTGACGGTGACGCCGCGCTGGAGCTGTTGGACATCAACGCCTATGACATAGCCGTCCTCGACCGGGACATTCCCGGGCCTTCCGGCGACAGGGTCGCCGAAAGCATTGTCGCTTCCGGTAACGGCCTGCCGATCCTGATGCTCACGGCTGCCGACCGGCTGGACGACAAGGTCACCGGATTCGAGATCGGCGCCGACGACTACCTCACGAAGCCGTTCGAGCTGCGGGAGCTCGTACTCCGGCTCAGGGCGCTCGACCGCAGGCGCGCGCACCGCAGGCCACCCGTGCGGGAGATCGCCGGGCTGCGGCTGGACCCGTTTCGCAGGGAGGTCTACCGCGACGGCCGCTATGTCGCACTGACCAGGAAACAGTTCGCCGTGCTCGAGGTTCTCGTCGCCGCCGAAGGCGGGGTCATCAGCACCGAAAACCTGCTGGAACGAGCCTGGGACGAGAACACCGACCCGTTCACCAACGCCGTGCGCATCACCGTCTCGGCCCTGCGTAAACGTCTCGGCGAACCCTGGCTCATCGCCACCGTACCTGGCGTCGGATACCGCATCGACACACCACCCGGCACCGGGCGGGCAGGCGGAAACCATGGATAGGGCCCCCGGTCCGAGTATTCGTCTCAGGCTCACCCTCAGCTATGCCGGTTTCCTCATGCTCGCGGGCGTCCTGCTGCTCGCGGTCGTGTGGGTGTTCCTGCTGCGCTACGTGCCCGAGACGATCTACACGGCACCGCCCGAACCGGGGATGCGGCGCGGCCCGCTGACGTTCGTGCCCGACCGGCCGTTCGTACCCGATCGCTCCGACCTGCAGCAGGCCTTCGTCCCGAAGGCCGCCGCCATGCTGGCGTTCCTGCTGATGTTCAGCCTGCTCGGCGGTTGGATCCTCGCGGGCAGCATGCTCGCGCCCCTGCGGCGCATCACCAACGCGACCCGGCTGGCCGCGAACGGATCGCTGTCCCACCGGATCCAGCTGGAAGGCCGCCGGGACGAGTTCCGCGAACTCGCCGACGCCTTCGACGCCATGCTCGCGCGGCTGGAGGCGCACGACGCCGAACAGCAGCGATTCGCCGCCAACGCCTCCCACGAACTGCGCACCCCGCTGGCGATCACGCAGACCCTGCTCGACGTGGCCCGTAACGATCCGCACCGCGACACCGGCGAACTGGTCGACCGTCTCCGTCTGGTCAACACCCGGGCAATCGACCTCACCGAAGCGCTGCTCCTACTCAGCCGCGCCAAGGCGCGAACCTTCACCCGGGAACAGGTCGACCTGTCCCTGACCGCGGAAGAAGCGACGGAGACGCTGCTGCCGTTCGCCGAAAAACACGGTGTCACGATCGAGACCTCCGGCGACGTGGCCACCACCATCGGCTCGCATGCGCTCCTGCTGCAGACGACCACGAACCTCGTGCACAACGCGATCGTGCACAACCTGCCCGAACAGGGCACCGTGTGGATCACGACCAGCGTGCACCCGACGACGGTCGGACTCACTGTCGAAAACACCGGCGAAAGGCTCACCCCGCAGCTGGCTGCCACACTGGTCGAGCCGTTCCAACGCGGCACTGGACGCACCCACGCCGACCACGCAGGTGTCGGCCTCGGCCTGGCAATCGTCAGGAGCATCGTCCAGGCCCACGACGGGACCCTCACCCTCGCACCCCGAGCCGACGGGGGGCTCCGTGTCACCGTGCACCTTCCCATCGCGCCCACCGCGCCCCCGCACACGGCCAGGTGACGCCGCCATCACCGCTGCCGCGACCGCCGAGGTTGGCTTCCGGTCTCCTTCCGCCTGTTCTCGGCCGGGTGCCGTCACCTGATGGGGACATCGAAGTACGTGTCCGGAAAGGGTTCGTCGTTCAGCGTGTAGTGCCACCACTCACGGTTGTACCGGCGAAAACCACAGTGCTCCATGATGGCGCGGAGGTGCTGCCGGCCTCGCGCCTCGACCGGTGTGATTCCTCCGGCGTCGTGATGCGAGATCCGATCCATCAGATCGTGGCCACCACCCATGGGAGCGAGATCACCGGTGGCCAGGTGATAGAGCGTCAGGTCGACGGTGCTGCCCCGGCTGTGACCCGACCGGGCGGCCACATATCCCCGCTCAAGGATCTCGGGTCGCTCGATGTTCGGGTAGTGCCGCAGCTTCGTCCGACCGTCCTCCGCCTGTTCCGACCAGCGCAGAAAACAGTCCACGGCGCGCTGCGGGCGGTACCCGTCCCAGAGCAGCAGGCCGTAGCCCAGAGAGGCGGCCTCATGCTGCGCTTCCGCCAGGGCCGCGCACAGGGCCCTCGTGCCGACAACTCTGTTTGCCACGTATCCGTCCACGGGTCTGCCCGTGAAGTTGTCCCAGGTGGCATACTTCGCATCCCAGCGTATGCCGGGCACGAACTCGTCCACAAAAACGAGCTTTTCATCCATGGGATTTCCTGGCCAGCGCCGACGACACGATTCGGTCGATCACTTCGGTGAGCGACAGTCCGACGGCTGCCATCATTCTCGGATAGCGGCTGTACGAGGTCAGCCCGGGCAGCGTGTTGACCTCGTTGAGGACCACCGTTCCGTCCGCCCTGAGAAACATGTCCACTCGCGACAGGCCCCGGCATCCCAGGACACCGTAGATGGCTTTCGCTGTTTCCTGGACAAGTTGGCGCGACTCCGCCGGAATGTCAGCGGGAACGACTGGCGTCGAGTTCACGGAACCGCTTTCGGGTTCACTCTCCTGATGGATTCGAAAGAAGCCGTGACTCAGGGAGATTCGATCCACCTCGCCCGTGGTGAGCTCCGGACCTTCCCCCAGGACGGCACATCCGACCTCACTGCCGACGACGGCCTCCTCAATCAGCACCTTCGAGTCGTACTGTCGCGCGGTCGCCACCGCCGGCAGGAGTTCTTCCCGCCGGGTCACCTTGCTGACACCGAAGGACGACCCCGAGCGGGCCGGCTTCACGAAGACCGGGTAGGTGACCTGGTCGGGGTCGGGATCCGTGTTCGCCGCGACCGGCCAGAAGTTCGGCGTGGCGATGCCCGCACCGCTGACGACGAGATAGGCAAGAGACTTGTCCATGCACAGCGCAGAGCTCTGCACGTCACAACCGACGTAGGGGATGCCAGAAAGCTCCAACAGGCCCTGCAGCGCACCGTCCTCACCAAGCCGACCGTGCACAACGGGCAGCACGAGGTCCAGAGCGACCGCTTCGTACCGTCCCCGATCGAGGACGAGCAGTCCGTGGATACTTCGGTCCGGTGTCAGCACGGCCGGACGGCAGGCACCGCCTTCCCAACCCGCGGCCGGGCTGTCACACAGCCGCCACGCGCCGTCGCGTGTGATTCCGATCCAGAACGGTTCGTATTTCTCGGGATCGAGGTGCCGGGCGACCTCCTGTGCGGACCGGACGGAGACCGGATGTTCTTCGGTGGAGCCACCGAACACGATTCCCATCTTCAGCCTACCCATGTCACTTTCCCCTCGCGAAGCTCAGACAGTTGAGCAGGCTGTTGCGAACGATGTCGCCCAGGGCGCGGTCCGTACGGTAGGCGGTGTGCGGACTGACCAGCACGTTCGGCAGCCGCTGCAGCCGCTGCAGCCGCTGCAGCAGTTCGTTCCCGATCGGCCCGCCGCCGTGGTCGGTATAGAAGATGTCCTCCTCTCCTTCGAGGACGTCCAGTGCGGCGCCGCCCAGCCGGCCGCTCTCCAGCTCCAGAACAAGCGCTCGGGTGTCAAGAAGTGAACCGCGCCCGGTGTTGACGACGAACGCGCCGGGTTTCATCCGCGCCAGACGTTCACGGTTGAGGATGTGGTACGTGTCCGCGTTCAACGGAGTATGGAGCGTGACAACATCGCTCAGCTCCAGCAGGGCGTCGAGGGAAACCTGGTCGGTGTCGGTCGCCGGGCTGCTGTCATGCGTCACTGTTCGACAACCGAAGCCCTGCAGCCTGGCGACGACTGCCGTGCCGATGCGTCCTGTTCCCAGCACTCCGACGGTCAGATCGCGTAGTTCCCGCCCACGTGTCTCACCGAGCCGGTAGTCCTGAGCGTCCGTGCGACGGACCATCGACTTCGCATCGCGCACCGCCATCAGCACCAACATCAGCGTGTAGTCGGCCACGCTGTCGGGCGAGTAGGCGACGTTGCCGACCGTGATGCCGACACTCTCGGCATATTCCACATCGACGTGGTTGCATCCGATGCTCCTCGTAGAGATGTACTCCACGCCGGACCGGGCCAGGGCGAGCAGAGTGGGACGCGCGATCCGCGCCCGGTGTCCGACGCTGATGCACCGGTTCCCGACGGCCAGGCCGACGGTGGCTTCGGACACCGCCACCTCGGTGATGGTCACCACCACGCCGAAGCGGGCCGCCAGTTCTCGGAACAGCACGGCCTCGTCCCGGTCGCAGCCATAGACCGTGATTCCAGGTGCCGGCCCGGATGTGGCAGGTGTGATGGGTACGGAAGCCGCTGATCGGGTGCGGGGGGACGCTGTTCGGGCCGGTTCTGTTGGTGCTGGTGCACGGTGGCTCATGTCCGCCAGTCAAGGGGGCCTGGCGTTACCGGCACGTATGCGGGTTTCGATATGCCGGCGATATGGTGTGGACCGGCGACGGGCCGGCTCACCACGATCACGACGTGGCCGAACAGGTGGCCGGTGCTCGCGTTGGGCCCACCGGAGCGCGCCGATTCCTCCTACCTCTTTCGGGGTCAAGACGAGGCAGTGGGCGATCAGGGCTGTCTAGCCTGCACATGCCCCCGACCCCGGCCCATGCGTCGTCTCCGGATGTGGACATCCAGAGACGCTCAGGAATCGACCAGATGGTGGTGACCGGTCTATGCGAGATTCCACGGTTCGACGCACAGCCGACGAACAGGGCGGCGGCGCCCTGCTCCCGGGTCGACGTTGGTGGCAACGAACCACTCCCCTGCTCGGTGCGCTCGCACTCGCGGCAACAATGTCGGGCACCGCGGTCGCGGCGGACTTACCCGGCGGGTCCGCGTCCCCGCCGCCCCCAGCTGGGCCGGCCGCGGCCCTGACCCCGCTGACCGGCGGAAACGGCCCCTACCTCGCCGAGACCGCGCCGGACCTGGCGAAGGTCGGATACGTCCAGAACGAGTACACCGCCGCGGGCACCGCCGCGTCCTACCAGCCCGTGGGTGCCGTCGGCGGAGACGGACGCTGGACGTTCACGCCCGACGGGAGCGCGCCCTACCGGACCCGGGTCCTCGTACGCCAGCCGAAGAAGACGTCCGCGGTCAAGCCGGTCGTCGTCGTCGAATGGCTCAACGTCAGCGGGGGCAGCGACACGAATCCCGACTGGGCGTCGACGCAGGAGGAGATCACCCGCCAAGGTGAGATCTGGGTGGGTGTCTCTGCCCAGCGGATCGGCATCGAGGGCGGCCCGGCGTTGTTCGGGGCGCCCGGGCGGGGCCTCAAGGAGATCGACCCGGCGCGCTACGGCGCGCTGTCCCATCCCGGTGACGGATTCTCGTTCGACATCTTCACGCAGGTAGCGAAGGCGATACGCAGTGGTGCGGGTCTGGCCGGTCAGCGGCCGGGCCACCTGATCGCGGTGGGCGACTCCCAGTCGGCAAGTGCGCTGGTCACCTACTACAACGGGGTCCAGCCGCTGAGCCACGCCTTCGACGGATTCCTGGTGCACAGCCGCGGTACCAGTGCGCTGCCGCCTCCGGGTCCCGGCGAGAACGCGGATCCCACCAAGACCTTCGGTGCAGGCCCGGTCCTGTTCCGCACCGACCAGGCCGCCCCGGTGCTGGGCGCCCAGACCGAGACGGACGTCGCCCTGGCCGGCACCTTCGCCGCCCGTCAACCCGACAATCCCCACTACCGGCTCTGGGAGGTCGCCGGAACGGCCCATGCCGACGCCCATCTGCTCGGCTCCGCCGCTTCGTCGTTCAACTGTGGGACGCCGGTCAACAACGGCGCGATGCACATCGTCGTCAAGGCCGCGCTACGGGCCCTCACCTCCTGGGTGACCACCGGTCATCCGCCGGCCCCGGCGCCCCGCCTGGAACTCACCCAGAGCACGCCGCCGCAGCTCGCGCGGAACTCCGACGGCATCGCCCTGGGCGGGATCCGCACGCCACCGGTCGACGTGCCGGTCGCGACACTGTCGGGTATCCCCGGGAGCACCTCGTTGACCTGCGTGTTCTTTGGTTCGACCAAGCAGTTCACCCCCGAGCGGCTGGCTGCGCTCTATCCGTCCCGCTCGGACTACCAGGCACGCTATGCCGCCGACACCGCCGCGACGATCATCGCCGGTTACGCCCTGCCGCAGGACAAGGCCGCCCTGCTGGCCTACGCCCAGCCGGATCTGATCCATTCCTGACCCCGCCCACCGCCGGCCGGACCGTCCCACGGCCCGGCCGGCTCGTCGGGTCTGTCCGTGCTCCGGCGCACCTCCAGCCTGTCCGTACTCCGGCGGGCCTCCAGCCGCGTACGTCGGCCGCGGCAACTCCACGGTCCGCAGGTCCGGGCCGACCGGTGCTCCCGGCTCGTCAGAATGTAGGCGTCTCATCACGTTCCGCGCAGACATGCCGGAGAGTGACCACCCTGGGGCTCGGTGGACGTCCCGCCAGCACACCCTCACGCCCATCCACCCCCGACACCCGCCGATCGATACCTTCCGCGCCAACCACGCCACTTCCTGTGACGAAAACTGCTCGGCCGCAGGCGACCGAAAGCCATGATCCGTTCTTGCCGAGGCTTGGTGAAGGATTGGCCGGCCGGAATCTTCACTCCGCCTCGGCAGCAATCCGTGACTTGGCGCAATGGTCGCCGGCCAACGCGGACACGGACGCACGGACGCACGGAGGCGGGGGCGCACGGACCTACGGACGCACGGACCTACGGACGCGCGGACCTACGGACGCGCGGACCTACGGACGCGCGGAGGCAGGGACGCGCGGAGGCAGGGACGCGCGGAGGCAGGGACTGTCACATTGCTGGTTTTCCGGTCCCGGCTCGTCGGGGGCTCCGGATCCCCGGCCGGACGCGGGGAAACATCGGCGCGGCGGTCCGCCGATCGGAGACCGGGCGTCTCGACTCAGACCAACCGCTGGAGGGCGGCGAGCTCGCGCTGTGCGCGGCGCTCGTGCTCGCTTTCGTCGTGGCGGGCTTTGCGGGGGCTCCATCGGCCGGTCAGGACGAAGACACAGGGCAGGAAGGCCAGTTGGGTGGCGAAGCAGATCCACCACCAGCGCGCCCATTGCCTGGGGTTGTCACGGAGTGCCTGCCGCACTTCGGCTCCGTGCCGGCCGAGGTACTCGATGTCGTTCGCGGGGATCGGCTGGGTGGTGAGCTGCAGCAGCCGCTGTAGTGCTCCGGCGTTGTCGGGGGCCAGCCCAGCGGCGACGATCTGGGTCTCGGCCCGTAACAGGACGGCGGGTTCGGGCGCACGGGTGTTGCGCTGCAGGGCCGCCAGGGTGGTGGGGTCAACGGCGCTGATCGTCGCGACCTGCGCCGGATAGCGCGTCTGGATCTCCTGAGCTCGTTGCCCGTGGTCGATGAGGGTGGAGGTGGCCGGAACGGCCACCAGGAGCAGCACGTAGGAGACGGCGACGACCGCACGCACCGTCCAGCCCCAGATGGCCAGGCCGGTCGCGGTGGCGGCCGGGTTGCGCCTCTCCGCCGTCTCGGTGAAGGCCGCCATCCAGGCGACGTAGGCCGTCCCACCGCCGACCGCGGCGACCACGAAGATCAGGGCGAACGTGTAGTAGCTGGTGGACAGATCGCGGCTGACGACGGCGAAGACGGCGGTGCTCGCGGCGCAGACGAGAGCGCCGCCGACCATCAGCGGTTTGCGTACCCGCAGTCGGTCGGACAGCACACCGGCGCCGACGAGCACGACCGCGTTGGCGAGCCAGTACCAGTTGGCGAGCGCGTTGGCCTTCTGCTCGGTATAGCCGTGGACGGTCACGAAGTAGACCACCTGAAAGCCGGTGACGATGTAGTACAGCACCAGGAAGAGGGCGATCGCGAGGGCGGGGCCGACGATGTCCAGCCGCAGCATCTGGCGCCAGTGCCCGTGGCGCGCCGTCTCGGCGTCGAGCCCCGCCGCGCGCGCTTCGACGAGTGTCCGGTCCTTGAGGTTCACCATCAGCTGGTTGCGCAGTCCGGGAGTCAGCTCCCGCAGGCCGACGAAAGCGACCGCAAAGACGACGAGGCCGGCGATGCCGCAGACGTGAAACTGGAACCGCCAGTCCGGGTGGTCGCCCAGGGTGCGGCTTGACACGACGGAGGCGACCAGGCTGCCAAGAACGGGGCCGAGGGTCCAGAACCCCATGGCGGCGCCCCGGCCCACCTGGGGGGAGAAGTCGCGGACCAGCGCCGGGGTGGCCACCAGCACGATCCCCTCGACGATGCTGAGTGCCGCGAAGACGATCGCGTAGACCAGCTTGTTCGGCGCGTGGGGAACACCCAGCGCGACAAGTAACCCGGTGAGCAGGAGACCACCGATGATGAGGTTCGCGCGGCCCCACCGGTCGGCCAGCCCGGCGAGCAACGACGCGCACGCCCCGAGTGCGCTGCCGACCACCAGGATCAGGATGTACTCGGTGAACGTGAAGCCGAATTCGGCGATCACCTGGGTCGCCACCGAGCCCCCCACGTACAGCTCGTAGTACAGCATCACGGTGACCACCACGGTGATCGCGAGGTAGAGCAGGCGGCTGTGCTGCCCGGGATAGCGCGCCAGCCGCCGGTCGAGGACGCGGTGAGTCCTCCGGCTGGACACCGCCGCCGGCACTGTCGTTGTTTCGTGCATGTGCGGACCCTCCTGTGGCTGCGCGGGCGCCTCGGGGGTCAGCGCCTGATGTGACGCACGCCATATTTCGGCGCGAGGGACGTCAGGCTACAACGTGTAACTTACGATGTGTAGATTTTTCGCCAAAATTGGGCTTCGGCCTGCTCGGTCGACCCGCGACCCGCGACCCGCGACCCGGGTCAGGCGCAGGAGCCAGGCGCAGGAGCCAGGCGCAGGAGCCAGGCGCAGGAGCCAGGCGCAGGAGTCAGGCGGACGAACTGAGCTGGTCCGCGAGCATCGCCTGGGCCATCCCGAAGACCAGCCTCCGATAGTGCGCGACCACCTGATCCACCGAGACGGCCGGATACCGCAGCCACCATCGCCCGAGCTGCTCGCCGACCCCGGACACCGCATAGGCGAAGGCGAAGAGATCCTCTTCCACCGCGTCGGCGACGTGCGACCTCAACTGGTCAGCGATCGCGGCGATCGTCTGGAAGCGAAGTGCCCCGAGCTGATCGGACAACTCACCGTTCTGGCTCGCGGACGTCGTGAACAGCAGCACCCACCGCTCGGGGTCCGCCGCGACCAGCTCGAAGAAGACCCGGCCTCCGGCCTCGATCTGCTGCGCCCAGTCGTCGGTCTGGACGGCGGCCTCGCACAGGCGTCGCTCCAGATCCTGGCGCGCGCGCCGCACGCACGCGACGAAGATGCCGTCCTTGGAGCCGTGGTGCTGATAGACGACGGGCCTGCTGACACCCGCCGCCCGGGCGATGTCCTCGATCGAGACACCCTCGTAGCCGCGCTCGGTGAACAACCGTTCGGCCACGTCGAGCAACTGCCGCTCCCGGGCGGAGCCGGTCAACCGCGGGCGCCGCGGTCGCTCGCCCTGGGCTGCGGCCAGGCTCACGTGGTGTCTCCTGTCATCCGCGGCGGCCCCTCCTCCGATCACGTTACAGCTCGCGGGCTGCCTCGCAGGTGGGAGACGGTGTCAACCCGGCCCGGCGCACGTTCGTTCAGCCGTCCTTGACAAGGCTCGCCACGAGGCCGAAACATGAAACTTACGCAACGTAAGTTAGGGGCCGGTGTTCGACGACCCGGGGCGCGACCACCGGCCGGGGCCCGAACGCCGGCGTCCCGTTCCGCGCGACCGGCCCACCCGGTTCTTCTGCGCCGCCAGCTGGAGCCGCCGCACACCCGCATCACCCGGTCAGGCCCGAAGCGAGGTCGTCATCAACGTTCGTTCTTCTGTCGTCAACGCCGTCGTCAACGCGGGTATCCGCCGGACCGGTGCCAAGCGATCCTTCAGCACTGCCGAGCGCACCCGCGCCCGCGTCGAGCAGCTCGCGCTGCGCCCCACGGCCTACGCGCCGCCGCGCACCCTGGCGCGGGGCATCCGCCTGAGCGTTCGCCAGGTCGCCGGTGCTCCCGTCTACACCGTCGCGCCCCCGACACACCGCGTGGAGCACCGCGTGCTGTACCTGCACGGCGGCGCCTACATCTACGAGATCGGCCTGTCCCACTGGGCCTTCGTCCGACGTCTGGCGCTGGCGGCACCGGCCCAGGTGGAGGTGCCGATCTACCCACTCGCCCCGCAGGTGACGGCCGAGCGCACCGTCCCCGCGATGACGGATCTGCTCGCCACCCTCGTGCACTCCGGCCACGGGCCGGTGACCCTCATGGGTGACAGCGCCGGTGGCGGCCTGGCCCTCGCCGTCGCACAGCAGCTACGCGATCGTGGCGACCCGCAACCGGCCCGCATCGTGCTGATCTCCCCGTGGCTCGACATCACCGTCTCCGAACCACGCCAGCGCGAGATCGACGCCCAGGACCGCATGCTCGCAGTCGACGGTCTGGCCGAGGCCGGCCGGCTCTACGCCGGCCCACTCGACCCGCACGACGCCCGGGTCAGTCCCCTGCTCGCAGACCTGCGCGGTCTCGCCCCGATCGACGTGTTCACCGGCACCGCCGACATCCTCAACACCGACGCGCACCAGCTCGCCCACCGGTGCGACGAGGTCGACCAGCCCGTCACGCTCCATGAGGCGGACGGCATGCAGCATGCCTACCCCCTTCTGCCGCTGATCGCGGAAGGCCGACGGGCCCGACGAGACATCGCCCGGCTCGTCCGGACCACCCGTTCACCGACGGCTTCGTAGCCGAGTCCGCCCGCCGGCTCGGCGACCGTTTCAGGGCATACCTGGCACGGTGCTCGCCGGGGGGCCATCATGGCCGGCGCCCGAACCGGACCTGAACAGCCGTCGCCGCGACGGGGTCCGGCAGGTGACCTGGAGCATGCCGGGGACGGCGCGAAAGAGGTTCGCGACACCGCTGAACAGGACATGTCTTCAGGGACCGGAAGGAGCACCACCTGATGCAGCCGTCCTCGGCCAGCGATCTCAGCACGCCCGTTCTCGACCACCGCGTTCCACCGAGCCGTCCGTCGGCGTCCGACGGCGAGCCCCGGGTGCTTGCCGTCGTCGACGGCCCGGGCGCGGCCGACTACACGGACACCGCCGACTATGTGGCGCACACGGCCACCCTGCGCGGAATCGTCCGCCAGCGGCTGGTCACCCGTGCACTGATCGAACACCTGCCGCCCGCGCCCGCGCGACTGCTGGACATCGGCGGTGGCAACGGCGTGCAGGCCATGGAGTTCGCCCGGCGCGGGTACCACGTGACCGTCTGCGAGCCCGACCCACGGATGTTGGCCGCGGCGCGGCGCGGTCTGGCCGACGCCCCCGCGTCGGTCCGGCGGCGCGTCGAGCTGGTCGAGGGAGACGGGCGCGATGCCGTCCACCTGGTGGGGACCGGCTGGGATGCCACCTTCTGCCACGGCGTCATCATGTTCGTCCCCGAGCCGGCGCCCCTGTTGAACGTCCTCGTCGAACTCACTCGGCCCGGCGGGATCGTCTCCGTGGTCGGCAAGAACGGCCCGGCGCTCGCCCTGCGGGCGGGCCTGCAGGGTCGCTGGCAGGACACCACCGCGATGCTCGGCGATCCCTGGGCCGCCGCAGCCACCGAGGACGTCCAGGAGACGGGACGCCGCCAAGGTGCCGGTGGCGTCGGGCCCGATCGGCCGCCGGCGCTGCCGCTACCACCCGGTGACGATCCGGCGAACGTCGCCGGGATCCTCACCGCCGCCGGGACCCGGTCGCTGGCCTGGTACGGCATCAGGACCTTCACCGACCATCTCGGCGACATCCCGCCGGGGCCGGACGTGGACTCCGTCGTCGACGCCGAGTGGGTGGCCGGCGCCCAGGACCCCTACCGTGGCATAGCCCGGCTCATTCACCACGTTCACCGCCGGATCGGGTAGCACGGCACTCAGGGGGCCCGCGGCCGGGCGGCCGGTGACGGCGTAGCGTCTTCGGGATGTTGCCTGCCGCTCTGGCTGCCTTCGCCTGTGCGCTGTGTTATGGAACCGGTGCGGTGCTTCAGTCCGTCGGCGCGGCCCGGACGGCACCGAGGCCGCCGTCGTCCGCGCAGGGCGGTGCGGCGGTCGCGGCGTTCAGCCCCTCGGCGCTGGCCCGGCTGGTCGTCCAGCTGCCCTACCTGGCCGGGCTGGGGCTGGATCTGCTGGGTTGGCTGCTGTCGCTGCTCGCGCTGCGAGGGCTGCCCCTGTTCGCGGTTCAGGCCATCCTCTCCGGCTCGGTCGGGGTGACGGCGGTGCTGGCCATGGCCACGCTTGGTGCCCGACCGCCCCGTCGGGAGGTGGTCGCCCTGGTGGCGCTGGGCGTCGGGATGGTGCTGCTGGCGCTGACCGCGCAGCCGGGCCGGGCCCATCCGGCCTCGGCCGCCGTCTCCTGGGGGATCACCGCCGGGGTGGCGGTGATCGTCGTGCTGATCGGCCTGGCGTCGCGGGCCGGACGACACCGGGCGGGCGCGGTGCTCGGGCTGCTCTCCGGCCTGGCCTTCGGTGGGACGGCGCTGTGCGCCCGCCTGATCGAGGCCAGGCCGTGGTCGGACGTGGCGAGCGACCCGGCGGCCTGGGCGTTGCTGGCCTACGGCGGGCTGGGGCTGGCCCTGTTCGCCGTCGCGTTGCAGCGCGGGGCGGTCACCACGGCGATGGCCGGCCAGTGCGCGGGAGAGACGCTGCTCCCTGCCCTGGCCGGCACGCTCCTGCTGGGCGACGGGGCCCGGGCGGGCCTCGCGCCGCTGGCGGTCGCCGGTTTCGTCGTCGCCGTCCTGGCCGCCTTCGTACTGATCACCAGCGGTGCCGGTGAGGTGGACGCACGGCCGGACACCGATCCCGACGCCGCCGGCGACAGCCCGCGGTCGTCGACCGCCGCCGGCAGCTGAGCGCCGCCTACGCCGGGGACGATCCCGCGGCTGCCGGCAGGCCGGCGCCCTGTGCCGGCGCTGCCACGCGGTCCTGCGCCAGGTCCGTCAGATCTGCACGGTCTGCACGGTCCATGCGCCGCCGGCGACCGGGGCGTACGAGGAAGACGGTGACCAGGACGGCCACGACGGCGGTGACAGCGGCGTTCACGCCGAGCGCCAGGTGCAGACCGCCGAGGATGGCGTCGGCCGGGGAGTGGTCCCCGTCGGCGCGCAGCGTGTTGGTACGGGCGTTCGCGACCGCCGACAGGACGGGAATGCCCAGGGTGAGCGCGACCTGCTGCGTCAGCGTCGTCAGGCCCGTGGCCAGGCCCTGCTGGTCGTCACGCAGGTCGGAGGTGGCGGTGATCAGATAGCCGACGATGCCACAGGCGTGGCCGAAGAAGCCGACGACCGACGCGATCAGAACCAGCGTCAGCGAACCGCGGTCCAGCCCGACGAACACCAGCGCCAGCGCGCACAGCCCCTGCAGGACCAGGCCGACCACCAGCAGCGGTTTCGACGGGATGACCGTGAGCAGCCGGGGCGAGACCATTCCGGCGGTGAACGCCGCGGCCCCGGGAACCCCGAAGATGAGACCGGTGGTGACCGCCGAATAGCCGAGCACCTGCTGCAGGTAGAGCGTCATGATGAACACGATCGAGCTGCCCAGCGCGAACACGCCGAAGCCGCCGGCATTGCCCCAGCCGACATGGCGCAGCCGCAGGACGTCCAACGAGGCCAGCGGATGCGGGCTGGTCCGTTCGATCCGCCAGAAGGCGACCAGCAGGGCAAGGCCGAGGCCGATCGCGACCCACACCCACGGATCCGACCAGCCGTCCTCGCCGCCGCGGGAAACCCCGTAGACAAAGGCGACGAGACCCGCGGTGACCGTGAGCGCACCCGGAATGTCCAGGCGCTGCCCCGACGTACCGCGGTCGAGCGGAATGACCCGCGGCGTCGCCACCAGGATGGCCAGGGCGACGGGCACGTTCACCAGAAACGCCCAGCGCCAGCTCAGGTAGCCGGTGAGCAGCCCGCCGACCAGCGCGCCGACGGTGAATCCGGCGGGCAGCAGGGCACCGTTGAGGCTCAGCGCGCGGCGGCGCACCGGGCCGTCCGGAAAGGTCGTGACCAGCAGCGACAGCGCCGAGGGAACGGCGATCGCCGCCGCCAGCCCCTGCCCGACCCGGGCGGCGAGCAGTTCCGCCGGGGACTGCGCCAGCCCACCGAGCAGGGACGCGATCACGAGCAGGCCCAGGCCGATCAAAAAGAGCCGGCGACGGCCGGAAAGGTCCGCGACCCGGGCGAACAACAACGTGAACCCGGCGGACGGCAGTGCGAACGCCGTCGCGATCCACTGCAGGTCACCGTCGCCGAGGCCGACGCCGCTACCGATCGACGGCAGCGCCACGTTCAGAATCGAGAAGTCGATCGCCAGCATGAACTGGCTACCGAGCAGCAGAACCAGGGCGAGCTGCTGGCGTCGGGTCATCCGCGGCTCGGCGCTCGGCAGCTGTGCCGTGTGCGGCCGGGCCGCCGGCACTCCAGCTGCCGGGCCGGCGGTCGCCGGCGCGGCCGGGCCAGGGCCGGACGACCCGGATCCCGCCGTCCGCGGGGCGAAGGAGGATTCCGTCATGCCTTTGCACACTGCCGCCGGATCGGCATGGTAGCCACGCCCCTGCGGTTGCCATCCCTGCGAAGGGTGGCAACGGCAGGGTCACCCTGGGACGGATTGTCCGGCCAGGTGGTCGGGGACAATAGCCGCCATGACCGAACTCGGCGAGTTCCTTCGTTCCCGCCGCGCTCGGCTCACCCCGGCCGACGCCGGGCTGAGCCGGCCGGGCGACCGCAGGCGTGTGCCCGGGCTACGGCGCGAGGAGCTGGCGCAGCTCGCCGGGGTCAGCGTCACCTATTACACCCGTCTCGAGCAGGGGCAGAGCCGCAACGCCTCGGACGCGGTACTCGACTCCCTGGCCCGTGTCCTGCTGCTCAGCGACGACGAGCAGGCGCACATGCGCTCACTCGCCCGGCCGGCCCGGGCCGCGCGACGTTCGACCCGCCCCGAACGGGTCCGACCCGCCGTCCTGCAGCTGATCGGCACGATGCGGGACGTTCCGGCGCTCGTGATCGGCCGGCGCACCGACGTGCTCGCCTGGAACCGGCTCGGCCATGCGCTGATCGCCTCGCACCTGGACTTCGCCGCGCCGTCGCAGTGCGCCACCCGGCCGAACATGGCCCGTTTGATCCTGCTCGACGCGCACACCCGGGACCTGTACGTCCACTGGCGGCGCAAGGTCGAGGACGTCGTCAGCTACCTGCGGCTGGCCAGCGGGCAGCATCCCGACGACGCGGCGCTCACCTCGTTGATCGGCGAGCTGTGCGTCAACAGCGCGGACTTCGCGTCCACCTGGGCGCGCCACGGGGTGCGCGACTGCGGTCCCGGCCGGCGCGAGTTGCGCCACCCGCTCGTCGGTGAGCTCTCGCTCGCCGAGGAGATCCTGCGGCTGCAGGACGACCCGGGCCAGCGGCTGGCCCTGCTGACCCCCGAACCCGGCTCGACGAGCGCTGAGCGTCTCGCCCTGCTCGCCAGCCTGCACGCCCCCGCCACGTCCACCGCCACCGACTGCGTCTCCTCCCCCACCCCCGCGGGTTCCGCCCACGCTCCCGCGGCTTTCCCGGCAGCGGCACCGACGCCTGCGCCGCGATGATGCGCCGCAGCCACCGGCGCGGAGAAACCTCCCGCGGTTACAGCGGCCGCCAGCTCGAACGTTCCCTCGACGCCCTGCGGGCCCCCGAGTTCGCCCGCCATCTCCGCACCGACGCCCTGTCGATCTCCGCCGTGGCGGACGGCATCGCCACCCACGCCGGGTTCACACTCAGTCCCGACACGTCCCGCGACTCGTCCGACAGGGGCACCAGCTCGCCGTCCAGCCACGCCACATCCGCCTGGACGCCCGAGGACCTGAGGACCTGAGGACCTGAGGACCCTGAGGACCCACAGTCCGCTGCCCGCCTGCACCCTCGATCCCGAGCCCGGCTCGCGGCCGGCGCCGCACCGGACGGGTTCGGCTCCCTTCCCCGCACAGCAGCCAGACCAGGCGTCCTCGCGGCGCTCAGACCCACAGGTGGGCGTTCATCGCGCGGGCCTGCTCGGCGAGTTCGGGCAGTTCGACGACGGTGACACCGGCTGCGGTAAGCAGCTCGTAGCCCTGACAGTCGGCGACGAAGAGACTGGGTTCGCGCCAGGCGATGACCACCCGGGGTATCTTCGCCGCCAGGATGAGCTGGGTACAGCTGCGTGGCCGGGAGGTGCGCTGGGAGCAGGGTTCGAGGGTGCTGTAGATCGTCGCCAGGGCGAGCCGCGGATCGTTCGGATCGATCTTGGCGAGGGCGGACTCCTCGGCGTGCACCGCGTCGTCGACCTCGCGGGAGAAGCCGGAGGAGATCTCCTCGCCGTCCTCGTCGACGAGGACGGCCCCCACCGAGTAGGCGCCGGTGGCGGGTGGGCAGCGGTGGGCGAGTTGGATCGCCCGGGTCATCCACCCGTGGTCGTCGAGCTGGGGCATGGCGTTACCCGTCCTTCCCGCACCTGGCCGCACTCGCGTACCTGGGGGGCAGTCTGCCAGCCGGCGACCACGTCCCCAACCTCGGCGAATACCTGATTGATATCTATATTTCCAATTAGTCCCATTACATCCCGCGACGCGTGTGGCCGGCCGTGGCCAGAGCCGGCGGCGGGCGAGACGCGTTGCGAGCCGTCCGGGGGCAGCCGGGAGGAAAACCGGCACGAGGCGGGTGACGCGGGAACACTCGCCGCAGGAACTGCTTCTTGCCGGCGCCCCCTGGTGGGCGATATGTTTTCCGTGGTTCGGGTGAGACACAGGGGGTGACATCCGACCGCCCATCTTCTCCTGAATTCCGCTCCGCGATCCGACGCGCCCGTCCGCGCCGGCGGCAGCGGCGATCCATGCTGCCCCTTTCCCTGTTCCGAAAGGATGACGCTGTGCGTCCCGTTGCCCGTCCGGCTCTTCCTGATGCGTACCGCACCGTGCAGGAAGGTATTCAGGACGAGTGCGAGTCCGCGCAGGAGACGTACATCCGGCTGCTCCGCACAGCCCGGCGACGGGAATATTACAAGTCCGTCGTCCGTGCACTACCGAAGGCTACCGCCGGGCAGAAGAAAGCCAATCGGAAGGTGGGCCGGACGGCCCTGAAAAAGGCCAACGGCAAGAACCTTGACCAGCTCGTCGGGCAGCTGGACGGGTTCGCGGCGAAGATCGGGACCCAACCGCCCACCCCGGCCGGCGCCGCGATCGGCATGCTCACCGCGAAGGAGCTCGCCCAGCTCCGGCCGCAGATCGCCGCCTGGAGCGCGGTCGAGGCGTACTACCGCACCCAGGCGAAGGCCGCGATGAAGCGGCACGCCGATCGCGTCGCCCGCAGATATCCGAAGGCCCGGGGCCCGCTGATCACCGGTATCGGGCAGTACTGCTCCTACTGCGAGATGCCGATGACCTCGGGGCTCGCGATCGAGCACACCGTCGCCCGGTCGTCGTTTCCCGAGTACGGCGCCGAATGGACGAACTTCCTGCTGGCCTGCGCGGCGTGCAACTCGGCCAAGGGCAGCCGGCCGGCCTACGAGGAGTTCGCCAACGCCACGTTCACCACCACGGCGCAGGCCGCCCGGGCCGCGGCGGTGGCGACCCTGCGCACCCCGGCCGACACCGACTACGTCAACGCCGGCACCGAGTTCCGCTACGAACTGAGCCGGGTGGTGCGCCTGGACCAGACCTTCGTCTTCGAGGAGGCGCTGCGCGACACCGAGGTCTATCCCCTGATCAGCCAGAACCTGCTCACCGTGCGCCGGGCCGACAACGGCACGCTGATGGCCGAGACGTCGGCCACCGCCTACAGCCGTTTCGCCCTGACGACCGCTCAGGTCACCGGGCTCGCTGATTTCTCCGCCACCACCTGGAACGGCGGGGTACCGCAGTCCGTGGCGGTCGGCGGGCTGCCGGACACGCTGCGCGAGGTCGGCCGGCAGATCGCGGAGTTCGGGACCTGGTCCGTCCCGGAGGCGCCCACCGGCGCCGGCGCCACCCTGCGCTTCCGGCTCGACCACAGCGTCACCTACCGGTTCTCCTTCGGCCCCCAGTCCACCAGCGTCACCTACGGCACCGCCGACTGGGAGCACACCATCGCCACCCCCGGCGGGACGGTGCGCAGGCACGTCACCCACGGGGTGCTCGCCGCGGCCGAGACAACCACGCTCGGGCATCGCTTCTTTCCGAGCATCGAGGCGGTGCCGGCACCCCACAGTGCCGGCACCCCACCATCCGAATACGACGTGACGATCACGGATCGCTACTGGGTGCGGCTGAGTGCCGGGGACGCGCCCCTGGCCGGCGGCCAGCCGGAGATCGACCTTGAGGTCCGCGCCGTCGCCGAGGCCCCGATCGAGCTGCGGCTGCTCTCCGCCACTCCCACCAACGCGCTGACCAACGCACTCGACCTGCGGCGACGGAGCACCGTCCGGTTACTCGACCTCAACAGCGACCCCCGGGTTCGTGTCGACAACGCCGGGTCGACCCGGGCGAAGGACCTTGAACGGACCATGGACCGGCGGGTGTTCCGCCGCACCCTCACCTGGTGGACAGCCACCCAAAGCATCCGCCGGGCCGTACGGGCCGCCCAGCTTGCGCACGGCGACCTGACCCAGGACGCCGGCTACCAGATGGTGCTGCGTGCCGTCGCCGACACCGCGGCCGCCACCGGCTGCTGGACGCTGTGGGGCGACGTCGTCACCAAGATGCTCGCCACCGCCACCGACGCTCCGAGCGTCCGCGTCCGCGACGACCTGCGGGAGCGGCTGCGCACCGACTACCCCGGCACCCGCTTCCCCGCCTGACCGCCTGCCGGCCCCACCGCCTGTGGGTCTGGCCGCGCCGAGCTCGCCCCGCAACGACTTCACCCCGCGCCGACTCCACCCGAGGGACGTCACCCGATGCGACCGGTCTACCGAGAGCCCCAAACGGCCCTCGACTCCGTCCTGCCCCGTGCTCACTACACGGTGTACTCGTACCACGTGCTCGGCGGGGCGCTGCTGCGTCAGATCGGCGAGTACTGCTCGTACTGCGAGGTCGCGCTCGCCGGAAACGCCGCGGTCGAGCACATCATGTCCAAGTCGCAGGACGCGACACTGGAGACCGAGTGGGACAACTTCCTGCTCGCCTGCGTCAACTGCAACTCCCGCAAGGGCGCGAAGACGGAAAAGGCCAGCGATCTCGACGACTACCTCTGGCCGTGCGACATCACCCGCGACAGCTCGTCCGCCTACCAGTACTACTGGGACGCGAGTGCCGGCGTCGGCAACGAGGTCGCGCGGGTCCGGGTCTCCCCCACCGCACCCACCACCTACGGCGACCGCCCGGCGAACACGCTGGCCCTCGTCGGACTCGACATCGACCGCAGCCAGGATCCGGCCGTCCCCGACCGGCGCGCCGACAACCGCACCACCACCTGGCGGGTCGCCGTGCGGCTCGCGAACGACCTGGCCTCGTTCGGCAACACGCTCGCCGCCTACGACGGCGAACTGGCCGGCCTGCTCATCGACCAGATCGTGGCGACGGCCACCAGCCTCGGCTTCTGGTCGGTGTGGATGACGGTCTTCCGCGCCCGGCTCACCCAGGCCGGCATGCTCACGACCAGCATCGACGCCCTGCTCCTGCGCCTGTTCGTGCGGACTTTCCCCGGCACCTACTGGGGTGCGAACCAGGCCGCCTTCGCCCCGATTCCCACCGGCCACACCGGCCTTCCAGGCGGACGGACCTGATGAACCTCCTCGCCCTGACCGACCTCGCCGCCCTCGCCGCCCTCGACCCGAGCACGCTGCGCCTGGCCGACACCACCGTCACCGTCACCCCCAGCACGGTCACCATCACCGGCACGCTCCCCGCCGTCCCGTCGGCCTCCGGTGGCCCGCTCACCGCGGGTGGTGGTGCTGCTCTGCCTGCCACCGGGTCCGACGCTGCCGCCGATACGCCGGTCGTCACCGTCGTCATCACCGTGACAGCCACCGTTCCACCGGCCGGCGCCCCGAGCTCGGCGCCGGCTCTGGTCACCACGCCGGCTGCTCTGGTCACCACGACGGCGCTGTCGGCCACCACCGGTCCGGTAATGCTGCGCGAGCTGGCCGCCCGCGGTTGGCTCGGCGCGGACGTCCCGGCAACCGCGCTGCCCGACCTGACCCTGCCCACGGTCACGGTCACCCCCCTCGCCATCGCCGTCCCGACAGCGGCGCCGCAGACCGCGGCGAACCCGGCAGACCCGGTTCGGGCTGTGCGGGTGGTGGCCGCGCTGCCGGCCGGCGCGGCACCGCTGGGCGGCGCGTTCACGCTGACGGACGCGCGCTTCGAAACGGTCCTGCACCTGGCCGGGGACGGCCGGGTCGGCTGGGCGCAGGAGCCGGTGATCCGCGGACGGCTGGCCGCCGGACCTGCCAGCCCGACGACCGGACTCGACGTCACACTCGCCTTTCCGGGACCGTTCGTACCCTGGCGGATCACGAACAGCGCCGGCAGCGGCATCGACCTCGCCGACCTCGCCGGCGGCCTGCTCGCGGCGGTCGTCGGCCCCGGCCTCGCCGCCGCCCTGCCCGTCGGCCTCCCCGACGGTTTCCGGCTCACCGCCCTGGACGCCCTGGTGGCCCCCGCCCCCGGTCTCGGCTCCGCCGGCACCGATGCCTCGCCGGCCGCGGCACCCAGCTCGGTGGTGGCCGCCACGGTGGAGCTCGCCACCGCCTCGGCATGGAACCTGGTGCCCGAGGTCCTGAGCCTGGACGCCCTGCGGCTACGGGTGGCCGCCTCGACGGCCCAGTCGGACTGGCAGTTCACCGGGGTCCTCAACGGCACGATCACGCTGGCCGGCGTGGGCGTCCAGGCCGAGGTGCCACTGGGGCCCGGCCTGGTGCGACTGTCCGCCCAACCGGCGCTCGCTCTGGCGGGGCTCGGCGCCATCGCGTCCGCGGTCGGTGACCTGCTGGGCATCGACGACCTCGGGCCCTACCTGCCGCCGAGTCTCGCGACCCTCGGCTCGCTGGTGCTCGACGAGGTGACCGTGACGGTCGACCCGGCCGTCCCGGCTCTTGTCGACGCCTCGGTCGCCGTCGCCCTGCCCGAGGGCGCCACCTGGACGTTCCCGTTCCTGCCCGGCCTGACGGTGGTGACGCTGGCAGCTTTCGTGACGGTCATGTCTCCGCTGGACGACGCGACCCGGACCGTCGGCGGGGAGCTGCGGGTCGAGGCGACGATCGGGGACGCCCCGCTCGCCCTCCTGGTGACCCGCGAAGCCGGCACTCAGGTCTGCACCGTGTCGCTGGCGGCCGAGTCGGCACTCGGCCTGCCCGCGCTGCTCACCCTGGTCGGCCTGCCCGACGACGGGCTCGACGCACTGCTGCCACCGGGCCTGTCCATCGTCACCGACATCGGCCTGGTCGGCTTCGACGTCGACTACGACCTCGCCGCCGGCCAGATCACCACCGTCTGGGCCGACGTGGCCCTCGACGACACCTGGACGATCATCCCCGGCGTCCTCGCCGTGACCGATCTGTCTCTGGACATCGAGCTCGACCGCACCCCCGTCGCTCCCGACGACCCGGCGGCAACCGGCACAGCCGGCCTGGCCGACACCGACGAGAACCCGGCCGACGAAGAGGCCGGCAGCCTGGACGACATCGATGACGACCCGGACGACCCCGATGTCCTGGACAACCCCGATGTCCTGGACAACCCCGATGTCCTGGACAACCCCGATGTCCTGGATGACCCTGATATCCCGGACGACCAGGCCGACGCCGGGGGCGGTCCGGCGTCCTCGGTCGGGCTGCGGCTGGCCGCGGAGATCGAGCTGGGCGGCGCCGGGTTCCTGCTGACCGCGGACAACAGCGGTGCGGTCGCGCCGTCCGACGACGGCTGGTGGGTCTCGCTCAGGCTGGCCGACGGCGAGCAGATCTCCCTGACCGGGCTGCTTGCGATCCTGTTGCCGGCCACGGGACTTCCACTGCCCGCCGGCTTCCCCCAGCTGGCGATCACGGCGGCGGCCGTGACGCTCGCACCCGCGTCCCTGGCCACCACCGCCCTGCTCGCGAGCACGGCGACCTGGGGCCCGACCATCTCCGGCCGGCCCGCCACCATGCTGGGACTGGCGATGAGCCTGACGGTCGGCCCCCGTCCCCCGAGCACCGCCCCTCCCGCCGACACCGCCCCTCCCGCCCCTCCCGTCGGTACCGCCCCTCCCGCCGGCACCGCCCCTCCCGCCGGCACCGTCTCGACGGGCGCCGCTGCGGTCGGCGGCGACCGATCGGCCGAGCTGATCGTCACCGGGATCCTTGCCCTGGCGTCCCTGCCGACGCTCTCCGCGACCGTCCGGCTGGCCGACTCACCCACGACGGGTCCCACCGCCGAACTGCTCGCCATCATCGGCACCGACCCCACCGCCTCCCCCACGACCGTCTCCCCCACGATCGCCGACACCGGTACTGCTGGCGGCGGCACGGGAGCCGGCGGCACCGGCAGCGCGGTGAGTGCGATCTCGGTCGCCACCGTCGCGGACGGATACACCGCCGCGGGCACCTGGGGAGCGATTCCCGTCCCGGCCGGTTTCATCACGCCCGATGTCCTGCGCGGCGCGCTGTACGTCGACCTCACCGGCGACGCGCTGGTGCTCGTGGGTGAGGCGTCCCGGCTTGGCAGCGCGGCTGTGGTGGTCGCGCCACTGCCCGCGGGGGATGGGCGGGGTGTTGCGCTGCTGCTCGACGCCGGTGCCGAGTTCCAGTTCGCCGATCTCATCCCGACCGGCGACCCGCCGGCCGGCACAGCCGGCGGCGCGGCCGGCGAGGCCGTGCGGCTGGCCCGCGC
>NZ_JAMQQG010000035.1 GCF_023716925.1 Frankia sp. R82
TCCTGGCCTACCTGGTCGCCGCGCCCACCGGGCTGTGGCGGCGGGTATGGCAACTGCTGGTCGGGGGCGCCGCCGTCTGGCAGGCCGGTGCCTGCCGGTCCGGTTCGTGGGTGGCGCGCGGCCTGGGCACGCCGACGACCCTGCGGCCGGTGAGCGAACAGGCGCTGGCCCGGGGCTCCGGTCGTCAGCTTGGCATCGAGCGTTCCATCGACGCGCTCGCCGCGGCGGCCGGCCCACTGATCGCGGTGCTGCTGCTGGCGTTCGCCAGTGTCCGCACCGTCCTGCTGCTGGCGGTCGTTCCGGCGCTGGTCGCCGGCGTGGCCAGCGCGATGGGTGCGCGCGCGGCCCGATCCCGGGCCGACGGGTCCGACGCGGCGGGCTCGAATCCGCCGGGCCCGCCGGCACCTTCCACTCGGTCGATGCTGGCCGAGCTGCGCCGGTCCGGGCCGCTGGGACGGCTGCTGGTCGGCGTCACCCTGTACGAGGCGTCGAACATCGCCGCCGCGCTGCTCCTGCTGCGCGCGACGAAGATCCTTCCCGACGGGGCGGGGTCGCTGAGCCGGCTGCAGGCCGTCGCGCTGCTCTACGTCGTCTACCAGGTGAGCGCGGCCGGCGGTGCCGTCTGGGCCGGTCGGGTGGTGGACCGGCTGGGTGCCGGTGTGGTGGTCGCGGCGGGCGCCGTCGTCCTGTTGCTGGCCTACGCCGGGTTCGCCTTCGCCGCACCGGGTGAGCTGGCCCTGATGATCATCTGCTTCGTGCTGGCCGGCCAGGCCGCCGGCGCGGTGGATGCCGCCGAATACGCCGGGGTCGCCCGACTCGCGACCCCGGACAGCCGCAGGCCTGCGCTGAGTGCGTTGATCGGCCTGCAGAACGCCGGACGGGTCTTCGCCACCATCACCGCCGGCGGCCTGTGGACGCTCGTCGGCCCGCCCGCCGGACTGCTGATCTGCGGGCCGCTGCTGGTCGTGGCCGTTGTCCTGCTTTCCGTCCGTCCGGTCCGGGCCGTCGACGCAACCAGCTGAACTGACCGGGCCGGCCGCGCTGGCAGTCCACCGGGCATCCGACGTCGTGGGGCGTCGCCCCTCCGGTGTGGCGCGGAGATCGGTGGGTCAGCGTGGCCGTGTTCTCGTCCGGGTCTGGTCCGTACGCCTGTTCCGGGTTCCCTCTCGCTGATCTGGTGGTCGGTTGAGCGGGATGACCATGAGTGTGGACGTCGGGGCCGGCCTGAACTAACCAGATCGAGCAGCACCTCTGCCCGAGCATGCCACGGCCGAACCTGCGCCCGGCACACCTGCTGGTGCGCGCGTTCTGCGAGACGCGGGGCATCGATTGTCAGGAGGCCAGCGCGGTGGGCTCCTGTCGCGAGGCACTGCGGTGGCTGCACGGCGTCGGGGCACCGCTGCGCCCGCCGTCCCGGTCAGAGGTGTCCCGGTCAGAGACGTTCCGGCCAGAGACGTTCCGGCCAGAAGCCAGCTGACCTCAGGAGGGCGGAAGTGCTCCTTCCTCACGGTCGAGTTCGCTTTCGAGCAGGCGCAGTGAGACGTCGGAGAGCGCTCCGGTATCCCGCCACAGCTGTAGCTCGTCCCGTTCGGCCTCGATCATGATACGTCGGACGCGGCCGAAGGTCTGGGTCGGGCTCTCGGGGCGGACCTGTTCGTCGGCGGGGGTGTTCAGCGCGGTCAGGCTGTCCTGGCTGCGTTGTTTGCGGTCCTCCGCGGCGCGGCGCAGTCGACCGGCGAGGGCGTCGGGGATGGGTTCGTGCTGCTGGAGGGATCGCAGTGCACGCAGGCCGGCCTCGGCGGCCGCGGTGCGGGCTCGGGCCCGCCGTCGGCGGCTCTCGTGGGCGTCGGGCCGGACCCCCAGGCGTCGCAGCAGCGGCCCGAAGGTCAGACCCTGTCCGACGAGGGTGACCAGAACGGTGCTGTAGGCGCAGAACAGCAGCAGATCGCGTTGGGGAAACTCGACGGCATCGGTGGATGCCGGCAGCGCGAACACCGCGGCCAACGAGATCACGCCGCGCATCCCGGACCACGACAGCGCCAGCAGCTCGCGGCCGGACAGATACGGGTGTGGGGACAGGAAGCGCAGCCGCGTCGGGAGCAGGACGGGCACCAGCAGCCACAATGCCCGCGTCAGCAACACACCGCCGAGAGTCACCGCTGCCGCGGCCAGCACCGTGCCCAGGGAGTAGTCCGCGATCGCGGGGACGATGGCGACGAACTGCTGGCCGATGACCAGGAAGACGAAGCCTTCGAGCAGCAGGTCCACCAGGCGCCATACCGCGAGGGCGTGCAGCCGGGCGGCGCCGGACAGCAGCTGCCGGGACTGGTGGCCCAGGACGAGCCCCGCCGTGACGACCGCAAGCACACCGGACACGTGCAGGGCCGCGGCGGGAAGATAGGCGGCGAACGGGGTCGCCAGCGAGATGGTCGACTCGGCGACCGGCTCCTCGATCCGCCGTCGTAGCTGCCCGAGCAGCCAGGCGACCACGAGGCCCCCGGCGATCCCGCCGAGCGCGGCAACCAGGAACCGTTCGATGACGAAGGGAACGTCGAACGGGTCGCCGACGACCGCCGCGACCGCCACCGTGTAGAGGGTCAGCGCGGTCGCGTCGTTGAGCAGGCTCTCGCCCTCGATGACGGTGCGCAACCGGTCTGGCAGTCCGACTCGCCGGCCGATCGACAGCGCCGACACGGCATCCGGTGGGGCCAGCGCCGCGCCGAGCGCGCAGGCGGCCGCGAACGGCAGCCCGGGCATCACCGCGACCAGCAGGCCGCCGACGACCAGTGCGGTGGCGACGACGAGCAGCACGGACAGCGAGATCACCGCACGCAGGTTCGCCCGGATCTCCAACAGGCTCGAGCTCAGCGCGGCGGAGTACAGCAACGGTGGGATGACCAGTACCAGGATGATGTCCGGGTCCAGGCGCAGATCCGGACCGGGCAGCAGGGTGTAGACGGTGCTCGCACCGACGAGCAGCACGGGAGCGGGTAGGCCGAACCGCCTCGCGGCCAGAGCCGCCGCCACCACCAGGGCCACCGCGAGAAGGCCGAATGCTATCGCCGCGAGCACGTGTCCGGCCCGAGCGGAGCCGGCGGCCACCGCCGACGGGCGGTGGCACGGTCAGCCGTCCGTCGGACCTTCCAGGAGCCAGGCTTCGACATCCTGCGCCCGCCAGAGGTCGAAATACGGCGCGGATCGGGCCGGCCTGGGAAAGTCCGTGCGGCGACACAGTTTTCTGGCTCGTTCCACCGGAATAGCCAGTCGACGCGCGATGCCTGCAGTCGTCCACAGATCTTCACGTTCCATACCGTCATGCTACGCGAGCACGCGGCCGCAAACGGGGAAATTGTCATCCCGGACCGGCCTCCCCCTTTTCATGGAATGGCCGAAAGGCGCTCACGGTGCTCAGCCGAGCTGCTGCGGGTCGGACCCGTCATCGAGCGGAAGCGCGCCGGTGACGGTCGCCGTCACTTCGAGTGAACGCAGCGCGACGATTCCGCGCAGGACGTTCAGGAAGGCGGTATCCGCCGCGTCTCGGCCGGTCGCGATGCGGACCATGCCCTGGCGAGGAGCTCGACCAGTGGCATCACAGGCCCACCAGGCGCCGTCGGAGAAAGCCTCGAAGACGGCGTGAAAATCCATCGGAGTCAGGCCGGGTGCGTATACGGCGGTGAAACGTGCCGGTATCTGGAGTGCCCGGCACAGGGTGATTCCCAGATGGGCGAAATCGCGGCAGACCCCCTGTCCGGTAAGCAGGGCATCGGTGGCTGAACTGTGCACGTTGCTGGCACCCGGAACGTATCCCACCCGGCTGTTGATCCATCGGGTGATCGCCTCCACCTGGGGGCGCCCGGCGGGCAGCGCGCCGAACTCGGCGACCGCGAACCCGACGACCTGGTCGGACGGGCAGTACCGGCTCGCCCGCAGATAGGTCAGCTGTTCCAGGTCGGGCAGCGGCTCCGGGCCGTTCGGCCGGGGCAGGTCGGGCAGCCGTCGCGGGTCGGGTGGCTGGCGTGGGGCGGATGGGGGCGATGGGGTCGATGGCGATCCGGGCAGGTCGGGGTGGTCGACGGGGCCCGCTGCGCCCGGCGGCGCGGCGGCGAGTTCGGCCCGGTAGGACACCGACAGCAGGCCCGGGCCTGTGCGCAGGACATGGAGGCGCCCACGGTGCGGCGCGGTCAGTTCGGCCGGAGCCGGCAGCGCCTCGCCGCCCAGCGTGACGGCCAGGTGCTCGGCCCGGACCACCCGACCACCCGCGGCGACAATGTGGACAGCGAGCTCCGCGGGCTCGCTGACCTCGAGGGTGAGCTCGCAACTGACCACCCGGCCCGCCGCCATGCCACCGGGCTGCGGGGGTGGCTGGTGACCTGCCGGCTGCGCACTGGTCATCTGGGTGGCACCTCGACTCGGCGAAACTCCGCTGCGGACTCGGTGAAACTCTGTTGCGCGGCGTTGGAAAACCCATCGTCCTGATCGCACTCTACGCGGGTCATCCGGGGGCGTCCGACCCGTTAGGTGTGACCAGTACCTGTTCGATCCGGGATTTACACGGCGCGGCTGCCCGGTGAAAACTCCTCGTCCTGATCCACCGGTGGAGGAAAGTCGAAGCCAACCGCCTCACGGTTGTGGTGCGTGCCGGTTCGCAGGTTTGATCCGGTCGTTTCCGGTTATGATTGGATGGGCGCCGGCCCTGGCGACGGACGTCCTGCGTCCGAGCGTGCCTGGCCGGAGCCGCGATGGCGGCTGCCCTGTGTCGTCAGGGGTTGTCGTCAGGCGCTGCCGGTGGCTGCGGTGGTGGTCGTGGGTCCCGGCCTGGTGGTGCGCGGGGAGCCGCGGGGAGTGAGGTCCAGGGTGGGTGCGCTGACGTTCCCCGGCGGGGTTCGGGCCGACGGGCTTCCTGCCGCCGTGGCGGAGGCCGGCCGGTTGGCAGCCGTGGCCGCCACCGGGCTGCTCGACACCGGTCCGGAGCCCACCTTCGACGACCTTGCCGCGTTGGCCGCCCAGATCACCGGGTGCCAGCGGGCGTTTGTCACGCTCGTCGACGCCCGACGGTCGTTCTGGAAGGCGTCCGTCGGGGTGTCGGGCGAGGCCGCGGCTCGTCGTGGGACGTCCGTCGAGGAGAGCTTCTGCTATCTGCTGATCGGCCTGGGAGAAGGGCTCGCGGTGGGCGACGTGGCCGCCGATCCCCGCACCCGTGAGCATCCGTCGGTACGGCCGATGAAGATCGGTGCCTGGGCGGGGCAGCCGATTCTGGCGCCCGGGGGCGAGGTGCTCGGCAGTCTGTGTGTGATCGACGAGAATCCACGCGTGTGGGCCCCGCAGGAGCTCTCGACGTTGGGCACGTTGGCCCGCGCGGTGAGCAACGAGATCAACCTGCGGTCCGCGCTGGCCTCCGCCCGGGACGCCGAGCGGACCTCCGCGGCGTTGGCCCGAAGTCTGCAGGACAGTCTGCTGCCGCCGGTGCTCGACGAGATTCCCACGCTGCAGACCGCGGCGTCCTATCTTCCGGCGGCGGGCGGCACCACGGTCGTCGGCGACTTCTACGACCTGTTCCGGACCACCGGCCGGTGGTGGTGTGCCGTGATGGGAGACGTGTGCGGCAAGGGCGTCGACGCGGCGAAGCTGACCGCGCTGGCCCGTTACACCCTGCGGGCGGAGGCGACCCAGCACAGGTCACCCGCCGCCGTGTGCGAGCGGCTGAACTCCGCCCTGTTGGCCTATCGCGGTAACGACCGGTTTCTCACCGCCGTGTGCGTGATGCTTCGGCCGACCGCGGACGGCGTGGAAGGCCGGCTGTGTCTGGCCGGGCATCCGCCGCCGCTGGTCCGCCGGGCGGCTGGCGCGGTGGCACCGGTGGGGGAACCCGGCACGTTGCTCGGCGTGCTCGATGACGTGCACCTGGTCGACACCCCGTTCCGGCTCGGGCCCGGGGACGCGCTGCTGCTCTACACCGACGGGGCCACCGAGGCCCGCCCCCGCCGGCGGGACCAGGCTGCCGCAGCCGGCGTGCCGATGTTCGGCGAGGAGGCGCTCGAAGCCGCGTTCGCCCGCTGCGAGGACCTCGCCGCCACGGGCGTCGTCGCGAGCCTGGGAGAGGAACTCTCCCGCTACAGCGGCGACTGGGCCAGCGACGACACGGCCCTGCTCGTCATCCGCGTACCACCGGCATAGCTCGGCCCAGGGGTACGAACCGTAGCCGGTGCTGCCATATCGTGGCGCTGGCGCTGGCGCCGGTCGGGACAGCCGTGTCCCACGGACACGGGCGGCGGGACTGACATAAAAAACAGGGCAGCGCACGGTCGCCCGCGCGCTGCCCTGTCAGTGCAGCCGGTGAGACGTCAGGCGAGCTGAACGTTGTCGGCCTGCGGGCCCTTCTGGCCCTGCACGATCTCGAACTGCACGTTCTGGCCCTCGTCAAGAGACTTGTAGCCATCGGCAATGATGGCGGAGAAGTGGACGAACACGTCCGGACCGCCGCCGTCCACGGAAATGAATCCGAAGCCCTTCTCCGCGTTGAACCACTTGACGGTACCCTGCGCCACGATCGTTCTCCTTGCAGCTGTCCCGGTAGACGTCTCTCGTCTCCCGGTCTCGCACCGGCTGCGGATCACTCCGCGCCCGGCCGTTCCGTTCGACGATGCATGACGTTCATACAGCGGAGAACAGGCAACGCTGCCTACCCTACCCGTCCGAGGTGCCGAATGTCCCGGCGTCGGTCGTCCAGGTTGCCAGTGGCCAGGACGGCGTTCTGGTGGTATCACCGCCCCTTGCGGTGATCCGGCAACCTGGGTCCGCCGGCCCGGGTCCGGCCCGGAACGGTCCAGCTGAGGGTGGTCGACGGGCCGCCACCGGCGGCGCGGTGCTGGGCGGTGTGGTGGCTCACGAGGCTGGCACGGTCGGCGCGGCGGCCGGCGCCGCGGTGGGTGCGGCCATGGGTGCGCCGGGAGCGGCCCAGCGATCCTCGATGTGGGCGAAGCGCCAGATGGCGAGTGCTATCGCCCAGGTGAGGAAGAAGATGCCGACGATGGTGTAGCCGGCGTAGTCGAGGTTGACGCCGGCGATCCAGGCCAGCGGGCCGGTGGTGAGGGCGAGGCGGTCGGCGAGGACGCCGAGCAGTTCGATGGTGCCGATGACGAGGGCGACGATCACCGAGATGATGGTGATCGTGAGGTTGTAGTAGACCTTGCGGACGGGGCGGGCGAAGGCCCAGCCGTAGGCGGCGTTCATGAGGACGCCGTCGATGGTGTCCATGAGGCACATGCCGGCGGCGAACAGGATCGGTAGGACGCCGATCGCGTAGAAGGGCAGGCTGAACGCGGCGCCGCCGCCGGCGAGCACGAGTAGACCGACCTCGGTGGCGGTGTCGAACCCGAGACCGAACAGGACGCCCACCGGGTAGATGTGCCAGGGGCGGGTGACGGTTCTGGTGAGGCCGCCGAGGATCCGGTTCATGAGGCCGCGGGAGTCCAGGTGTCGTTCGAGTTCGGCCTCGTCGTAGGTGCCGGCGCGCAGGTCGCGGAAGACCCTGAGGATGCCGAGCAGGGCGACGAGGTTGAGGATCCCGAGGATCCACAGGAACACCCCGGATACGGACGGGCCGATGACGCCGGTGATGGTGTGCAGTCGGGAGGAGCCGTCCTCGACCGGTCCGATCAGCGATTTCACGCCGGCGGAGAGCAGGAACGCGAGGGCGAGGACGATGGTGCAGTGCCCGAGGGAGAACCAGAAGCCGACCGACAGCGGACGGCGGTGGCGGGGCTGCCCGTCGGTTTCGCGGGCGATGTTGTCGGCGATGAGTTTGCGGGTGGTGTTGTCGACGGCGGCGATGTGGTCGGCGTCGAAGGCGTGGCGTAGGCCGAAGGTGTAGGCGAGGATCCCGACGCCGGCGGTGAAGATCGGACGGTCGCCGCCGAGGCGGTAGTCGTACGGGGTGACCAGCGCGAACAACACGACGAAGCCGACCACGTGCAGCACGACGACGACGGCCCCCATCCCGGCGAGCGAGCGCCGGTCCGCGGCAGTGAGGCTTCCCCGGAACTGGGCCAGCCGCGCCGCGAGCGTGGGTTCGCCGCCTGCCCCGCCTGCCCCGCCGGCCGAGCTGGCTCCGACCCCGCCGGCTCCGACCCCGCCGGCTCCGACCCCGCCGGCTCCGTCCGAACCGGGTGTGGAGTGGGCCATGCGGAGTCTCCTTCCAGCAGGGTCGCCAGGCATGTGCGACTATCCTGCAGATGCAAATGGGTTGCAAGTGGGTGCGCTGCCGGCACGGGACCCGCTGTCCCGCCGGCCGGACCATCACCCAGGTCCGCGGGCAGGAACACCACCGGTCAGCCACCGGGCTGTGAGCCGGTCGGCGCTGTCCGCGCCGGTGCGATAGCAGGTGTGCGCCGGTCTGAACGGCGTTAATGTCGACGACGTTGGTGTGTCCAGCGCCACGCCACTATCCGGACGGTGGCGCTGTCCCAGCCAACGGTGACATCCGAGGCAACAGTGGCGAAGGAGCGGCCGGCACGTGAGCGGATTACAGCTGGTAATGGGCGCGAGCGGTTTCCTCGGCTCGCATGTGACCCGGCAGTTGGCCGAGCGCGGCGACGAGGTGCGGGTGTGGATCCGGCCTTCCAGCTCGACCAAGGCGTTTGACGAGCTGCCCGTGCAGCGCCACCACGGCGAGCTCACCGATGATGCGGCGCTGCGCGAGGCGATGCGTGGCGTCGACACCGTCTACTACTGTGTCGTCGACACCCGGGCGTCGCTGCGGGACCCGGCGCCGCTGTTCGCAACGAACGTCGAGGGCCTGCGGCACGCGCTGGACGCCGCCGTTGAGGAGAAGGTGCGGCGGTTCGTCTTCTGCAGCACCGTCGGCACGATCGGCCTCGCCCCGGACGGCGGAGCGGCCAACGAGGACCACCCGCACACCTGGGCGCATCTGGGCGGGCCGTACATCCGGTCCCGGATCGACGCCGAGAAGCTCGTCCTGAGCTACTGCCGGGAGCGGGAGCTGCCGGGCGTGGTCCTGTGCGTGTCGACGACGTACGGCCCGCACGACTACGGCACCCCGCACGGCCAGATGGTGGCTGACGCGGCGCGGGGACGCATGCCGATCCACTTCGGTGCCGCCTCGATGGAGGTCGTCGACATCCGGGATGCCGCCCGAGCGTTCCTGCTCGCCGCCGAGAAGGGGCGGGTCGGCGAGCGCTACATCGTCAGCGAACGGTACCTGTCCTGGAAGGACGTACTGGTCACCGCCGCCGAGGCGGGCGGCGCGAAGCCGCCGCGGGTCGGCCTGCCGTTGCCCGTGCTGAAGGTCGTCGGCCGCGCCGGGGACGTCGTCGCCCGGGTGCTGCGCCGGGACGTCCTGATGAACAGCGTCACCGTCCGTCTCATGTACTTCATGCCACCGTTGGACCATGCCAAGGCGACGCGTGAGCTCGGCTGGCATCCGTCCCCGACGCTGGATGCCGTCCGCGAGGCCGCCGCGTTCCACCTCGCCCAGGACAGCCGGGACAAGGCCGACGCACCGCGGTAGCTCATCCCGCGATGTCCGTGCCCCGGCCCTGCCGGTCGCCTGGGCTTCCTGTTTCCCGGCGGGCGGGCGGGCGGACGGCCGGTCCGGTGCTGGACAGTCATCTCGGATGGGGCTGTTCTGGTACCAGACGGCGCCTGACGCCGTGACCCCAGGGAGAGTTCGTGCTGGCACTCGTTTACGACCCGGATCAGCCGGCCGGTCTGCGGCTCGACCGGGTGGCGGATCCGGTGCCCGGCCCCGGCGAGGTGCTGGTCGAGGTGCGGGCGGTCTCGTTGAACCATGGCGAGGTGGCCCACCGCGCAGGTCGGGCGAAGCCTGGCGCGGTGCACGGCTGGGATGCCGCCGGCGTCGTCGTCGTCTCGGCCGCGGATGGTTCCGGACCGCCGCCGGGCACCCCGGTGGTGACCTTCGGCTGGGCCGGCGGCTGGGCCGGCCTGCGCACAGTGTCGACGGCGGAGCTGGCGGTGCTGCCCGTCGGTCTCGATCTGGGCGTGGCGGCCGCGCTGCCCGTGGCCGGGGTGACCGCGCTGCGGGCGGTCCGCCGGCTGGGCGCGGTCCTTGGCCGGCGGGTGCTGGTTACCGGTGCAGCCGGTGGGGTGGGGCGGTTCGCCGTGCAGCTGGCCGCTCGGGCCGGTGCGGACGTGGTCGCCTCGGTCAGCACTCCCGCCCGCGGCGCGGGCCTGGAACGGCTTGGCGCCACCGAGATCGTCCTGGGCCCGGCAGGTGTCACCAGCCCGGTGCACGGGGTGCTGGACAATGTCGGCGGGGCTCAGCTCGCCGACGCGTTCGTCCGGCTCGAACCGACCGGGGTCGCGCTGGCCATCGGCAACGCCTCCGGTGAGCCGACCATCCTCGACTTCGGTTCGGTGTGGCTCGAGGCGAAGGGCAAGCGGATCGAACCGTTCATCATGGGCTCCGGGCTGGCCGAGGATCTTGCCTATCTCGTTCGTCTGCTCGATCAGGGCCAGCTGGACCCGCAGATCGGCTGGCGCGGCCCCTGGGAGCAGGCGGCGGAGGCGGCCGAGGCGCTGCTCTCGCGCCAGGTCGCCGGCAAGGCTGTCCTCGAACTCCCGGCGAACTGAACCGGCCAGGGCCTCTGGTGATCCACCGGAGATCGCCGGTCACCAGAGGCGGGAGCGGGCCGGGCCTGACCCTGTACGCGGGGTCGGAGCGCGGGCAGGAGTGGCGGCTGGGTCGCCCGCGGCCTGCCGGCCGGCCGGTTCGCGCGCGACCCGGTCGGCGTGCGCCCGCTCGTCCGCGGCCCGTGGTCGACCAGCGTCGACGTCGTGGGCAAAGCCAGGAGGAGGCCGACCAGACCCAGTGCCACGGCGAGGCGCCGGATCCACCCCCACAGGGCCAGTCCCAGGACGGTCCCGGCCGGGCTGGCTCTCTCGACCGTTTCGGTGAAGGCCGCCATCCAGGCGACGTAGGTCTGCCACCGCCGACGGACATGAGAACGAAATGGACTGCGATCGCGTGGTAATGGGTGTCGGTGGGCGTTGCAGAAAGCGCGAAGGCGACGTTCACGGCATGATCATCATGGCGAGGGTGGTGAAGGGGAAGCCGTAGTTCCGGATGATCTGGGTCACGACCGCATCCTCGGTGTACAGCGCGTAGTACAGGTAGATCGTGCTGATGACCACGACGGTCAGGTGAAACTGGCGGTGACGAAGGGGCGGATACCGACCTGGCGCCGCCGGAGGCGGCGTACACCGCTGGGCGCCTCCCGCGGATGGACAGCGGAACCTTGCGCCGTCAGCTCCATGGGTTTTCCTGCCCAGTCCTGGAGAGAAAGAGAGAAAGGCCGAGGCGAGACGCGGTCTGTCTGCCGGTCTCCGATGGCTTCCGGCAGACAGGCCGGCGACCGTTATGGTGCGAGAGAATAGGCAGCCGGCGGGTCGCCGGACAACCTGGAATGCGCTCGTGTACGCGCGGTATGGTGGTCAATGATGACGGGTGGTGGATGTGTGTGACGATGCGGTCGAGCGGTGGCCTGCGGTCGCCTGGCCGAGACCGGCCACTGTTTCTCTATGACGGGGACTGCGGGTTCTGCACTCGGTCGGCCCGGTTCCTCCGGTCCGAGGTGCGGCCGGCGGTCGACATCGAACCCTGGCAGCGGATGCCACTGGCCGAGCTGGGCGTGAGCGAACGGGAAGCCGGCCGCGCCGTGCAGTGGATCGGTGTGGACGGGCGGCGTGCGTCCGGTGCGGCGGCGATCGCCCTGATCCTCCGCCGATCGCGCCGAGCCGGCCGAGCCGGGTCCGCGTGGCGGATCGCCGGATGGATCATGTCCTTTCCGCCGCTCTGTTGGCTGGCCGCCGGGGTGTACCGGCTGGTGGCCACCCATCGCCACCGACTGCCGGGTGCCACGGACGGGTGCGCCGTCGCGCCCGTTGCACCTGGCGGTCACGGATGACGTCCGGTCGAGGCGGTCAGGGGTGATGGGAGGACAGGGGCTCCCGCACAGACCATGTGCGCTACAAACCTGGCATATCCGATCTATCGGCCTAGTACAAGTTGCTCCCCAGATGCGCGCTGTGTCAGCATGCACTGCCCGCGCAGGGTAGGTTTCGGGCCAGCTGTGACATGCGTGGTTTGCCGTGTGCGGGCCTGCTCCGACCTCCGTACCCTGGCGCCGGCAGTGTGGAGCGACGGACGCAGAGACTAGGAATCGTATGCGCACAGTTTGGAATCGTTTAAGTGCACGTGGTCACCGCGATGTTTCGGGGCGGCCACGGTCCGGGCGGCGGGGGGCTCGTACCAGCGCTGCCGTGGCGGCAGTGTCCGCAGGAGTGCTGCTGGCGGTGACGGCTGGCTGCAGCAGCAGTGGTGGCGGTAGTGACGGCGGCGGTGGCAGCGGGGGATCCACGGCGAGTGCCGCGGACAACGCCGCGCTGCTCGGTCCGGTGGCGCGGGCAACCGGTGCGCCGGTGAAGGTCGGGTTCATCTCGGACGGCAAGGCTCCGGCCAGCGACTCGTCGATCGAGCTGCGGGTGGCGGACGCGACGGTCAAGTACCTCAACGAGCGCAAGTCCGGTCTTGGTGGCCGGCCGATCCAGCTGGTCAAGTGTGAGACGGCGAACGACCCGAGCAAGGGCGCCGACTGCGCGAACCAGGTGATTGAGCAGAAGGTCGCGGCGGTGGTGGTGGGTGCCTCCGCGGTGGCGCAGGCGATCTGGACCCCGCTGCATGCGGCCAAGGTCCCGGTGCTGTTCTTCTCCACGAACGACCCGCAACAGCTCCAGGACGCCCAGTCGACCTTCAGCCTGGGTGACGCGACCGGTGTTGTGACCGGTGGGATTCAGCCGTTGGCCGAGAAGACGAAGAGCAAGACCCTGACCGGTGTCATCATTGACGTCCCGCCGGCGCTGACCCAGTTCACGGGCGAGACCGCGGCGGTTCTGAAGAAGGCGGGGATCAAGCTGAAGCTGATCCCGATTCCGCTGGGTACCGCGGACATGACCCCGCAGTTGCAGAGCCTGTCCGGGGACGCGCCGGGCGTCGTCGAGGTTGTCGGTAACGACGCGTTCTGCATCAGCGCGTTCAACGCTCTGCGTACGGCTGGTTTCACCGGCCCGTACTTCGCGGTCTCCCAGTGCATCACGGACGCGACCCGCAAGGCGGTTCCGGCGGACGTGCTGGAGCGGGTCACGATCAACGCGGCTTCGCCGGTGGGCGTGGACAACCCGTCGACCCGTCTCTACAAGGCGGTCGTGGCGGCCTATGGCAAGGACATCGACGTCGACGACTCCGGCGGCATGAACATGTTCGCGGAGCTGAGCGCGTTCCAGACCGCGCTGGCGGACATCAAGGGCGACATCACGCCGGCCACGGTCATCTCGACCTTCAAGTCGATGCCGGAGAAGGACATCCCGGGTGGCGGTGGGCTGAAGTTCCGCTGCAACGGCAAGGCCTACCCGACCAGGCCGGCCGTCTGCATCCGGGGTGGTCTGACCGCGAAGCTTGACGGTAAGGGCCACCCGTCCGCATACCAGGTCGTCGGCTACAGCCCGATCCCCTCCTAAACGGTTCCCTCGCCGGAGGGCGGCTCCGGTCGGCTCTGATCCCGGCCGACCCTGAGCCGCCCCCTGACGACCTCGCCACAGGTCGCGCGATCACGCATTGTGACCGCGCGACCTGTGGCGTTTCGCGCCGGGTGTAATGATCGGCCGTGCGGCGGGCTCTGTCTCCAGCGTTCCTAGTCTCCAGCGTTCCTACCGGCGAGTAGTTAATGCAGAAACCTGGGCCGTTGATCTTATAAATTTTCGATCAACAAATCTGCCGTATAAGTGAGATTTGCGTCTCAATGTATGCCGTGTCACACTCCCCTGACCCGACGGGGTGTCATCCGGGCTAGTTGGACGCGCGCGGCCTGCCGCGGGGCCCGGTCCGTGCGCTGTCACCTCAGGTGCCAGCGAGGCGGAGCGACGGACAAGCAGACTAGGGATCGCATGCGCACATTTGGAATTCAGTTAGGCACGCTTGGTCATCGTGGTGCGTCGGGGCAGGCCCGGTCCGGGCGGCGTGGGCCTCGCACCACTGCGGCCGTGGCCGCGGTGTCCGTGGGGGTGCTGCTGGCGGTGGCGGCCGGCTGTAGTAGTAGCAGCGGCAGCGGCGGCGGTGGTGATGGCGGCAGCAGCGGGGGAGCCACGGCGAGTGCCTCGAGCAGCGCGGCGCTGCTGGGCCCGGTGGCGCGGGCAACCGGTGCGCCGGTGAAGATCGCTCTGATCTCGGACGGCAAGGCTCCGGCCAGCGACTCGTCGATCGAGCTGCGGGTGGCGTCCGCGACGGTCAAGTACCTCAACGAGCGCAAGTCCGGTCTTGGTGGCCGGCCGATCCAGCTCACCACGTGTGAGACGGCGAACGACCCGAGCAAGGGCACCGACTGCGGCAACCGGGCGGTCGAGCAGAAGGTCGCGGCGGTGGTGGTGGGTGCCTCCGCGGTGGCGCAGGCGATCTGGACCCCGGTGCACGCGGCCAAGATCCCGGTGTTGTTCTTCTCCACGAACGACCCGCAACAGCTCCAGGACGCCCAGTCGACCTTCAGCCTGGGTGATGGCACTGGTGTCGTGGCCGGTGGGATTCTGCCGTTGGCCGAGAAGACGAAGAGCAAGACCCTGACCGGTGTCATCATTGACGTCCCGCCGGCGCTGACCCAGTTCACGGGCGAGACCGCGGCGGTTCTGAAGAAGGCGGGGATCAAGCTGAAGCTGATCCCGATTCCGCTGGGTACCGCGGACATGACCCCGCAGTTGCAGAGCCTGTCCGGGGACGCGCCGGGCGTCGTCGAGGTTGTCGGTAACGACGCGTTCTGCATCAGCGCGTTCAACGCTCTGCGTACGGCTGGTTTCACCGGCCCGTACTTCGCGGTCTCCCAGTGCATCACGGACGCGACCCGCAAGGCGGTTCCGGCGGACGTGCTGGAGCGGGTCACGATCAACGCGGCTTCGCCGGTGGGCGTGGACAACCCGTCGACCCGTCTCTACAAGGCGGTCGTGGCGGCCTATGGCAAGGACATCGACGTCGACGACTCCGGCGGCATGAACATGTTCGCGGAGCTGAGCGCGTTCCAGACCGCGCTGGCGGACATCAAGGGCGACATCACGCCGGCCACGGTCATCTCGACCTTCAAGTCGATGCCGGAGAAGGACATCCCGGGTGGCGGTGGGCTGAAGTTCCGCTGCAACGGCAAGGCCTACCCGACCAGGCCGGCCGTCTGCGCCCGGGGTGGTCTGGTCGCGAAGCTTGACGGTAAGGGCCAGCCGGCCGCATACCAGGTCGTCGGCTACAGCCCGATCCCCTCCTAAGTAGTTCCTCCGCAGGAGGAGGTGGCTCCGGGCCGGGTCTTGATCCCGGCCCGGAGCCGCACCCCGGGCGACAGGGGGCTCGTGCCGGCGTGGCCGTGGCGGCGGCGTCCGTGGCGGCGGTGTCCGTGGGGTGCTGCTGGCGGTGGCGGCCGGCTGTAACGAGCGCCGTTCCGGTATCGGTGGTCGGCGGATCCAGCTGGTCACATGTGAGACGGTGATCGATCAGCTCAAGGTTGCCCAGTCGATCTTCTCGCTGGGTGACCCGACCGGTGTCGTGACCGGGGGGATTCGGCTTCCGGCCGAGAGGGCGAAGACCAGGAATCTCGACCGGTGACCTCATCGGTGTACCGCCGGCGCCGGCCCAGTTCCGGGGCGCGGCCGGGAGGTTCTGGGGAAGGTCGGGATCACGCTGAAGTTGGTTCCGATTCCGCTGGGTATCGCAAACCCGACCCTGTGGTTACGGGATCCGTCCGAAAGTGCACACAATGTCATCGAGGTCGTCGGTGGCGACGCGTTCCGCATCGGAACGTTCAACGTTCTGTGTAAGGCTGGTTTCGCGGGCCCGCTCTTCTCGGCCTCCCGGTGCATCACGGGCGCGAGCCGCAGGGCGGTCCCGGGAGATGCGCCGGAACGGGTCACGACCAACGCGTTCTCGCCGGTGGGCATCGACAACCCGTCGACCCGGCTCCACGAGGCCGGCGTGGCGGCCTATGGCAACAACATCGACACCGATGACGCCAGTGACATGAACATGTTCGCGGAGCTGAGCCCGTTCCAGACCGCGCTGGCGGACATCAGGGGTGATGTCACCCCGGCCAGGATTGCCCCGGCAAGGATCATCCCGGCGTTGCGGTCGATGCCGGAGCAGGAGATCCCGGGCGGCGGTGACCTGAGGTTCCGCTGCAACGGCGAGGCCTACCCGGCCACGCCTGCGGTGTCCTCCCATGGCGGTCTGACCGGGCAGCTCAACGACAAGGGCCAGCCGGCCTCCTACCGGATCGTCGGCTACACCCCGATCCCCTCCTGAGTAGGTCCCCGCTGGCCGGCGGCGGCCCCGGGGGCGGGCCTGATCCAGCGGCCCGGCCCAGGGCGCTTCCCTGGGCCACGCGGCTGCGGCGCGGGTGACATTGCTGTACACCGCACCCCGCACCCGCCGTTGCGGTGGAACCCGGACTCCGCTACTGCCACAGGCGAACGCGGCTGCCGTTTGGGGCGGACAACGCTACCTGGCTCGGCGCACCTGATCCTTCTTCTTGGTAGAAGTTGCCCCCGGATGTATGCCGTGTCACTATTCACTGCCCAGAAGGGGTGTCATTCAGGCCGACCGGACGTGCGGTTCTGCCGCGAGGTTCGGTTCGGTCTCGGCGCCCTGTGACCGGCGGCGCGGAGCAACGGACAAGCAGACTAGGGATTATATGCGCACAGTTGGGAAGCGGTTCAGCACACTCAGTTGCTGTAACGCCTCGAAGTCGACTCGGCTGGGGCGGGCGGAAGCACCCGCAGGAACGCTCGTGGCAGCTTTATCTGCTTTACCTGCCGAGATGCTGCCGCTAAAAATGCGCTCCGTGTCGATGCGATCGCTGCGCGGTCAGCAAGTTCAACGCTCTGCGTGCATTCAGCTTCACCGTTCGTACTGCACGATCTCCTCAGTTGCGGTGTCGGCAAGGGTCAGCCGGCCGCCTACCGGGTCATCGACAACAGCCCGAACTCCTCTTGAGTGGTTCAGTTCTGAGTAGGGCTGTCCCGGGTTCGATCCGTCCCGGGACGGATCAGACCACGGACTGCTCACTGTCGACGATCTGCCGGCCGGGACTTGCCTCTCGGCCCGTATCCAGCGGCGGCCACGGCGTCGACCGCCGGGAATGGACCCGGCGAACCTCGCCGGAGCGGGACAGTGCGCCCCCCGGCGCGGCCCGACCAAGGACCGGTCCGACCAGCACACCATTCGGGAGTACGTGATGCATCATGTCGGCTCGCTGTTGCTCGGGCTGGGAAACGGGGGCGTGTATGCCGCTCTCGCGCTCGCGCTGGTACTGACCTACCGAAGTTCCGGAGTCATCAACTTCGCGACCGGCGCGGTCGCGATGTATGTCGCCTACTCGTACGCCTACCTGCGCAGCGGCGAGCTCCTGGTGCTGATCCCGGGCCTGCCGACCTCGGTGAGTGTCGGTGGTGACTGGGGATTCGTCCCGGCACTGATCGCCGCGCTCGCCATCGGGGCACTGTTGGGTGCTCTGCTGTACCTGCTGGTGTTCCGCCCACTACGGGAGGCGCCGCCGCTGGCCCGGGCGGTGGCCTCGCTCGGCGTACTGGTCGTGATCCAGTCGGTGATGGCCATCCGGGTCGGAACCTCACCGGTGAGCGTTGAGGCGATCTTCCCGACCGACCGGTGGAAGGCCGGCTCGCTCACCCTGCTGGCCGACCGGTTCTACCTGGCGGTCACGGTCGTCGTACTCACCATCGTGCTTGCGGCGCTCTTCCGCTTCACCCGCTTCGGCCTGTTCACCCGCGCGGCCGCCGAGTCCCAGACCGGCGCGTACGTCAGCGGCATCTCGCCCGACCGGGTCTCGCTGTACAACTGGATGATCTCCGGGACGGTGGCGGGCGCGGCCGGCATCCTGATCGCCCCGCTGAGCCCGCTGTCTCCCTCGACCTACACCCTGTTCGTCGTGCCGGCGCTGGCCGCGGCGGTTGTCGGCGGCTTCCAGGGCCTGGTGTCGACGGTGATCGCCGGCCTGGCCATCGGCATGATGCAGTCGGAGGCCCTCACCCTTTCCGCGGACCACTCCTGGCTGCCTGGCTCGGGTGCGTCGGCGTTGGTGCCGCTGCTGATCATCCTGATCGCGTTGCTGGTCACCGGGCGCGGAATCCCGGTCCGCACCGGCCTGGTGCGCCAGCCGCTCGGTCGCGCGCCGCGGCCCCGCTCGCTGACGCTGCCGACTGTCTCCGGTACCGCAATCGGTGTGATCGCCCTGCTCCTCACGTCCGGTACCTGGCGGGCGGCGGTGATCGGGACGTTCATCGCCGCGATCCTCGGCCTGTCGCTGGTCGTCGTCACCGGGTTCGCCGGCCAGGTGTCGCTTGCCCAGCTCGCGCTCGCCGGCGCCTCGGCGTTCAGCCTGTCCGGGCTGACCACCAGCTGGCACATCCCGTTCCCGTTCGCGCCGCTGCTCTCCGCGCTGGTCGCCACCGTCCTCGGTGTCGTCATCGGTCTGCCGGCACTGCGACTACGTGGATTGACCCTGGGTATCGTCACCCTCGCGCTCGCCTACGCGATCGAGGCGGTCTGGTTCCGCAACTCCGACCTCGTCGGCAGCTCCGGCGCCAAGGTCTCCGACCCGTCGCTGTTCGGCTGGAACATCGGTATCGGCAGCGGCGAGGCGTTCCCACGCCTTCCGTTCGGCATCCTCTGTCTGCTCGTCCTGGTCGCCGTCGCCTGGGGTGTCGCGAAACTGCGGATGAGCTCGCTGGGCTCGGCGATGCTCGCGGTGCGCGCCAACGAGCGTTCGGCCGCCGGTATCGGCGTCAACGTCGTTCGGGTCAAGCTGATCGCCTTCGCGCTGGCGTCGTTCATCGCCGGCCTCGGCGGTGCGCTGCTGGCCTACCGCAGCAGCGTGGTCACCTTCGACTCGTTCACCGCCCTCGGTGGCCTGACCCTGCTCTCCACCGCCTACCTCGCCGGCGTCACGTCGGTGTACGGCGGCATCACCGCCGGCATCATGGCCGGGACCGGCATCGTCTACATCGCCATGGACCGGTGGATCAACTTCGGTGACTGGTTCTCGGTGGTCTCCGGATTCGGCGTTATCCTCGTCCTGCTCACCCAGCCGGAAGGCATCGCCAGCGGCGGGCACGACCTTGTCGCCCTGGTCCGCAGGAGGATCAAGGCGAGGTCGGCGGTGCCGGCCGAAGCCGGTGCCGCAGCGGGTGATGATGTGCCGGCCGCTGTCACGGCCGAGGGTGCGGCATCTGCGGCATCCGTCGAGACCACGACAGACGGTGCCGCATCTGCCGGTCCGCAGCCTGCCGCCTCGGTGGCCTCGGCCGAGCAGAACACCGCGCTCCTGGTGGACGGAGAGCGTGTTCCCCTCGAGGTCGAGAACGTGACGGTCCGGTACGGCGGGGTCGTCGCGGTGTCGGATGTGTCGCTGCGCATCGCCCCAGGGCAGATCGTCGGGCTGATCGGACCGAACGGTGCCGGCAAGACCAGCGCGATCGACGCGATCACCGGATTCGCCCGCGCCACCGGCACCGTCCGCCTCGGCGAGGAGCGTCTCGACACCTTGGCGACCCACGTCCGGGTCAAGCACGGGCTGGCCCGTACGTTCCAGTCGATCGAGCTGTACGACGACCTGACCGTGTCCGAGAACGTCAGCGCCGCACTGGCCGGCGTGCATGCCGATCATCGGCACCGCACCCTGGCCGCAGCCCTTGACCTGGTCGGCATCGCAGATCGGGTCGACCGTACGGCCGGCGAGCTCAGCCAGGGCGAACGGCAGCTGGTCTCGATCGCCCGCGCGATCGCTACCGGCCCGCGGGTCCTGCTGCTCGACGAGCCGGCCGCGGGTCTGGACACCACCGAGTCCGTGTGGCTCGGGGAGAAGATCCGCTCGATCAGCCGCAGCGGTGTCGGCATTCTGCTGGTCGACCACGACGTCGCCCTCGTCCTCGACGTCTGCGACTACATCTACGTGCTCGACTTCGGCAAGGTGATCGCCGCCGGATCTCCCGACGAGATCCGCTCCAACCGCGCGGTTGCCGACGCCTACCTCGGCAACGTTCACGACGGCGAACCCGCCGACGGCGAACCCGCTGCGGAGACGCCCGCCGCTGCGGAGACGCCCGCCGCTGCCGAGACGCCCGCCGCTGTGGAGGCGCCCGCCGCTGTGGAGACGCCCGCAGCTGTCGAGACGCCCGCCGCTGCTGCGGCAACCGTCGACGGCCCGGCGGCTGCCGATCCGGCCGGCAAGGACACGATCGCTGAGGTTCCGGCAGCTCCCGCAACCGCTGCCGTTCCTGCCGATGCTGCGGCTTCTACGACCGCTGCGGCTCCTGCAGGTGCCGTGATCGGCGGGAAAGCGCCAGTTGGAAGCACCATCGAAAGCAAGGCACCCAACGGCAGGGCCCATGACAACGGGGCCGGCACGGGCGACGCGGGTGCTGGTGGCAGCGTTGGTGGCGAGGACGCCACCGGCGGTACGGTCGACTCCGACGCGACGGTGGTGACGTCATGACAACCAGTCTGACCTGCGAATCTCTGACTGGGGGGCGGGGCTCGTCCGAGGTCTTCCGCGGCCTCGATCTCACTGTCGCCCCGGGAAAGGTGCTGGCCCTACTCGGGCCGAACGGGGCCGGTAAGACCACGCTGTTGCTCACCCTCGCAGGTCTGCTGCCGTCTCGCAGCGGCAAGATCTCGGTGGGGGAGACCCAGCTTCCCAGCGGCAAGCCGGGGGCGGCGAACCGCGCTGGCGTGGTCCTCGTCCCGGACAACCGGGCGTTGTTCACCCAGCTCACTGTCGAGGACAACCTGCGCGCCGCCGCTCGTAGGCATGGTCCGAAGCCCCGGGCCATGCTCGAGCTGTTCCCGGATCTGGAGAAGCGCTGGAGTGTCCCGTCCGGTGCGCTGTCCGGTGGCGAGCAGCAGATGCTGGTGTTGGCCCGCGCGCTGATCCAGCAGCCGAAGGTGCTGCTCGTCGACGAGCTCAGCATGGGTCTGGCACCCCTGATCGTGCAGGCGCTGTTCCGGACCGTGCGTCAGGTCGCCGACGAGCAGGGCTGCGCGGTCGTGCTCGTCGAACAGCACGTCAACCTGGCCCTGCAGATGGCGGACGACGCGGCTGTTCTCAGCCGGGGTGCACTGGTGCTGCAGGCCCCGGCGGCGGAGCTCGCGGCCGAGCCCGAGCGGGTCGAGGCCGCCTACTTCGGCGCGGGCCGAGAGGCGAAGGAGACGGCCGCCGTCGCTGCCTGAACATATGAGTCTCCATGAACGCCCCGAGCACCAGCCATGACCCTGCTGGTGCTCGGGGCGTTCGGCGTGCTGTGAGACCAGAACCCCAATGGGCCCGGCAGGTCCGGTAAGTCCGGCAGGTTCGATGAGGCAGAGGAGGCAGGAATGTTGACCAAGGCTGCAGTGCTGTTCGACCAGCCGGGCAAGTGGGAGGTCGCGGAGGTTGAGCTCGAGCCGCCCCAGCAGGACGAGCTGCTCGTTCGGATGGTCGCCGGCGGTATGTGCCATTCCGACGACCACATCGCCACCGGTGATCTGCCGATCCCGGCGCAGGGGCTGCCCATCGCCGGTGGCCACGAGGGAGCGGGCGTCGTCGAGGAGGTCGGGCCGAACACTCCCGGGTGGAAGGTCGGCGATCACGTCGTCCTGTCGTTCCTGTCCACCTGCGGGCTGTGTCGCTGGTGCGCGTCGGGCATGCAGAACCTGTGCGACAACGGGGCCCGCGTGCTCGCGGGTGTCCGGGCTGACGGCACGCGGCGGATGTCGCTGGACGGTCGGCCCATCGGCCAGGCTGCCGGTGTGTCGGCCTTCAGCCAGTACGCCACCGTATCGGTGCAGTCCGCGGTGCGCTGCCCGTCGGACGTTCCGCTCGAGCTTGCCGCGCTGACCAGCTGCGGCGTGCCGACCGGCTGGGGTGCGGCCGTGCGCTCGGCCGATGTGCGGCCGGGGGACGTCGTCATCGTTGTCGGCGTCGGCGGGATCGGCATGAACGCCGTGCAGGGCGCGGCCCACGCCGGCGCGACGGTCGTCATTGCGGTCGACCCGGTCGAGTACAAGCGCGACGCCGCCCGCACCTTCGGCGCCACCCACGCCGTCGCGGAGATGGCGCAGGCCACCGAGATCGCCCGCGGTTTCACCAACGGCCAGGGCGCGGACGCGTGCATCATCTGCGTCGGGATGACCACGCCCGAACAGGTCGCCGCCGGCGTCGACGCGATTCGCAAGGCCGGAACCTGCGTGCTGGTCGGAATGGGCAAGGCCGCCGATGACGTGGCCATCCCCGTGTCCGTCCGGCACATCGTGCTCTACCAGAAGCGGATCCAGGGTTCGCTGTTCGGCGCGTCGAACCCGTCCCGGGACATCCCGGCGCTCCTCGAGCTCTACCGGCAGGGACGGCTCAAGCTCGATGAGCTCGTCACCACCCGGTACACCCTGGACGACATCAACAAGGGTTACGAGGACATGCGCACGGGCTCGAACATCCGCGGCATCATCGTCCACGACCACTGAGTCATCCCCGAGCTGTTTCCGTGCTGACCACCGGGCAGGTGGCCGACCGCCGGTCTACCCGGAGCCGACCGCCTGCCCGGCCGCGGGTTCAGCCGGTGCCGCCCGCTGCTGCACCGGTCACGACTCCGGTAACGACTGCGACCCGGCCAGGCACCGCTGCCGCGAGGTTGTCCGTCTGACTGTTCAGCTCGGTGCTCGCGCTGCTTCCTGCGCCGTTGTTCGTGCCGCCACCAACACCGCCGTTCGTGCCGTTCATCAGCTGGCCTCGTCGAAGGTGATCGCCCCCCGCAGAAGTCGGCCGGCCTCGAGGTCGGCATAGCCCTCGTTCACCTGGTCGAGGGTGTACGTCCTGGTGATCAGTTCGTCGATCTTGAGGATGCCGGCCTTGTACAGGTCGAGCAGCCGGGGGATCGCCACCCGAGGGCTCTGCGAGCCGTAGAGGCAGCCGCGGATCTGCTTGTTCGACATCGCGAACGTGAACAGGTCGAGGTCAGCCACCTTCTGCCCGAACGGCGCCACCGACGTCACCACACAGGTCCCGTCCTTGCCGGTCAGGGCGAGCGCGGGCTGCAGCAGTTCGGAGGTCATCACCGAGAACGCGCAGATCACCGACTGACACATGGCGCCGTGGGTCAGGTCGCGAATTGCCTCGGCGGCCTCCTCGGTGGAGGCGAACGCGTGCGTGGCCCCGAAGCGCAGCGCCTGTTCCCGCTTGAACTCCACCGGGTCGACCGCAATGATCAGTCGTGCCCCGGCGATCCGTGCGCCCTGCACGGCGCTGACCCCGATCCCGCCGATTCCCAGGACGGCGACCGCGTCACCGGGTTTCACCTCCGCCCGGTTGACCGCGGAGCCGAATCCGGTGGCGACGCCGCACGAGACCAGCGCGGCGACCGTCCACGGTACGTCCGGGTCGATCTTCACAATGGTCGATTCGGCGAGCAGCTGACGCTCGGAGAACGCGCCGATCTGGGTGTAGCGCGCGACGGCCTCGTCACCGAGGTGGTGTGCGATCCGTCCATCGGTGATCATCCCGACGTTGAACAGCTTGGCGCCGTCGTTGCACAGGAAAGCCCGACCACTAACACAGAAGACGCACCTCCCGCACGACGGGACGAACGACATGGCGACATGGTCGCCCGGGCTGACGGACGTGACACCCGGGCCCACCTCGAGCACCTCGCCGGCACCCTCGTGTCCGCAGATCATCGGGAAGTGCGGCATCGGCATCGCGCCGGAGCGCGCATGCTCGTCCGAATGGCACAGGCCGCAGGCCCGCACATCGATCAGAACCTCGCCTTCCCGGGGTTCGTCGATCTCGACAGTCTCGATCTTGAAGTCCTGGCCGGGGCCGAACAGCAGAGCCGCTCGCGAGCTGACCATGAGAAGCCGCCTTTCGTGCGTCCGGCAGGCGTCCGCAGCCGGGCGATCGACCTTGAGTAGGGCGAGACAACCATGCCATAGTGTGTCGTCGTGAGACAGTCCTGCCGACAAGGGCGACGTTTGCTCCGGCTGGAGTCGGCAGGTGTGGCACACCCCGCAGGAGCCACCTTGGCGACATGTTCATCGGGCTCCCCGGTGCGATCCGAGGTCGCCGTACAACCATGACGCGATACCGACCGATCCCAGCACGATGAGTCAACCCGACAGCGACGTGGCGCTGCCCGACGACGTACGGTTGCCGCGCGATGCGTCGACGCGCGCGCGGAGTGGGCGGCGGCAGCAGGGTTGGTGGGGTAGCGAGAGCGCGCTGCTCGATGATGCCGAGGCGCGCCGACGCCTGATCGCCGCGGCAGGCCGGTGCGTGGTCAGGCGTGGCTCGAGCCGAATTCGGATCGAGGAGGTCGCTGTTGAGGCGGGCGTCTCCCGATCCACCGTGTATCGATACTTTCATACCCGGGACGACCTCATTCTTGCCGTCCTGCTCGATCGGGTCGACACCGGTATGGACGCGGGGCTGGATTCCCAGCCCGACCCGGATGACGCCCGCATCACCCTCGTTGAGATGCTCGTGCGGGGAGCCAGTCTCATCGACAGCGACGCTCTCACCGAGGCGCTGTTCGCAGCAGGTGGCCGGGCAAGCGTCGACTCCCTGCCCTTGGCCGCGGAGCCGATCGTCGAGGCGGTCTATCGGCGCATGCAACCTCTCCTGCAGCGCTGGCAGAGCAGCGGGCAACTGCACGCCGATCTTGACCTGTGGGAGGCCGTGCGCTGGCTGATCTCCGCCGGCGGCGCCATGATGACCCCGCCCTGGTCCGCTCGCAGCCTGTCCGACAAGCGCCTGTTCGCCGAGAGATATCTGATCCGTGCGCTGGTTCAGACGCCGGCATCGTGCCCGCCCACATCCGCACCCGAGCCGAGGCCCGGACCTGCGTCCAGTGCCGTGCCGGACTCCTAGCCCGGCCTCGAGCCTGCCTCCCGGCAGGAGCCCCAATCTGGGCCGACGCCTGTGGACCACACCGGCCAGTCTCTTTGCCCACTGCTTACCTGCCTCTCAGCCGCCTGTCGGTTCAGCCGTTCCCCGGTGCTGTGAGCACGTCGGCGATGTGCGGTGGTGGGAAGACGCCGAGCAGGTACCGATCGGGCCGGACCACGGCGACACGAGGCAGCCCGCGCCGCCCCCTCATTCGTAGCACCGTGGCGTCGAGATCCATGACAACCGGACAACCGGACGGCCGATGCTGATGGCGGCGACCTGCCGAACCGGGTTCTCTGACCCAGAGAACAACCCCGCCTCGACGTTCGATCCAGGTCCAGGCCTGTGGCGGCAGCGCCTCGCCGGGATCAACACCGAGCCCGAGTAGCGCCCAGGAAGGTCCGAGAACATCGTCCAGCCGGCAGGTTTCGCCAGCCGCGGTCCGGATCTGTGGGTTGGGTAGTACCGATCCAGCCCAACGGCCCCCGCCGTGTCCGCGTGGCGCTCGCATGGCTTTCGGGAGTCTGGTCCGTGGACGTGCGGCACCGGAACGCAGCGCGTGGCCGAGCCCCGGGGCACGGGACGCGGTGCGGAGCCCGGCCCGTAGCGCAGCTGCCCGGACCGGGCTCGTCGTCTGCACGATCCGACCGGCCCGGATGGCCCGAGTGGTGATCGCTTCCACCTGGGGACGTCGCTCCAGCTCGTACTCGTCGAGCGAACACGGTTCGCGTAGCCCCGCAAGGACCTCGGTCAACCGCCAGGCCAGCGCGGCCGCGTCCCGGATGCCCGATGCCAGGCCCTGGCCGGCGAACGGTGGCATCATGTGCGCCGCATCGCCTGCGAGCAGGACCCGGCTCACCCGCCAGCGGTCAGCTATCCGGGCGTGGAAGGTATAGACCGTGGCTCGCTCGATCGTCACCGTGCTCGGGTCGATCCAAGATTCGAGCAACCTCGTGACGGTTTCCGCGCGGACCATCTGATCAGGGTCTTCGCCAGGGAGCACCATCCATTCCCAGCGGTGGCCGCCGGGCATTGGCATCGTTACCCCAGGCCTGCGCGGATCGAGGACGAAGGCGAGGTCACTGGGCACGCACAGCGGCGCAGCCGAGCGTGTGTCGACAACGAGCCAGGGCTGACTGAAGGTCCTGCCCGGGAAATCGGCTCTGATCAGCGAGCGCACGGTGCTGCCCGCGCCGTCGCATCCGATCACCCAACGAGCCTGGACGGCGCTACCGTCATCCATACCGGCCGTAACCTCATCAGGACCCTCGTCGATCGTGCGTAGGCCAACTCCGAGCTGGACGCTTACCGATGGCAGCGTGGCGATGCCGGCTCGCAGGGCACGTTCAACCGAGGGCTGGTGCAGGAACGCGCCGACCGGGACGCCGAGCTCGGCTCGGCCCTGCCCTGCGGCGAGCAGTAGCCGCCGATCCGGGCCGAGGAAGGTAGCGCGGGTCGATGGGGAAACGTCGGAGAGCATTCCGGCCATCCCGGGGAGCTGGACAAGTAGTCGCAGCACCTCATCGTCCAGGCCGGCGGCGCGAGGACGGGGGAAGGGAGATGACGCCCGGTCCACGACATGCACCGATACCCCCCGTGTCCCAAGCAGCGCCGTAAGCACCGCGCCCACCGGACCGAAGCCGACCACCAGCACATCCACAGTCATCCTGCATCCCCTCTCCTCTTCTACGAAGCGTAGAACTTTGGTGTCGGTGTCGCCAGGACTTTCCGTTCGTTGACTGTGACTGTCGGAGAGGGTGGTCGACGGTCTGGTGGCCAGGCCCTCCCATCTTCGGGATCGTGGCGGCGTGGGCTCCTCCGCGTGGGCCCAGTTGCGGTTGCCGGATCTGCGCGGATCCATACGCCGCAGCGCACCCGACTGATCGTGGGCTGCATCGTGGCTGGTCGAGTCGGCCCACGTGCAGTTGTGTTCTCCCGAGAGAAGGAGGTGCGGCGTGCTGCCGGTCGAACTTCCCGGGTTGGCTGGTGTAGACCAGATTCGTTTCTCCTTTGAACTTTCGGGAAAATCGGGAAATCCGCCGGTGTGCGGCTGGAAAAGTGATTTTTTTCTCGAGCCCACAAGAAGGTAAAAGGTCGACCTCTCCGAGGATCTGCCGCTGTGGTCGGCGAGATGGGAGGAGTCCCGGAATTTGGCCTTTCTCCCAGGGTGACCTCAATCTACCACGCGCCTGCGGTTCGGGGAAGGTGGCAGTACTACTTGGCCATTGGAATCGTGGGCAGGGCTGGTGGGTGCCGTTTCCTCGAGCGTGGGGCCCGCTGACTTCGGGTGCTGGAGTGGGTTCGGGGGCGGAGGTGGATGGCGCACGCTCGGCGATATGGTCGCTGGAAGGGGTCTTGGATCGTACACAAGCCAGATTTGTCGGGACGCCCTTGCCTCGTTGGCGAAGATGAACTAGTGTTCAAACATGTGTTCGATTCGATGATTCGGGGTGGCCTTGGGTTTATCTGGTCTTCTGTGGGGTGCCTTGTCGGCGATGGCGGGTCTCGTCAGGAGGTGTGTCGTGGTTGGTGTCCTGAACTTCGAAGATGTGGCGGCGTCGCGCGTTTTTATCGGCGACGGAGAGACCGATGGCCAGATGGGAATAGATAACGTCGATCTGCTGGAGCTGGCGGAGATCGACGGATGTCGCATCGCGGATATGGCGCCAGGTCGATGCCTGGATGTCGACAGTGAAATTGCCCGGGTAATTGCGAAGTGGCAGGCGGTACGGCTGCTGGTACGGGCTCAGTTTGCCCGGGGTCGGCCCGTCGAGCCTGACGGTCGGGCGGCTGAATCGTATAAGCGGAAAAAGGCAAGAGGATTGGAGGGCAAGAATCAGTCCGATGGCTCGGAGCGAAACTATGCCGAGTTCGCCGGCGATGAGCTGTCTCTTGCGGCGAAGGTCTCCGCGGTTGAAGGAAGCAAGCAGCTGGCCTTGGCAGAGCGAAGTGTGCGTCGTATGCCCTGTGCCGTGATCGCGCTCGGTGCGGGCGTCCTGGATCTGGGGCGACTGGAAGCCATTGATCATCTGACGGTGAATCTCACGGACAGCCAGGTCGGCGAGGTGGTTGGTCCGGTGCTCGACAACGGTGGCGGTCGCCCCACGCACAAGGCCTTCCGTACGGCGATTCATCGTCGGATCGCGAAAATTGATCCCGACGGTGTTGAGCGGCGACGCAAGAAGGCCGCGGAGGCGCGGGACGTCGCGCTGACGGCGGAGTCGGACGGGATGGGCCGGCTGTCCGCGATGCTCCCCGCGGATCGGGCGTTGGCTGCTTTTAAGCGGATTGATGCGATCGCGAGGGGAATGGGTCGCCAAGGGGAGGGGTGTGGTATTGGTCAGCGTCGCGCCGATGTCCTCTACGATCTTCTGATGGGGTGCGACAAGGGTCATGTGAGTGTCGAGATGCAGGTAATAGTCCCTTTCGAGACGCTGATGGGGCTCGCCGACAGGCCGGGCGAAGTCCCAGGATTCGGTCCGATTCCTGCCGGGATTGTTCATGAGATGGCCGCCGACCCGCGCTGTACCTGGCGGCGCATCCTTGCGTCCCGCGAAAAGGGGCAGGTCCTCGACGTGGGTGATCGCCGATTCCCTTCCGCCCCGCTTGCTCGATATGTTCGTGCCCGCAACACGACATGCGTATTTCCTACCTGTGACATGCCGGCAACGATTTGCGATCTTGATCATACTAGGGCTCATTCCCATGGCGGCCGTACGCAGAGTAGCAATCTCGGTCCGAAGTGTCGGCGGCATCATCGCCTGAAGCACATGGCTGACCGGGTTCCCGTCGGCGTGAGTAACGGTTGGACTCTCGGCCAGCCGGAGTCGGGGCACTTTGTCTGGACGACGCCCGAGGATCGGGTGTATCACGTGTATCCGGAGAAGTATGCGGAGTTCTGAAGAGGAGCGTGACGCAGTGCCCCGGACCGCTGTCGCTGTCAGGCATGTACCGTTCGAGGATCTGGGAATTCTCGGCCCGTTGCTGAGTCGGCGGGGTTATCAGGTGCGGTATCTGGACGCGGGTATCGATGCGGTGTCGACGTCGTCGATCATCGAGGCGGATCTGCTCGTGGTGCTCGGTGGCCCGATCGGTGTGGCCGATGCGGCGAGGTATCCGTTTCTCGACGATGAGGTCCAGGCTCTCAAGGGCCGGCTGGAGCTGGGGCTTCCCACCCTCGGGGTGTGTCTGGGAGCGCAGCTGGTCGCCCGAGCGCTGGGAGCCGAGGTCACATCGACTGGTCGAGTGGAGATCGGGTATGCGCCATTGACCTTGACGCCAGCGGGGCAGGAATCCGCGCTCGGTGTGCTCGGAGACATACCGGTCCTGCACTGGCACGGCGACCAGTTCACTACCCCGGCAGGTGCGACCCGTCTTGCTGAGACGCCAGGTTTTCCTGACCAGGCCTTTGCGTGGGGGAGCGCTGTCCTGGGGCTGCAGTTCCACATCGAGGCGGACCACGGCCAGATCGAGCGGTGGCTGATTGGACATGCCCACGAGCTCGCCACGCACCGGTTGGATCCACGCCTGCTGCGGGCCGACGCGCGTAGACACGGTCCGGCTCTCGCGGCTCGATCCCGGTTGGTGTTCGATGCCTGGCTCGACCAGGTGGCCTGATGCCTCCGACCGATCCTGCGGGCGGAGGCGTTTTCCTTCGGGCCGCTCGGGCGGAGCATCCTGCGGGTACGTGTGGCGGAGCGACGGACGGTGCAGGCCAGCCGGGCAGGACGGGAGGCATGGATTGATGCGTTCAGGGTGCGGTGGTCGTGCTGCTGCGACGGGCGTTGTAGACGACCACGTCGTTGCGGTTGCCGTATTCGGCAAAGACCGCGAGTGCCTCGTCACGCAGGATGTCGGTGCGTACGGTGATGCCACGGTGCTCGAACTGCTGGGCCCAGTCGTCGCGCATCGGACCCTCATCGAAACCAGTGAGCGTCTCGACCTCGTTGCCCTCGCCGGCGATGGTGAGTGCCTGGACTCCGGACCACATGACGGCGCCGTAGCACATGACGCAGGGGCGCCAGTTAACCACGAGTTCGATAGGTCTGCCTGCGGCGCTGAGGTCCCACGATCCGAGTCGGGTCTGGGCGAAGGAGAGTGCTGTGACCTCGGCGTGCATCGTGGACAGGCCGGTGGCGAGAACGAGATTCACCCCGGCGGCATGGATCTGCCCGGTGGTCGGGTCGGCGACCACGGCTGCAAACGGCCCGCCGCTTCCCTCGAGGTGATTGCGGGCGGCAAGCCGCAGGGCGAGGCGCATCCGGTCCTCGACGTCAGGAAGCACGGTGCCGGCGGCCCGGACCTCGTCGTCGACCCAGGGGGGCAGCACGATGTCGAGGGCGGCGACCAGGCCGGCTCCGGCTGGTGCGAGCGGTTCGGTGGGATGGGAGGTCGTCATACGCGGGAAGTCCTTCGTCGGTTGGATGTGAACCGAGTGATGGATCGATGGATTGGCGGAAAGGTTCGGCTGGCGGGAGGAGCCGGTCAGGCGGTGAAGAAGTGAGACAGACCCATGGCGCGCAGACCGCGTCGGTAGGCGACGGAGCTGCGGTCCGCGGGAATGTTGACCTCGAGGCGTGGGTCGAGGGGAAGGTTCTCGGGGCGCTGTGCCTCGACGATGGTTCGGTCTTCGGCGAAGATCCGCAGGTTGAAGTCATAAATGTCTTGATCGGGCTGGTCGGTGGCGAAGTTCTTGGCGATCGGCGCGAACATTCTGGTCCGGCGGGCGGAGACCGGGGAGGCGGCGTTCATGATCGAGAGTCGGCCGTGGTCGGGAAAGTGCACGACGAGGGTTGCCGTGAACGGCAGGTGGGTGTCAAAGCGGCGCAGCCAGCGGAACCCGGGCGGCGCGGTGAGCCCGCTGCCGCAGGGAAAGTTGGCGACTGTGCTCCAGTAGTCGGCGGTGAAGCCGTGGGCGGTGGGGGTCGGCGTGTACTCGGGGACTTCGGTGTTGTCCGGGTCGGCGAAGGTGTCGGTGTGGACGAAGGCGAAGTGCGCGACGTCCAGGAAACCTTCGAGCTGGCGGCCGGCGAATGCGGCCAGGTCGAAACCGGGACAGGTCACACGTTGGAAACCCGGGTCGTTCCAGTGCGGCATGTGCGGGATGGAGGGGGAGGCACCCGGGGAGATCTGGTCCGGGTCGGGACGCAGGCAGGTCCAGATCAACCCGTAGCGTTCCTCGGCCGGACAGGTGGCCAGGGCCATCCGGGCCGGGATCTTCGCCTGCGGATGCGCGGGAATCGCCACGCAGGCACCGTCGGCGCCGAATCGCAGTCCGTGGTAGGCGCAGGCGACGGTCTGACCGTCACCCACGCCCATGCTCAGCGGGACCCCGCGGTGCGGGCACAGATCACGGGCGACGACCACCTGATCGCCGGCTCGGTAGACAACCAGCTGCTCGTCGAGCAGGCGTACCGCGACCGGCTGGTCGCGAATGTCCCGGGAGAGCGCGACCGGGTACCAGTGTCGGGCGAGGATCGCCCAGTCGCCCGGGTCGAAGGAGCAACCCTGAGGCGGTGCTGCGGTCGTGGTGTGGGTGTCGGGCATCGGGACCTCGAGAGGGCGTGGGCGCGTGCCGGGACGCGCAGGCGGAGAACGGCCATCGTGGCTTGGCTACCGGGTCCGGACGAATCTGTCACGGTGCAGGGGCCGGCGGCCTGTGGATGGCCCCGTTCGGGACGGGCGCGGGTGGTGGCGTCAGGCGCCGTGAGCGATCTGCCCGCGGACCCAGGCGTGCCGGTGGACCTGCCGGCGTACGTCGAGGTGGCGATTGCCGTTCATCTGCGGCACACCTCCCGCGTCCCTCGTCGCTGCTCGTCCCTCGTCGCTGCGGTCTCCTGCCGGTGCTGCGGCAGACCTACTCACTGTCCATCGACCCGATTACGGGCCGGTGGCGGCCATCGAACATCGGCGTGTCGGCCGTCGGCATGCCGAACGTCGGTGTGCCAGGCGTCGGTGTGCCAGCCACTGGTGGGTCTATGTCGTGTCGCTGGGCGAAAAGGTCATCGCGGAAATGGCGGGTACAGCCGGCGTGAAACGCGCAGCTGGCCCTGCGGGAACATTGGGAGCGGTGGGCTGGGACAGGGCATCGGGCAGGTCGGCGGTCGGGAGCGTTCAGGACATCGAGAGAGCAATCTTGAACTGGCCAGGACGGGGGGCGAGGGCGGTCTCGAACGCCCGTTGCGCGTCGTCAGCGGCGAACACGGTGCTCACGTAGGCCTCACGCAGCCGGGGATGCTCGGCAAGGTACGCATCGGCGGCAGCGAGAACCCGTCGGCGTTCGATGGTGGCGCCCGAGCGCAGTGTGAGGTTCTTGCGCAGCAGCATCATCATGTCCATGGGATAGATCTGGTCGTCCGGTACACCGAAGTAGAAGATCTGGCCGCCGAAGGCCACGGCGGCAAGGCACGAGGCCAGGGTCGTGACCTGGTGGCCGACCGCCTCGATGACGACGGACGGCCGATCGGCGTCGCCGAGGTGTCGAACCCAGCCCTCGGCGCTTGCGGTCACCGCTTCGTCCACGCCGAAGATCGTGGCGGTCGCGGTTCGGTCGACGCGGTCGACGCCCACGACGGAGGCGGCGCCACGGGTCTTCAGGACGTGACTGAACAGCAGGCCGATCGGGCCCTGCCCGATCACGGCCGCGCACTGGCCGCGGATGTCACCGAGTTGCTCCACGGCGTAGAGCACGCAGGCCAATGGCTGAAGCATGACCGCGGTGGTCGGTGGCAGCGACGGATCGTAGCCGGCGAGGCCTTCACCGGCGGTGACAACGAGCTCGGCAATCGCATCGAAGCGGGACGCCCAGCCGACCACCCGGTCGCCGCGAGCATGCGCCGGATGGCACGATGCGGCCACCCGGCCGACCACCTCGTGCAGGGGAAAGCCCGGGGCCCGCACGACGGAACCGCCGCGGTCGTGCGGGTGGGCAAAATACTTCCCGCGGACGTAGGGCAGGTCGCTGCCGCAGATTCCGCCTGCCTCCGTTTCGAGCAGCACCTCTCCAGGCGCCAGTGTGGCGGCGGACGGCGGGTCGACGTCGCATCGTTCGAAGATCGACGGTGCGGTGAGCATCTGCGCCCACATGACTGTCCCCTCCGTCCCATCGCCGCAGGCTGGTCGCTGCGGAGAAACCTGATAATGACGCGTGTTCAGGAGGTGTGTCATGCCGCTGTACGGACTGCGCGCGCGGGTGCGCGCGGACATCGTGGTCGCCACGACCATTGGAACGGCCTCGCCGGCGGTCGTCGAACGGCTGGCGGCCTCGCCGTTTCCCGCGCTGTTGCTCGATGCCGAACACGGTCCGTACGGCATCGGCGAGCTCGACGGGGCACTGCGGGCAGCGGCTGTGCACCGCCGACCCGCACTGGTGCGGGTACCGGAGCTCGGCTCCTACGTCGGTCGGGTTCTTGACCATGGCGCTGCGGGGGTGGTGGTGCCACGAATCGAGACGGTGGAGCAGGCGCGGGAGGTGGTGGGACGGGCGCGGTATGCCCCCGATGGATTCCGTGGGACCGGACCCGGGCGGGCTGCCAGCGGGATGGGGTTTGCCGACTATCTCGCCACCGCCAACGACGACGTGCTCGTTGCGATCCAGCTCGAGACCCAGCGTGGCCTCGAGAACGCGGATGCCATCCTCGCCGTGGCGGGTATCGATGCTGTGGTGATCGGCCCGATCGATCTGTCGGTATCCCTCGGCGTCGAGGTGAACTCGCCCGAGCACCGTGCCGCCGTTCTGAAGATCTTCGTGGCGGCAGACCGGCATGGAGTGGCCCGTGGCGCGTTCGCGATGGCCTCCGGCGACCCGGCCCGCTATCTGGCCGACGGGGTTCGGTTGCTGTTCACCGGCTCGGACAGTGCCTACCTGCGCCAGGGCGCCGCCGCCGCATGGGCGGAGGTCGAGCGGCACCTACCGAGCCGGCCGGAGGATGCCTCGTTCAGGACCGATACCGCGCCTGGGCGGCCAGCAGGATCGTCGGTGGCATCGGGATGACCGGATACGGCTCCCGGAGTCACGACAGCTGGTCGACGAAGTGGATGATCGCGCACAGCACAGCACAGCACAGCACAGCACAGCACAGCACAGCACGGTGGCGGTGGCGGGCGGTGTCGGGATCGGGCGCGACGTTGGGCCAGGTGTGCGGCAGGCCTGGCCGGATGCGGGTCGTCACAGGTGCCCGGGCCTGTGCCAACGCGGAAACCATCGTGATCGTGTCGTCCAGCAGGACCTCGTCGGAGCTCGCGAACAACAGCGTCGGAGGGAAGGTCGCCAGCTCGGCGAGCACGGGCGACACCAACGGGTCGTCCGGATCGTGGCCCTGGAGGTACTGGTCGGCGGCCTCGCGGGCGGACTCGAGCGAGAACAACTGGTCGACGGCGGCCCGGAATTCGGTGCGGCAGCCCTTCGGCGGGAGATCGACGAAGTGCGCCAGGTCGCCGAGCGGCGTGGCGACAGCCGGGAGCCACTCGGCCGGCGGTCGTGGCGGTCGTCGGCCTGCGCGTGTACATCGGTTCGTTCGCGATCGGGCTGGGCCCGATGTTCTGGCTGCCGATCTCCGAAATCTACCCGCTGCGTTTCCGCGGCACGGCGATGGCTGTTACCGGCATCGCGAACCGGCTGGCGAACTTCGTCGTGGCGATCAGCTATCTGACCCTGCTGTCTTTCATCGGACGCTCCGCCGCTTTCTTTCTCTATGTGGGGATAGCCGTTGCCTCGCTGGCCTTCATGTGGCTGCGCGTCCCGGAGACCCGCCGCTGGTCCCTGCCGGAGATCGAGGCCGAACTGAACATGCCGCCGGCTGCCGTCGCGGGCCGCCGCAATCTCGACGGTCCCGGCGATCCTGACCCGAACGTGAGGGCCCAGCCACCTGCCGGTGTCCATTGTCGCGCGCGCTGACGGCCGACAAGGGGCGGCAACAGCCCACATCGGTGTGCGGAAAGGAAGCTTCCCGGCCATCGTGATCTGCTGGCCGGGAAGCTTCGATTTCCGATCCGGTCATCCGGGTCGCGCCGGTTCCGGCGATGCCATTTCGCCCGCACGGTCGTGTCCTTGACATTTGCGCAGCATTTTACGCATTCCTTCGTTGTGTTGTTCCGGTGCCGCCCCTCGTGGGTTATGTTTTTGCCGCACCACCCCACTGGAATAGCGACCAAGAAATGAAGGAGATCGGAATGGCGCAGGCCGAGCAGGAGCAGCAGCGGCAGCAGGTCGAGCAGCAGCTGCGGCAGAACTGGCGGCAGGTTCGTTACAACATCCTTGACCAGTTCGGTCAGGTCAGCACCGCCGACCTCGACGCGGCGACTGACATCAATGACCTCATTGCCCGGATTGCGGACAAGGCGAACCACAGCGAGCGTTACGTGGAGAACCGTCTGCGCGAGCTGGTCGGCGTCGGCGTTGGAGTTGGCATCGGTCGTAACAACCTCGGCAACGACCGCATCAACGCCGGTCAGCAGAACCGTCCGTTCGGCGCTCAGTGATTCACCCGGAAGTCGGCCCGTCTGACCTGGAAGCAACGTAGCTTCCCGGTTGGTTCCCGGCTTCCGGTGCAGATGTGACGCGGCTGCCCCGGTCTGCTCGTCCCGTCGTGGGCGGCAGCCGGGGCAGCTGTACACGTCACCCCAACGGCTACCCGGCCGTGGTGGCCACCGCCCCGGCCTGCGTTTCGGCCTGTGCCTCTACTCCCGCCCGGGCCAGCGACGCCACGATGGCGCGCCACCGCTCGGCCGTCTGGTCAAGCACCTGGATGTCGAAGCTTGTGGCGGCCCGAAACTCCAGGACCTCCACCCCCTGCGGGCCGGCCTCGTAGGCATAGGGCACCCCGGCCCGGATGAAGAAGCCGTCGCCGGCACCGAGGCGCCGAGCGCCCATAATCGCCTCGCCCGAGATGACATAATACAGGCAGTCTACGGAGTGTGTGTGCCGCGGCAGTCGAAATCCCGCGTCGAAGGTCACGTGCACGAGGCTGAACCCATCCGGCCCCGAGCCCTTGAATAAGACGGAGAGCCTGCTGGCCTTCGAATATGGTTCCAGGTCGATCTCGGCGAACGCTGCCGGGTCGATGACCGCGGGTTCCATCATCCCGTCTTCATCGAGGGACGGCGCATCCGCCGCGGTGAAGAACACCATCTTTCGGGTTTCCTGAGAACCTGTCACGAATCCTCCTGGTGACCTGTCGTTGACCACCCGTGGTTGCGCTTCCGTGGGGTGGAACGACGGCAAAACGGCTGATGTCCTTGACATTGCGGCATGTTCCGGAGACAGTCAAGATGTCTTTTTGTCCGGCTTTGTCGATTACGGGAGTTTATGGGGGAGGCGGAGGCCCGGTATGGTCATCTGACCATGCCTGAAGGTCACACTGTGCACCGGCTTGCTGCCACGCACCTGCAGATGTTCCACGGCCGCCCGGTGCGGGCGACGAGTCCGCAGGGCCGCTTCGCCGCGGGCGCGCATCGCCTGGACGGGCAGGTCCTCACCGGCGCCGAGGCGCTCGGCAAGCATCTACTGCTTGGATTCGGCGGACCCGCCACCGACGTCGGCGGTGCTGCTGGTCCCGGCGGCACGGGAGCAGCCCGAGCCGGTGGAATCGGTGAGTCGGCGCTCGTCCTGCACGTACATCTCGGGATCTACGGCACCTGGTCGTGGGGGACGGGGCCCGCCCCGGCACCCATCGGAGCGGTCCGGCTACGTCTGGCGACCGCCGCTGCCTGGTATGCGGATCTGCGCGGGCCCAATGCCTGTGGGCTGCTGGAACCGGGCGAAGTGAAGTCTCTGCGGGACCGACTCGGTCCGGATCCGCTGCGCCCCGACGCCGACCCGGACCGGGCGTACCGGCGGATCGTGCGCAGCCGCACCCCGATCGCCACCCTGCTCATGGACCAGTCGGTGGTTGCTGGGCCGGGCAACATCTACCGGGCCGAGGTGCTGTTCCGGGCCGGGGTGCCGCCGCTGCTGGCGGGGCGGGACGTCACGCCGGCGCTGTGGGCGGCGATCTGGACGGATCTGGTCGTACTGATGGCCGACGGCGTGCGCACCGGACGCATCGACACCGTCCGCGCGCAGCACACCCCGGAGGCGATGGGACGTTCGCCGCGGGTCGACGACCACGGCGGCGAGGTGTACGTCTACCGCCGCGCGGGCCAGCCCTGTCTGGTGTGCGGCACCGAGGTACGCACGCAGCAGCTCGCCGGCCGCAACCTGTTCTGGTGCCCCGGCTGCCAGTCGTCCCCGGCCGTCCGCTGAGTCCTGGCGACTGCTGAGTCCTGACTACTGCTGAGTCCTGGCGACCGAGGTCAGCGCGGCTCTATGATCGTTTGTTGCCAGCGGCTGATCTGCTCGTCGGTGGCGCCGTGCGCGGTGAGGTATCCGGCCACCCCGCCCTCGGCAGCCTCGACGACGTCCAGGACGGCGTCGATCGCCTGTGGGTCGATCGTGAACGGGGTTTTCGGCGGGGTGCCGGCACCTCCGGCTGTTCCGTCGTCCTCGGTGCCGGTACCTGCGTCGACGCCCGCGGCCAGGGCGCGGTCCTTCAGGTGCTGGTAGACCGGGCGCTGGGCCAGCGCGGCTCGGACGCGGTCGATCCGCTCACCGGTGGCCAGGTAGTCGGCGCGGATCGCCGCCCGGTCGACGCCGGCCAGCGCCAGCAGGACGGCGACGGTGATGCCGGTGCGGTCCTTGCCCGCGGCGCAGTGCACCAACGTCGGGGTGTGCTCGCCGTCGACGAGGAATGCGAGGATGCGGACGATTCCAGGCCCGGCGTTGTCGAGCATCAGGGCGTACATCGTCGAGTAGTCGCCGCGGACCTGGTCGCGCAGGGCCTCGGTGTTGGACAGCGCGGTCAGGTCGACGAGCGGCTCGTGCAGCCAGGTGATGCCGAGCTGCGGGAACCACTCGGCGGCCTGCGGGCCCTCGAAGGGTGCGCGCAGGTCGACGACTCCGCGCAGGCCGACGTCTTCGCGCAGCACGTCGATGTCAGCGGTGGTCAGCTCGTCGAGGTTGTCGCCGCGCAGCAGCACGCGACGGCGCACGGTGCCACCCGCGGCCGGAAGGCCACCGAGATCACGGACGTTGTGCGCGCCGACCAGGTCAACCCAACCAGGCACATGCTGCGCAGCGGTCACATGCCAGGACGATAGCTCCTGTGGTCCGGACCGGGGCAGCCGAGCCGCGCCGAGCCGCGCCGAGCCGCGCCTGGTCGGTCGAGGCAAGCCTGGTCGGTCGAGGCAGGCGTGGTCAGTCGAGGCGGACGAGGGTGCGCCGGGCGGCGTCGGCGACGATCCGGGTGCCGTCCGGCAGGATGGCGATGCCCCGGACGTCCCGGGAGCTGCCCGGGGCGCCGGCGACCCGGACAAGCCACAGGTCCGGGGTGATGCGGTAGATCTCCTGATCGGTGATGTCCAGCAGGTGGCAGGTGCCGTCGGCGGATACGGCGAGCTCCTGCGGGCGGTGCAGCACCGCGGCCAGGGCGGGCATCCCGTCGGCCAGTCCACCCGGCAGTCGGGCGCGGCGGCCGGGGAACGTGCCGGCGAGGGTGGTGATCCGGCCGCCGGCGTCGATCCGGCGGACCCGCCCGTTGCCGGTGTCGGCGAGATAGAGCGCCCCGGCCGGGCCGAGGGCGAGGCCGTGCGGCTCGTGCAGTTCGGCGAGGACGGCCGGACCGCCGTCCCCGCTCATCCCGGCCCGGGTGGTGCCGGCGTGGCGGGTGATCGTTCCGTCGGCGGTGCGGCGCAGGATGCGGTGGTTGCCGGTGTCGGCGACGAACAGCGTGCCCGCGGCGTCGACGGCCAGGCCTCGCGGATGCGCCAGTGGCGGCCCGTCGGCGAGCCCGCCGGAACCACCGAGGACGGTGGTGATGACGCCGTCCGGGGTGACCTGGCGGATGCGGTTGTTGAACGTGTCGGCGATGTGGAGCTCGCCGTGCGGGCCGACGGCGACGGCGCGGGGGCTGTCGAGGGCCGCCAGGTGTGCCGGGCCGCCGTCGCCGGTGAATCCGCTGCCGTCGCGGCCGGCGACCAGGACGATCTGCCCCCGCGGCCCGATGCGCACGATCCGGTGGCGCACCGTCTGTGCCACGTACACCGTGGCGTCCGCGGCGACGGCGATCCCGCCTGGATCGTCCAGCCGCAGGTCGGGGTGCGGGTAGCCGGTGTGCGAGGCCGGCTGCTGGGCCCCGCGCCCGGCCCCCCCGCTCCGCACCCCTACGCCGGTTTCATAATAACAAATGAAGCAGCCGACCAAGCATGGCATGTGTAGATATAGGTGGTCGCGCTTTCATTAAAA
>NZ_JAMQQG010000036.1 GCF_023716925.1 Frankia sp. R82
CGCCCGCGGCGTCCGCGACCGCGCAGGCCGCCGCGCAGTCCGGCCCGAACCTGCAGCCGGGCGGTCCGGCCACGGCGGTCACCCACGGTCCGCGGGACCGGCCGCAGGTGGCGCTCACGTTCCACCTCGGCCCGCACGAGACCGGCCAGGACCTGGGCCTTGCCCGTCAGCTGCTCGCCGACGCGGCGGAGCTCGACGTACCGATCACCGTGTTCGCCGTCGGGCAGTGGCTGGACGCACACCGCGAGCTCGTTCCGGAGATCCTCGCCGCCGGCCACGAGGTCGCCAACCACACCTATACCCATCCGACCCTGACGGCGCTGCCCGCCGACCAGGTCGCCGCGGAGATCGCCGGCTGCCGAGACGTCCTGGCGCGGCTGACACCCGCCCAGGGCCGCTACTTCCGCCCGTCCGGCACGAGCACGGCCAGCCCGCTGATTCTCACCGAGGCCGGCGTCGCCGGCTACCGCACGGTGGTCGACTTCGACGTCGACCCGCTCGACTACACCTCGCCCGGCGCCGACGCGGTGGTCGCCCGGGTGCGCTCGGGTCTGCAACCGGGTTCCATCGTCAGCATGCACTTCGGCTATCCGGGCACAGTGGCCGCGTTCCCCCGAATCGCGGCCAACCTGCGCGCCGCCGGGCTCACCCCGGTGACGGTGCACGACCTGCTGACCGTCTGACGAGGCCTGCGCCCACCATCCGGTCCGGTGTTCCGCGCAACCGTCTGCCCGGGTGGGTCGGCGCGGCGGGTGCTATCCGAGCCCGCCCCGCTCAAGACGGGCCCGCAGACCGCGGCGGTCCGGCTTGCCGCTGGGCAGGGATGGCACGTCCGCGGCGGTGGCGATGATCCAGCGGGTCGGCACCTTGTAGCTGGACAGCAGCCCGCGGGCCCGTGCGGCGAGCACCTCGACGTCCACGGTGCCCACTGCGGTGCCGGTGCCGGTGCTGGCGGCTGGGGCGGGGACGAGCACGACGGCGACCTCCTCGCCGCGGGTCGGATGCTCGACCCCGGTGACGAGGCAGTGCGCCACCTCGGGAAACTCCTCGATGACGGCCTCCACCTCGCGCGGTGACACGTTCGCCCCGGCCACCTTGATCAGCTCGCTGTCCCGGCCGACGTAGAACAGCCGCGGGTCGCCGCCGCGGCGGTAGACCCGGTCGCCGGTGTGGTACCAGCCGTCCGCGTCGAACACCTCCGAACGCTCCCGCTTGTTGTAACCGGTCATCGATCCCGGCCCGCGGATGAGCAGTTCGCCGATGGTTCCGTCCGGGACGGGACGGCCGTCCGCGTCGACGATCGCCGTGTCGGTGTACGCGAAGCTGCCGGCGGACTCGGTGAGGCTGCGGTGGATCGGATGACCGTCCGGGACGCCCGTCATCGCCAGGTCCACCGGCCCGTCGCGCAGCATCGGGGCGCCGCGCAGATCACGGTCGGGGAAACTCGGGTGCAACCGCAGCTGCTGGGTGAACGCCGGCCAGCCGACGACCCCGTTCGCCCGCTCCCGCTCGGCGAGGTCCAGCGCGGGCCCCGCGTCCAGTTTCGCCTGCACCAGCAGGGTGACCGGTTCGTGCAGCGCCCCCGTCACCGCGAGGATCCCGCCGATCCAGAAGAACGGCATGGCGCACAGCACCCTGGGCGCATGGTCGACGCCGGTGAGTCCCCGGATGACGCCCGCCCACGCTGACGTCTGCCGGACCAGTGTGCCGTGCGTGTGCAGCACGCCCTTCGGGTCCGCCGTCGACCCCGAGGTGTGGATCATGATGGCCAGGTCGGCCGGGCTCACCTCCGCCTCCACCGCCGCAAGCGTCTCGCCCCGGGCCATTGGCGCCCCCGCCGGCTCCCAGCGCGTCGCCCATCCGGGCCAGGCAGCCGCTTCGGCTGTGCCTGCCGTGGCGGCCGCTTCGGGCCGGTCCGGATCCGGCGACGCGATCAGCACCACCTGCCGCAGGTATGGCGCGGACGTCAGCTCAAGCCGGCCGGCTTCCTGGCCGTCCGGCCCGGTGAGGTCCGCGAAGGCGGCCTCGAGGCGGTCGGCGACGTCGATGTGCAGCACCGTCCGCGGGCCGACCAGCACCGCGACGTCCGCCAGCCGCACGATCCGGGCGATCTCGGCCGGCCGCAGCAGGGTGCTGAGCGGAACGGCGACGGCGCCGATCCGGCTTACCGCCAGCCACCACACCGCCCATTCGGGCCCGCTGGGAAAGAACAGCCCGACCCGGGTGCCCTTCCCGACCCCCTCGTGCAGCAGCCACCGGGCGACAAGAGCCGACCGCCGCTCCGCCTCGGCAACGGTCAACCGCTCGGTCAGGGTCACCACGTAGTCCGACTCGCCGAACTCCCCCGTCGCTCGCTTCACCAGCTCGCTGATCGTGGGCCTGACCAGGGCGTTCTCTGCCGACGTCATCGTCCCCTCCGAACCGGTGCGCATCATGGCCGGACCATCGCGGCTCCTGTGATCTATCGCGTCCGGCGCCGACGCGCTACCTTCGCCGCCCGGCCGCCCACTGCCGGATGAGCGTGGCGGCGCCCGCCCGGTCGACGCCCAGCGTGGTGCCGAAGACGGTGTGCGCAGCGGTGAGCTTGCCGATCAGCTTGTCAAGAAGTGCTTCGGCGGCTTCCGCCGCGAGATTCCCATCGGCCAGCAGCTTGGCGTAACGGACAGTGTCGACGATGGCGGACTTGACCCGCTCGTGCGCCAGATAGGTGCCGAGGTCGGGCTGCCACCCCACGGCCGCAGGGCCGGTGACGGCCCTGGCCCATCCGGCGGTGACGGTTGCCGCCTCGTCGGGCTCGTAGCCCATCTTGTGCAGGTGGACCGCGAGATCATAAACCGGATCGCCCCACAGAGCGAGCTCCCAGTCGAGGAAGAAGGCCCGTTCGTCCGACGTGATGATGTTCTTCCGGTGAATGTCGGTGTGCAGGAGCCGAAACGGTCGCGGCTGCAGCGTCTCCCACCGGTTCTCAATGTCGCGCAGGGCATTGTCGGGGATGCCGAACGCGGTGTACAGAGCGCCGAATTCGGGGCGGAATCGGGCCTGTACACCGGCCGTGACCGCGGACAGCCGGCGGGCGAAGTCCGCGGTACGTCCATCGGCCGGCCAGTCCGGTGGTGCCGGTGGAAGCCGATCGGGCGGGATGGCGCCGAGCTGGCCGAACAGATCGCTCACGTCGAAGAGGACATGCTCCGCCACGCGAGTGCCCCGCGGCGAGGTGTGATCGAGCAGCTCGCCTGGAAGGAACTCGGCGATCTGGTAGCGGGGCTGCGTGCTGGCATACAACAGCCGCGGTGCGTGGGCGACGGTCCCGCGGATGGCCCGCAGGACGTCTGCCTCCGGCCAGATCCGCAGATCCATCAGGTCGCTGCCCGCAATCGGGATACGGACGATGACGTCTGCGCCCACCGTGCCCACCCGGACGTTGCGGTTGTAGAAGCCCGCCGCTGCCTCGGGATGTCCAACCGCCTGCTGATACAGCTCCTCGGGGCGCCACACCTGCCCGTCGAGCAGATCGACGACGAACTGCTCGATCCGGTTCTCCAGCTCAGCCAGCGTGCCGTAGGGCTGAATCTCCGCCCGGGCTCGGTCGGCCGCGACGCTGATCCGTTCGTCCTCGACGCCGAGCGTAGCCAGCGCCCGGGCTGCACAGACAATGATCGTCGGGTACACGGCGGTCGCTTCCAGCTCCTCGACGGCCCAACGCAACGCGTCGATCGCCTCGTCAAGGTGGCCTCGGCGGGCATGCAGGACGGCCCGCCAGAACTCGGCCCTGGCCCGACCGGACCGGTACCCGACGGCATCAAGGACGCCACACGCGGAGCGCAGCGAGGCCTCGGCCTCCTCCAGCCGGCCGGATCGAAGCTGCCCAATGGCAAGCGCCGTGTACGCCTTGCCGAGCTCATGGCGGGCACCGATCTCCTGGTGGAGTTCGATCGCCTGGCCGGCCGCGGAGATCGCCTCGGCCGGACGGGTCAGGGCGAGCAGCTCTGCCCGATTGGTCTGGATGTTGGCCGAGCCGAGGACGCTGCCTGCCTGCGTATACCAGAAGGCCGCCTCTTCGAGGTAGCGGTCGGCCGCAGCGAAGTCGAAGGCGAAGCGGTGAGCCAGATGACGTAGCCGGGCCACGTCCGCCCGGAACTCGGCCTGCTCGGCACCGGCTGGCTGGGGCCGAGCAGCTTCGGGCGGATCAGAATCGTCCAGGGCTGCGGTCAGTGTCTCGGCATCGCGGAACCGGCCCTGGACCATGTGCAGGTCAGCTGCCCACAGACCAGCGGCCAGACGTGGCGGACCCGCAGCGTGATTCCACACATGGGTGAAGGTAGCCAGTGCCGCCCCGGTCTCGCCGCCAATTCGCCGTCCGTTTCCCACTGCCACGGCGAGCCGTGCGCCGACGGGGGAGCCCAGGTCGATTCCGAGGTCGAAACCATCTGCATGGTCCGGTGCGGGGGCGATCACGGCGACGGCGGCGGCGTCGCCCAGCCGAACAGCCGCCTCCGCGTCCAGGCATCGCAACGCCGCGCGCAGATCAGGGTTGCCGGGCTGGTCCTGCAGCACACCACGGAGATCGTCGCTGATGCCCCGGGCAGCGCTGTGCCCACCACAACGAACAGCGCGATCGGCGAAGTCGAGCACGGTCGCACTGTCGGCCTGCCCGCTGCGCAGGGCATGGTAATGCGCTTCGCGTAGCGCACGGGCCGAGCGGGAACCGCTGTCCTGACCTTCCGCCCGCACGGCGCGTTCCTCCCAGCGTGCGCGCAGCATCGCGTGGATCTGCGCGGCGCTTTCCGGTGACAGCCGTTCCCGCAGGGCCGCAGCCATCAACTGATGGAAGCGCAGCGCCGCGTCAGACGGATGGACGTCCGCCGGATAGACAAACGAATAGGCGGTCAGCGACTCCCAGGCAATGCGGTGTTCGGGCAGGTGAAACGCGATGGCAAGGGAACGGAAGACATCGTAGTCGAAGATCCGGGCCGGGCTCAGCACCTCGAGCGATCGAATTTCCGTCGAGTCGACATGCTGCAGGAAGCGAGCCAGGATCTCCTCCGGTGAGACCAGAACGTCACCGAGATGGCCCCCACCCTGTAGATGCGTGTCGACCGCAAGGTTCAGATAGAACGGGAGGCCGGCACTGGCCTCGGCGATCGCCTGGCGTTGGGCCGGGTCGGTGACCCCACCCCCTTCCAGGAGGTCGAGGCGGGCCTGTGGGGGAAGTCCGTCCAGACCGCAGACCCGGATGAGGCCCTCCCATTCCGGATCGGTCTGTTCCCATCGCAGCGGCTCCCGACCCGCGATGACGACCAGGCCGCGGTCGAGCTGGGCGACCAGATCTCGTAACCAGGCGTCGGCGAGCTGAGCTCGTCCGGCCCGCAGGGGGTTCGGAACAAGCGCCTCATGGGTGTCGATGAGGACCACGTACCGCCTGATCTGGCTTGCCGCCCGGAGATCCTCGGCGAACAGGTAGGTAACCGTGTCGGCGAGTTCGCTGTCGGGCAGGTCGTCCAGTGCTGCCAGGGTGGGGTCACGTCGTACCCGGTGACGGCGGAGCAGGTCGGAGCCGCCTCGGTCCAGCAGCCTGAGCAACCCGCGCGCTGTGCCGAAGACCGGAAGCCCGGCCACCCCGTCGACGATGTCGGTGAGGATCGAACTCTCGTCGACAAAGGCGAGTTCCGACCGCCGCAGGCGCAGGTGGGGATGCAGACGTTGCCACAGCACCGCGTAGGCGATGTCGAACCGGTCAAAGGAAACACCCTGGGAGCCGAACTCGTTGCGCAGCATCGCCAGGGCGTCCTCCTGCTGACGCGATGCATGAACCTGCAGGTCGAGGGATGCTGTCCGGTGCTCGGCCGCCGCCCGCTCCTTCAGCTCGCGGGTGAGGCGGGACTTGCCGATGCCTCCCACGCCGGTGACATTGAGAACCCGGGGGGCGTCGCCCGTCCGCGCAAGTTCGTCGCGAAAGGCCGCCAGGACGGGTTCGCGGTCCACGAATCGTCGCTGAAGTGCGGCAACTCGACGAAACCGTGGCGTGGGCGCCATGCACACCTCCGATTGTTCCGCACCGGCTCGGCGCCGCACGATGCAATCACGTTTGTGGCCATCGTGTCGTCCCATTTGGTGGCACACGGAGGTAGCGCCGGTCCAGGGCGGGAACACCGGCGAGGCGGTTCGGATTGAAGGGATGGTGACCGTGTCTCCGCGCCCCGCCGCTGCCGCCGTGCCGTCATCTGCCGCCGTGCCGTCGCCCCGAGCGGATCAGCCGGCTCCGCCGGATCAGTCAACCCTGCTCGACGGGGCCGACGTGGCGTCGCTGTTCACCCCGCTGGCCCTGTCGGGCCTGGAGCTCGCCAACCGGTTCGTGATGGCGCCGATGACCCGCAAGGCGTCCCCGGGCGGCGTACCCGGCGACGACGTGGCGGCGTACTACGCGCGCCGCGCCGAGCATGTCGGGCTGATCGTGACCGAGGGCACCTACGTCGACCATCCTTCGTCCGGCTCCAGCGACCAGGTGCCCCGCTTCTACGGCGAGGACGCGCTCGCCGGGTGGCGGCGCGTGGTCGAGGCGGTGCACGGCGTCGGCGGGCGGATCGTGCCGCAGCTGTGGCATCTCGGCGTCATGCGCGAGGCGGGGGCGCCGCCGCAGCCGCAGGCACCGGTGTTCAGCCCGTCCGGGGTGCGCGCCGATGGCACGACGGTCGGCGAGCCCGCGACCATCGCCGAGCTCGACGCGGTGATCGCCTCCTTCGCCCGTGCCGCGGCGGACGCCCGAGACACCGGGTTCGACGGCGTCGAGGTGCACGGCGCACACGGCTACCTGCTCGACCAGTTCTTCTGGTCGCGCACCAACCGACGTACCGACGGCTATGGGGGCAGCCCGGCCGGGCGGGCCCGGCTCGGCGCCGAGGTGGTCGCCGCGATCCGCGCCGAAGTGGGCCCCGACTTCCCGGTGATCTACCGGTTCTCCCAGTGGAAGGGCGGTGCCTTCGACGCCCGCAGCGCCGACACGCCTGCCGAGCTGGAGGCCCTGCTGACCCCGATCGTCGAGGCCGGGGCCAGCGCGCTGCACGTGTCGACCCGCCGCTACTGGCTGCCCGCCTTCGACGACTCGCCCCGCACCCTCGCCGGCTGGACGAAGCACCTCACCGCCCTGCCCACCATCACGATCGGCTCGGTCGGGGTCGCCACCGCCTTCTTCGGCGAGCACGAGGGGGCCGTGTCCCTGAGCCTCGCCCCGCTGGTGGACCTGTTCGAGCAGGGCGAGTTCGATCTGGTCGCGCTTGGCCGCGTGCTGCTGTCCGACCCCGCCTGGCCGTCCAAGGTCCGCACCGGCCGCCCGGCGGACATCACCCCCTACCACGAGCAGGACGCGACCCGTCTGACCTGACGGCTGGCCTGGGCGTCACGCGTTCAGTCGAGGCAGAACTCGTTGCCCTCGGGGTCGAGCAGGACGATGTGGCCGGCGGTGAGCGGGGGAGCGGGCTCGTGGCGGGCGAACCGGGTGGCACCGTGGGCGACGAGCCGGTCGGCCTCCTGCTCGAGGGCGGCCATCCGGGCGTCGCCGTCGAGGCCGGGGGCGGCCCGCACGTCGAGGTGCACGCGGTTCTTGGCCTGCTTGCCCTCCGGCACCCGCTGGAAGAACAGTCGCGGGCCGTTGCCCTCGGGGTCGAGCAGGGCCGCGGCGTCGTTGCGCCGCTCGGGCGGCACGCCGAACGCGGCCAGCGCCTCGTCCCAGGTGGCGAAGCCACGCGGCGGGTCCTGTAGCCGGTAGCCGAGGGCCTCGGCCCAGAAAGCGGCCAGCTTCGCCGGGTCGGCGCAGTCAAAGGTGATCTGAACGTTACGTGCCATGATCGGTTCTTCTCCCAGCGGACGGATCGGACGTCGGATGTCGGATGTCGGTGCCGGCTGGCGGTTATGCCACGTGGGTGTGGCGATGGAGGTCGCGCAGCAGGGAGATCTCGGCGAGATGATGAATGAGCTCGCGGTGGATGTGCAGCACCAGCGCCGCCATCGGCAGCTCGGCGTAGGGGCCTTCGGCCTTGCCACACGGGCGGGCCAGGCCGGACGTGCCGAGGCCGGCGACGCCGGCCGTCCAGGTGGCGATCTCGGTGTCGAGCTGGTCGAGCGCGGTGGCGGCGTCCGGCGCGTACTCGAACGACGGGTAGTCGGCGGGCGCCCGGCCGAAGTGCGCGGCGTTGCGCACCGCGAGTACGCCGACGATCACGTGCCCGAGCCGCCAGGCGATCGTTGTGACCGGCGCCGGTTCCGGTGCGGGGATCGCGAAGTCGATCGTCATCGCCCCGGACCCGGCCTGCACCGGCGCCGTGCCGGTACCCCGCGGGCGCACGTTCCAGGCACCGGGCACCGGCTCCCAGAAGTACTCCTCGTCGGTGAGATCCCCTAGCCGCGGCCGGAGCTGGTGGCTCCAGTGCCCGTCGAACTGCGCGCGCAGCAGCGGGTTGAGATCGAGCTCGGCTGTCTGGGTCATGAGGGCATCCTGGCGCCGATAGCGGACAGCTTCGGTCCGTGATTGGTGCGACGATGGGGTGTGTCCGTCGAGACGACCACCGAACGGGTGCTGCGGCTGCTGGCGCTGCTGCAGCGCCGGCCATCCTGGACCGCCGCCGAGCTCGCCGCCGAGCTTGCGGTCACCGACCGTTCGGTGCGCCGGGACGTAGAGCGCCTGCGCGCCCTCGGCTACCCCGTGCACGCGAGCGCCGGCGTAGGCGGCGGCTACCAGCTCGGCGCCGGCACCCGCCTGCCCCCGCTGCTTTTCGACGACGACGAGGCGATCGCGACCGCCGTGTCACTGCGCCTGGCCGCCGGCGGCACGGTCGCCGGCGCCGGCGAGGCGGCCCTGCGCGCGCTCGCCAAGCTGGACCAGGTGATGCCGCCCCGCCTGCGGGCTGAGATCCACGCGGTGCACGCGGCCACCGACACCCTGCTCGGCCCCGGCATCGAGATCGACGCGGACGTCCTGGTCACCCTCGCCCGCGCCTGCCGCGACGCGGTCCGCGTCCGCTTCCACTACGCCGGCCGCAACGCCGACCGCACCAGCCGCAGTGACGCCAGCCGTGGCGCCGACGACGACGCTGGCCATGACGCCACCGGCGGCAACAGGACCGGCGTCGGCGCCGGGTTGCGGGAACGCACGGTCGAGCCGGTCCGGCTGGTCGCCACCAGCCGCCGCTGGTACCTGATGGCCTGGGACGTCGACCGCGCCGACTGGCGCACCTTCCGCCTGGACCGGATGCGCGAGGTCACCGCGACCACCTGGCGTTTCCGCCCCCGCGAACACCCCGACCCGGTCGCCCACGTCCAACGCGCCGTCACCGAGGCGCCCTACCGCCACCTCGCCCGCGTCCGCCTGCACGCCACCGCCGAGCAGGTCCGAGCCCTCGTCCCACCCCAGGTGGGCCGGATCGAACCGGACACCGACCGCACTGACGGTGGCGGGACGGACATCGAGGCCGAGGACGACGGGAGTAACGGCACCGCCGGCCCGGACGGATGGTGCATCCTCGTCGTCGGCGGCGACGACCTGGACTGGCTCGTCGTCCGCATCGCCGGCCTCGGTTTCGACACCGAGATCCTCGCCCCACCCGAGCTCCGCGAAGCCGCCACCCGCCTCGCCCGCCGCCTCACCTCCATGGCCACCACCGCGGACAGGACCTGGTCGGCGCAGCAGCCCAACCGGACGGAGTTGATGAATCAGGTGCTGGACGAGGAGCTGCCGCGGCACACGGAGGCATTCCGCCGCACCGGGGAATGATCTGCCTGACGTCTCAGAGCCTGCTGTGCATCGCGGAGCGGTTCTTGGTTCCCACTATCGATCTTCGCCGGCGCTTTCGCGACTCAGAGGGGTGCGTGCGCCCGGCAGGGATCGAACCTGCGACCTGGTGCTTAGAAGGCAAGCCTCGATCCTTGCCGCGCCGGGGCGTGCACAGGTTGCGACGTACATCGGCGTCCATGGCCGTCCGCCGATGTACGCGGTCGTTGCTACAGGCGTTGCTACACCCGGCCCGGTGGAGCACCGAGACTTGATGTTGCTCGAACGGACTCGCCGGGTGACCACAGACAGTCTCACCGCTGGCAAGGTGGCCGGGTCGGGCTGTCCGCTGCAACTGGCTCTGTCTCCCGGCCGCCCGCTGGCGTGCCTACTGCTTGATCTTCTGCTTCCTGGCGTGCGCGACGGCGGGCGCTGGTCTGATCATCGTGCCATGGCTGGATTGCTCAGACCCGCCAAGATGGCGAGCCGACCAGCGGATTAAGAGATCTTGGTAATTTGTCCACCTATGTCCATGGACGTCCGCTGGTGCAGGTCACGCGCCGTCCGGATTCCGTGGACGTCCACGCCCGTCCGTCGTTGTCCGCCGGCTTGGCTGCCGCCCTGGCTGCCCGCGGGTGATCATTACTATCCACAGTCGTCCGCTGACGCCGGCCCCGTTGGCCTAGTCGCCGTCCCTCGGCGTCGCCTCATGGTGGCACAGGAGCATCCGATCCGTAGTTTGATCTGGATCTTCCCCGGACGCCCGCTGACGTCCGTCGAGTCTTTCGACCTCGGCCGCTCGTCTATGGATGTCTATCGGCGTCCGCGGAGGTCCGTCAGCTCGGCTGTCACGGTGGCTGTCAACATGACCCATCCGTCGGACGGGCAGACTCCGTCCTACATGGCAGGCGCAGGCAAGCAGACCGCGTCGATCTGCGCTCCAGGCAGGGCCGCGTCACCTTGCGCTCCACATCCCCGGTGGTCGACCTTTATTTACTTGAGCGTGCTGCCTGCAGACGGCAGCAGACCTGCCCCGCGTGCGTCCCTGAGCCGGTCCCGAGCGATAGCATGACGCCGTGATCAAACGAGGCGGGGGCGAGTGAAGACCGACGAGCTGGCGCGGGTGCGTCGCACCCTGTGGGCCGCTGCCGACGAGCTGCGCGCGAATTCAACGCTGTCGCCTGCTGAGTACCGCGGTCCGGTCCTCGGGCTGATCTTCCTCGCTTACGCCGAGCACCGGATTGAGCAGGTGCGACCCGAGCTTGAGGCCAAAGCCACGGCTCGGCGGCCGGTTACAGCGGACGACTACCGGGCGCGGTCGGTCCTCTTCGTCCCGGACGGCGCTAGGCTGTCGTACCTAGTCGATCTGCCAGAGGGCGAGAATCTAGGCAAGGCCATCGACGAGGCGATGAAGCTGATCGAGGGCTCGAACCCCGAGCTGCGAAACGTCCTTCCTCGCGGCTATCAGCGACTCGCGAAATCCACGCTCAGCGAGCTCCTTCGGCTTTTCGCGCCGCTGCCGCGGCAGCTGTCTGGCGACGCGTTCGGACTTATCTACGAGGACTTCCTCTCCAACTTCGCCGCGAGCGAGGGTCGCCTCGGCGGTGAGTTCTTCACGCCACATTCGATCGTACGACTGATCGTCGAGATCATCGAACCGTTCCACGGCAAGGTCTACGACCCTGCGTGCGGATCGGGCGGCATGTTCGTCCAGTGCGCCAAGTTCGTCGAACGCCACAACAGGTCCGCCAATCGCGAGCTGTCCGTCTACGGCGTCGAGCAGAAGGAAGGAACTGTCCCGCTCGCCAAGATGAACCTGGCACTGCACGGCCTGTCCGGTGACATTCGCCTGGCCAACAGCTACTACGAGGACCCGCATCACGCTGTCGGCGCATTCGACTTCGTCATGGCCAATCCACCGTTCAACGTGAACGGCGTCGACAAGGAGAAGGTGGCCGGCGACCGGCGCTTCCCTCACGGGATTCCCAAGCCGGACAACGGCAACTACCTCTGGATCCAGCAGTTCTATGCGGCGCTCAACGATCGCGGTCGAGCTGGCTTCGTCATGGCGAACTCTGCCGGGGATGCTGGCCACTCCGAGCGCGAGATCCGCAAGCAGGTCATCGAATCCGGCGCAGTCGACGTGATGGTCGCGATCGGCACCAACTTCTTCTACACAGTGACGTTGCCCGTCACGCTCTGGTTTCTCGACAAATCCAAGCGCGGGACCGATCGCGAGGGCACCGTGCTGTTCGTCGATGCCCGGCACCTGTATCGGCAGATCGACCGGGCGCACCGAGACTTTCTGCCCGAGCAGATCGAACTGCTCGCCAACATCGTGCGCCTGTACCGCGGTGAGGACGTCGTGACCGTCGACGGCAGCGACACGCTTCTCAAGGAGCGGTTCCCGGACGGCACCTACGTAGACGTGGCTGGCCTGTGCAAGGTCGCGACTCGGGCCGAAATCGAGGCCCAGGGCTGGAGCCTCAACCCGGGCCGGTACACAGGGACCGCGGCGGTGGACGACGACGGCGAGGACTTCACCGAGAAGATCGCCATCCTGTACGACGAGTTCACCCGTCTAAGCAATCAGGCCGATCAGCTTCGCCCATGTGTCGAGGTCGCCGTGCAGATTGTACTCTCGGATGAGTGAGTGGGACGAAATGGCGCTCACCGAATTGGGGACCGTTGAACGTGGCAAATCTCGCCACCGGCCGCGCAACGATCCATCCCTATACGGCAACGAGGTGCCGTTCTTTCAGACGGGCGACGTCAAGGCGGCAACGCTTCACATGAGGAATCCGAGTCAGTGGTACTCGGCGAAAGGTGTGGCGCAAAGCCGTATATGGGAATCCGGAATAGCTTGCATAACGATCGCGGCTAATATCGCAGAGACAGCCATCTTGGGATGTCGCGGCTGCTTCCCTGACAGCGTTCTCGGATTCACCCCGACCTACCAGAAAGCTGATGCTTACTTCGTTAAATACCTGATCGACGTATATCGCGGCGAATTGACGTCGGCAGCCCGTGGAACAGCACAGGACAACCTTTCACTTGAGAAACTCTTGTCGTACCGATTCCGTGTCCCTGGGGCGCCCGCACGTGCACGAATCGTCGGCACACTTCGCGCGTTCGACGACTTGATCGAGAACAATCGGCGGCGGGTTGAGGTGTTGGAGGAGATGGCGCGGGCCATCTATCGCGAATGGTTCGTCCATTTCCGCTACCCCGGCCACGAGAACGCCACCCTCGTCGAGTCTGCCTGCGGACCAATCCCTGAAGGCTGGCAGGTAGGGCGGGTCGATTCGCACCTCGTCCTTCAGAGGGGTTTCGATCTTCCCGCATCGGAGCGTCGGCCAGGACCCATTCCTGTCGTTGGCGCGTCCGGTCGCCAAGGCTTCCATTCGACTGCGAAGACCCAGGGGCCTGGACTGACAACCGGACGAAGCGGGACAGTCGGAACGGTGACCTACGTTCCGGGCGACTTCTGGCCCCTGAATACGTCGCTTTGGGTCAAGGAGTTTCGTCTTTCGACACCGCGGTCAGCATACTTCTTGTTGTCGTCTCTAGATCTCGCACAGGCAGCATCCGGTGCTGCCGTGCCTACTCTGAACCGAAACGTTGTCCATGCGCTGCCAGCGGTGTGTCCGCCACGGGCGCTCATCGAAGAATGGGACGGTGCGGCCCTGCCTATTTTTAATTCAATGGAACTGCTCCGCCTTCAATCTGAGCGCCTCGTCGAGATTCGAAATCTTCTGCTCCCCAAACTCGTCTCCGGCGAGATTGATGTGTCGTCCATTGACCGCGTTGCCGTGGTCGAGGACTCGGCGGCGTAGGTGCCATCGCCTTACACCGAGGGTGGGCTGGTTGAGCGGCCTGCCCTGGAGCTGCTTGAGCAGCTCGGTTGGACGGTAGTCAACGCCTTCAGCGAGACGTTCGGACCGGCGGGGACGCTTGGCCGCGATTCGCGGCATGACGTTGTGCTCACCCACCGCCTACGCGATGCCCTGCATTGGCTGAACCCGCAAGTGCCCGAGGCGATTCGCGAGGAAGCACTGACGGCGGTTGTGAAGGACCGGTCGGTAATGGACCGGGTGCGCGCCAACCAGGAGGTCTACGATCTGATCCGTGACGGCTTCCGCGCCGAGTGGCAAGGCGATGACGGCGAGCGTCAGTACGCGACCGTCCAGTACATCGACCTCCGGGACTCCGCGAACAACGACTGGCTCGCGGCGTCCCAGGTGTGGGTAGCTGGCGACCTGCATCGGCGCCGGGCCGACACGGTCCTGTTCGTCAACGGCATCCCGCTCGTGCTGATGGAGTTCAAGGATCCGAACCGACCGGTGAAGGCCGCCTACGACGAGAACCTCGCGGATTACCGCGACACGGTCCCGCAATTATTCGTCCCGAACGGATTCGTGTTGTTGTCGAACGGATCCGAGGCGAAGGTCGGCTCGACCTATTCACCGTGGGAGTTCTTCGGCGATTGGAAGGTGATCGACGCCGACGGCACACGAGGTGTAGTTGCTCTTGAGACGGCAATCCGCGGCACCTGTGCGCAGGACCGGCTGCTTGACCTGATCGAGAACTTCGTAGCGTTCATCGAACGACCCGGCGGGCTGATCAAGGTCGTCTCTCGCAACCACCAGGTGCTGGGCGTCAACGCCGCGATCGACAACCTGTACCGGGTCCGCGCGGCAGGCGACAGGCGGCTCGGGGTGTTCTGGCACACCCAGGGATCCGGCAAGTCGCTGTCGATGCTCTGGTTCACGCAGAAGGTGCTGCGCCGCATCCCCGGTGCGTGGACCTTTGTCATGGTCACCGATCGCACCGAACTTGACGTGCAACTGCACGGGGAATTCGCTGACGCCGGAGCGATCTCGCGCGAGGCCAACGTGCACGCATCGTCGGCCGCGAACCTGCGTGAGCTGCTCGCCGCGGACCACCGCTACGTGTTCACCCTCATCCACAAGTTCCGCCTCAACCCGGCCGCGGGCGAGACCACCATGCCCGTGCTCTCGGACCGCTCAGACGTCATCGTCATCACCGACGAGGCACACCGCAGTCAGTACGACACCCTCGCGTTGAACATGCGTCGAGCCCTACCCAACGCGTCGTTCATGGGCTTCACCGGGACGCCGCTGATCGTCGGTGAGGAGCTGACCCGACAACAGTTCGGTGACTACGTCAGCACCTATAACTTCCGTGACGCCATCGAGGACGGCGCCACCGTCCCGCTCTACTACGAGAACCGCATCCCCGAGTTGCAGCTGATCAACGAGGACTTCGCCGACGACCTCGCGGACCTGCTGGAGGCAGCCGAGCTCGACGAGGATGCCGAAGGTCAGCTGGCTCGACGGTTCGGTCGGCAATACGCACTCCTGACCAGACCCGAGCGGCTGCGCCAGGTGGCGAGGGACCTCGTCGTCCACTTCGTCGGCCGCGGGTTCACGGGCAAGGCTATGTACGTCGGCCTCGACAAGGCCGCAGCCGTTCGCATGTACGACTTCGTCCGCGAGGCGTGGGCCGAACACCTCGCAGACCTGCGGACGCAGCACGATGCGCTGCCCGAGCTGGAGCGGCCGTGGTTGGCCAGCCGGATCGAGCTGATGGAGACCACCGACATGGCTGTCGTGGTTTCCCAGGGCCAGAACGAGATCGCCACACTCGACCGGCAGGGGCTCGATATCCGCCCGCATCGGGCGCGCATGAACACCCAGGACCTGGCCGAGAAGTTCAAGGCTGCGGACGATCCGCTCAGGCTGGTGTTCGTCTGCGCCATGTGGATGACCGGCTTCGACGCGCCGAGCGTGTCGACGATCTACCTCGACCGTCCCATGCGGAACCACACCCTCATGCAGACGATCGCCCGCGCGAACCGGGTCTTCCCGGACAAGGACAACGGACTGATCGTCGATTACATCGGCGTCTTCCGAAACCTTGAGAAGGCGCTCGCGATCTACGGCGCGGCGAACGCGGACGTCGACTCGCCGATCCAGGATCTCGACGCGCTCGTCGAGGCATTGAACGGTGCGGTCGACACCGTGGTCGGGTTCTGCGAGTCCAAGGGCGTCGACCTGCTGGCGATGCGGGACGCGAAGGGCTTCGCTCACATCGCACTCCGCGACGCGGCCGTCGACAACCTGCTGGCCGATGACGACACTCGCACGACGTTCCTGGCCGCGACGCTCCACGTTCGCAAACTGTTCAAGGCTCTGCTGCCGGATCCTAAGGCCGCCGCGCAGCAGAACACGGTGGCTGCCATCCGCGTGTTAGCAGAGCGCGTCGTGGACGTCTCCCGACCTCCCAAAGCTGACCTCGACTCGATCTCCGACGCGGTGGAGGCGCTGCTCGACCGGTCGGTCGGCGCTGAGGAGTACGTGATCCGGGCCGCGGCCGAGGGCAGCGAGCCGGACCCCCTGATCGACCTGTCCCAGATCGATTTCGACGGGCTCGCCGCCAAGTTCGCCGGACGCAAGCGGGCCGAGACCGACCGTCTCGCGGCCCTGCTGAAGCAACGCGCCGTCGCGGCGGCAACCCGCAACCCGACGCGCTACGACCTGGTTCAGCGCATCGAAGAGCTGATCGCCGACTACAACGCCGGCAGCGTCAACATCGACGAGTACCTGCGGCGACTGATCGAACTGTCGAAGACGCTGAACGACGAGGAACAGCGTGCTGTCGCCGAAGGGCTCACGGAAGAAGAGACAGCCGTCTTCGATCTGCTCACGAAACCTGAGCCGACCCTGACCGACGCCGAACGTGACGTGGTGAAGGCCAGCGCCAAGCGGCTGCTCGCGCACCTGCACGACAAGCTCGTGCTTGATTGGCGCCGTCGGGCGGCCACGACCGCCGACGTGCGCGTGACGATTCGCGATGTCCTGGACACTGATTTGCCCGAGGACCCCTACCCACCGGAACTCTTCGACATCAAGGTCCAGGCAGTCTTCGATCACGTCATTACGGCCTACGGCGACGACGGATCGAGCGTCTACGTGGGGCATAGTGTCGGGGCGACCACCACCGGCGGCGGGGTCGCCACGCTCACCCCGCCCGACATCGAGTCCATCGCCGACAGCGTGGTTGAGCGAATCCGCACCGACGCCGAGTTCGCCTCGCGCGTCGCCGATCAGCTGGTCCTGGCTGGTGGAGCGGCGCTGCGGACAGTCGAGGAGATCCTCACCAACGAAGAAGACTTCACCGTAGAGTTCAAGTCCACAGCCCGCTGGGATCTGCGAGAAGGCAAGCCGAACAAGGCCATGGAGGACGCTGTCGTAAAGACCGTCGCTGGCTTCCTGAACACCGACGGCGGCACCCTGCTCATCGGCGTCGACGACTCAGGTGCGGTTCTCGGATTGGACCATGACTACGATCGAGTCCGGCCGAAGAACGGTGACGGGTTCGTGAACTGGTTGACAACCCATCTGATCAATGCCCTCGGACATCCACCGGTGACACGGATCCGTGCCCGGATCGTGGTTCACGGCGGCAAACAGCTTTGCCGGGTCGACGTAGCTCGGCACAGCGAGCCGGTGTGGGCGAAGACCAGTAAGGCCGAGCGGGTACTCTTTGCCCGATTCAACAACTCGACCCGCTCGGTGCCTCCCGACGAGGCTGAGGCATACGTCGGCCTCAGGTGGCCCGCGTAGGCCCCGGGCGACGCCCGCTTCCGTGCCGCTTCTGGTTAGGAGCCGAAGAGGACGCTCATGAACCCCTCAAGATCAGGGCAGGTACCGAGTTCGCGCCGCGCCGGCGAGCACGGCGCGTTCGCGCCGCGCGCAGCCGCCGCGCGGCGCGGCCGTCGGCCATAGGTCTTGATCCTAAAACGGGGGATTCGGCAGTCTGTGGCACTCGCTGACGGCCTGGGGCCGGGCGTCGTACGGTGATCTGGTGGAGGTAGCGGCTGCTGAGCGGTTGGCGAGCGGGCTTCTGACCCCGTTGGGGGATCGGTGGCGGCATGTGCAGGCGGTGGCCGCTGCTGCTCGCGAGGTTTCGGCAGCGGTCGACCCGGAAGATCGGGATCTGCTGGTGGCTGCGGCTTGGCTGCATGACATCGGCTACGCCCCGCCGATCGGCCACCTACGGTTCCATCCGGTCGACGGCGCGCGGTTCCTCGAAGCCCAGGAAGCTCCGGAACGGCTGTGCGCCCTGGTCGCGCACCACTCGTGCGCCCGGTACGAAGCCGAGGAACGGGGACTGACGGCGGAGCTGTCCGCCTGGGAACTGGAAGTCTCGCCTGTGATGGACGCGCTGTGCACGGCGGACATGACGACCGGTCCGCAGGGCCAGCGGTTCAGCTTCCCCGACCGCATCGCGGAGATCCTCGCCCGCTATGGGGAAGGATCGATCGTTCACCGGTCGATCAGCCGGGCCCGGCCCGAGTTACAAGCGTCGGTCGACCGGACCTCGTCCCGGCTGGCACTGGATCAGCCAAGGTAAGGGGTTGCCCGCCCCTCCAGGTAGTGATCGATTCGCAGGCGCATTGACGGGTGGATGTTCAGCCCGTCAAGGTCGGCCGGGGCGACCCACTGGACCTCTTTCGTCTCACTGGACGTCCGTAGTTCGCCGCCGAGCAGGCGGGTCGTGAAGCAGAGTGAGAACTGTTGGCGGACCTCGCCGTCGTCGTAGGCCAGGACGTGCCGCGGGTTGGTGTAGACGCCGATCAGGCCGGTGACCTCGATGTCGATGCCGGTCTCTTCTTTGGTCTCCCGGACGGCGGCGTCGGTGATGGACTCGCCGAGGTCCATGCCGCCGCCGGGGAGCGCCCACAGGTTGTTGTCGGTCTTGTGGACCATCAGGATGCGATTGGACTCGTCGACGACCACGGCCGTGACCGAGGGGACGACGCTGTTCGCCTTGGGAGCGTTCGGGTCGTTGAAGTAGTCGATCCGCGCCACGAGGTATCAGGCTCCTTCGGTGGTGGCCCAGACCCGCTCGAAGCTCGCCGCGTAGTGGTCGAACAGCCCGCCGGGCTGCTCGCGCAGGTGCAGGACGGGTGAGTGGGCGGCGGGGGCACCGTAGACGTGGGTGTTCACGAGCATGTCGCCGTCGAACCGGTAGATCGAGTTGTAGAGCGTGGTGCTGTGCAAGCGTAGATCGATCCCGGGGGCGTCCCGCAGGGCGGCGAGGTAGGTGAGGGTGATCCGGGTCCGGGCGGCCAGGCCATCCCCGATGCCCTCCTCATCCCCGCGTAGGGCGACGGCGAGGGACTCGGGGTTCCCGAGCGCATAGCGGATCTTGACCCCGCTTGCGCCCTTGCGCCTCAGGATGGTCGTGAAGTCGGCGTGCCCGTCGGGCAGGAACAGGCCGGCGATCACGAGAACGTCGACCTGATGTGTCGCCTCGGCGAACAGGGTCCGCCACAGATCGCCCGGCACGGCGGTGCGGCTCGGGTAGACCCGCACGATCTCGGCGGGTACCTCCGCGGCCGGCACACCGGCGGCCCCGGTGCGGGGCTCCGGAACGCTGCCCGGCTTGTCCGCCAGGCCGATGCGTGCCCGTGGGATGCCGATCCCGTCGGCGATCCGCTCGAAGATCTCCAGGCTGGTGACCTGGCGGCGGCCGTTCTGGATCTCGCTCACATGCGACTGCGGGACCTCGCAGACGGCGGCGATCTGCGTCTGGGTCGCTCCGGTCCACTGGCGGTAGATCTTGAAAACCGCGCCGATATCGCGGCGGGCGAGGGCCTCGGACATGTCGGGCCGGTCCCACAGATCGGCCGGAGCCTGTGGAAGGGGGCGACGGACGGACACCACAAGCGCCTCCGGACGGTAGGAACAGGACCGTCTGTCCTCAATCGACTGCAGGCAGAGTATCCGGTCTCCGTATAGATCGGAAGCCTGGGCGTATACGTCCAGCGGCCTTCCGTGACACCTGTCCCGGCTGGACGGTGGATGGGCACCGGTTCCGCCTGGTGGCGTTCGTCCCCCGGCGGCTCCTGGCATCCACTGCACGTCGCCGAGCACGGGAGGGCAGATCGTGATCACATTCGATGCAGGTGGCGGTGAGGACCCGGGCAGGCCACTGTTCGGCATCGTCCGATTCGACCCCGGCAAGGAACGGCGGGTACGCGACACGCTGATCTCCTTCGACACGGCCGCCGCGGCTGACCTCCTCGTGATTCGTGAGCAGTGGACGGACGACTACCAGGTGACCCCGTTGCGGTTCGTGGTCCCCGAGCAACTGCGCCCACCGGCCGGCGCCCGACTACCGCTCGACGAGATGGTGGCCCGTTTCCCGACCCGTCGGCGGTGGGCATGACCTCGTCCGTTTCGCCTGATCAGTCAAGGTCGGCCGCACCGGTCACCGCCAACGGCGCACCGGGCAATCCAGGACATCCGGCCGCCGTCGCGCTGCTGCCGTGGGGCGCCGCAGAATGGGCGGTGATCGTGCAACCGGGCTCGGACTCCGCGGACATCCTCCGGGCAGTGGCCCGGATGCCGGCCGGGCTGACGTTCGCCGAGTCCTTCGGGGACGTGGACATCGTGCTCGTCTACCGCGCACCGCCCGAGCTGGCAGGCGACATCGACAACGACGATCCGGGGCCGTCTCGACGGGGCTGCGCGAACGCCGCCCTGCGGGTGGTCCTAGATCTCCATCCATGCCGGCCCGACTCGCGGTGGATGACCGGTGGAGAGCGTGCGGCGTTCCAGGCCGGTCAGGTGGAAGCGCTCGAATCGGTCCGCCGGGCCATCCTGCATGCCCTCGGTGTCCCACCTGTCTCGTGAGCTGACCACATCGAACGGCTTCTGACCACGGACGGGCCGGTCCGGCGGGTGCTACTCCGCCGGGTCCGGCCCGTTGTCGTTGGCTCCTTCTCCAGTGCTGCCAATCCCAGGCATGATGCGTTCCGCAAGGTCGGTCAGTCGCTGCTCGATGCGGAGCAGGACGGCGAGAATCTGATGGTCGGTGCCCACGCTTCCAGGGGCACTCGCCGGTGGTGCGTGCTCCGCGGCGTCCTGCTCCAGCTCTTGGTCTTGGTCTTGGAGCAGGACACGGATGAGATGGTCGTGCGGCCAGTCGAGCGCGCGGGCCACGGCGGTGAGCGTCGCGTTCTGGACTCGGCGCCGCTGGGCTCCGTGCTGAAGCTGGCGTAGTGTCGCGACCGAAACCCCGGATACCTCGGCGAGGGCCTGCTGTCCGATCCGCAGCGTTGCCATCCGCACGTTGAGTGCGTCGGCCACGGCCTGCCAGTCCTCGCCCTCCACCCGCCCACGGGCGGTGTACGGCGGAACTCCCCGTCTGTTTGCCACCCGCAAAATTTAGCCTGATGGTGAACGGATACTCCAGCCGGTCAGTGGATATTTTCCATCCCACGCCCGTATACATCGGCGCGAAACTACTTGGCGAGCGGTTAGTGAGCGGTTCAGAGTGGGTGTTGCCCGACAGCGGCCGGAACACCGGCGGCGAGGCTTACCACTCGGAGGATGATCGTCAATGGCGGTGCCGTCGCGTATTCCGGTGCGTTTCGAGGACGTGTTCCCGGCGGGTGCGTTTGTGCTGGGGGTGGAGGCGTCGAGCGACTACGAGAAGGTGAAGGCGAAACTGCCGGACGTACAGGCGCGGGACAAGGACACCGGTGAGCGGGTGTGGGTGGTGCGGGTGTTGAACGCGGACCCGACGGCTCGGCAGGCCGAGGTGAAGGTGAAGATCACCGGTGAGGTGCAGCCGGTGCCGCCGGAGGTGATGGCGGGGACGCCGTTTCGGCCGGTGGTGTTCGAGGGGTTGACGGTGACGCCGTGGGTGGATACCAACGGGTCCCGTCCGCGGCAGGCGTTCGCGTTGCGGGCGGCGGCGATGGTGGCCGTGGGCCAGGCTGGTCGGCGGGCTGCGGCGGTGGCGGCGTGAACGGCGAGGAACGCAAACCGTCGTACCTGTCGATGTCCCTGGGCGTCGGCGGTGACTGGCGGGTGACCTGCCACACCTACCCCAACCGCGGTCCGATCCTGGCCGTCGATGCCGGTGGGATGTCGCTGGCCGTGTCGGCGAAGCATGGCGTTCCGGACGCCGATCACCTGGATTTCGCCTACGCACTGCTGGCCGCGCCGAACGACTATCTCATCGCCTGCGAAGCCCACCGGTTCGATTCCGAGGAAGCGGAAAACCCTTCGGCTGACGCCACCGAAACGGCGGCCGCGACGGAGAACCGCGCAGCCTAGCACCACCCTTTCCCTTCCGGAGGTCCGGACTTTCTGTTTCCGTTCCGGGGCCACCCACTGTCTCCCCGTTCGCATATCCCTGTAGTTCCGCGCGCTCGAAAACAGGTGGTATTTGCCATGTCCAGAATCAGCGGCGACAAGGCGTCGCCGCGTATTCCCACCCGCAACGACAAGATGCGGGTGCCGCTGTGGATGCTGCTCCTGGCCGTCGCTGGGAAGGGCCTGTGGCTCGCCGTCCGCTGGTCCTTCCGCCACCGGATCGCGGTCGCCGTCGTGGTCGGGCTGCTGTTGGTCGTCCACCGGTTCGGCCCGGTGGGCCTGGCGGTGCTCGCTGGCGGGCTGGTCGTGGTGGTGCTGGTCTGGGCGCGGGTGCACCCGCGGTCGTGCTCCTGGCTGGGCCGCTGGCTGTGGGGCCGGACCCGGCTGGCGTTCGTCTACCGGTGGCGGTGGCGGGCGGCGATGGTCCACACCGACCTTGCGATCCGCATGCCGATGTCGACTGGCGATCAGGTGACGTTCGACGAGTATTTCCCGCGTATCCGCACGATCCGTTCTACTCGGGCTGTGGACACCCTGCGGGTGGAGCTGCTGCCCGGTCAGACCCCCGAGCAGTGGGCGGAGCAGGCCGAGGCGCTGCGGCATACCTTCCGGGCCCGGCGCTGCCAGGTGCAGGCCGAGACGTTCCGCTTCATCCGGTTGCACTTCCACCACCGCGACACCCTCACCCGCCCCGTCACCCCCACCCACCTCGACGAGATGAGCAGCACTCCGGGCGACGCCGACCCTGACCCGGCCGGCGCCGACCCGGACCCCACCCCGGTCCACACCGCCTATGCCCGGCTCGTCGCTGGACTGTCCGCGATCCCCGTGGGCCGCTGCGAAGACGGATCGGCCTGGACGCTGCCGGTGCGTGGGACGCATGTCCTGGTCGCTGGTGCCACCGGGGCGGGGAAGGGCTCGGTGCTGTGGTCGCTGCTGCGGGGTCTCGGCCCGGGAGTGCGGGCAGGGCTGGTGGAGCTGTGGGTGTGTGACCCCAAGGGCGGGATGGAACTGGCCTTCGGCCGGGCGATGTTCACCCGGTTCGCCACCACCACGGACACCATCGCCGCGCTGCTCGACGACGCTGTGACCGTCATGCAGGACCGGACCGCCCGGCTGTCCGGTGTGACCCGGCTGCACACCCCGACCACCACAGAGCCGCTGATCGTCCTGGTCGTCGATGAGATCGCCTCGCTGACCGCCTACGTCACCGAACGGGAGCTGAAGAAGCGGATCGGTGCGGCGCTGCCGCTGCTGCTCTCGCAGGGCCGGGCCCCCGGTGTGGTGGTCCTGGCCGCGGTGCAGGACCCGCGCAAGGACGTGCTGCCGTTCCGGGACCTGTTCCCGGTGCGGGTCGCACTCCGGATGACCGAACCCGACCAGGCCGACCTTGTCCTTGGCTCCGGTTCCCGCGACCGGGGAGCACGGGCGGAGGAGATCCCGCTGTCGCTGCCCGGGGTCGGCTACGTCCTGCACGACGGTAACCCCGACCCGATCCGGGTCCGGGCCGCGTTCATCGACGACGACGAGATCGCCCGCACCGTGCACACCTACCGGCCTGCGATGGCCGGCGGCTGGGTGCCCGACCTTGACGCCTTCACCGGCGATGACGATCCCGACGGCGCCCCCGACCAGCTCGACGCCGCCGCATGACCGCGCCACTCCACGGACCTGACCCGGCCGCTCCCACCCCGCCCCCCGGGGATGGTGAGCGTCCGGGTTCCCGGGCCGCGCGCATGCGGATGCCCCTGGCCCGCCACGTTGTCGAGGCCGTCGCTTTGGACAACGGGGTGTGTGTCCGGCCGATGCCGATGCGCCGGACCAACCTGGACACCGGCGAAACACAGATCATCCCCGTCCCGTGTAGCGCCACCTTGGCATCGAAATGCCCTCCGTGTGCGGAGAAAGCCCGCCGGCTACGGATGGCTCAGTGCAAGACCGGCTGGCATCTCGATGACGAACCGGTCCCCGACCCCGACCCACCCACCGACGACGCCAAAGCCCTCGCGACCCTGCGCGCGGACCTTGAAGCGGCCCGCGCCGACGTCCTGACAGCCGGCGATGTCGGTCAGGCCGGGGAGATCGACGAGCTGATCGGGCAGGTCGACGACGAACTGGCCGCATTGGGTGTGCGGGGCAAGGCTGCCCCGGACAACCGGGACCGGCCGCGGCGTGTCCGCTCGACCCGGCGGCGCCAGGACGCCCCCGACCTGCCCCGTTTCCCCGTCGACCGGCGCACGGTCGGGCGGACCTTCGAGGCAGCGGATGGGACGGTGTGGCGCCCGTCGATGTTCCTCACCCTGACCTGCGACACCTACGGCCGGGTCCACTCCGACGGCACCCCCGTCGACCCGGCGTCCTACGACTACCGGCGGGCCGCCCGGGACGCCATCCACTTCCCGAAGCTGCTCGACCGGTTCTGGCAGAACCTGCGCCGCGCGGTCGGCTGGGACGTCCAGTACTTCGCCGCGCTGGAACCCCAGAAACGCCTTGCCCCGCACCTGCACGCGGCGATCCGCGGCACCATCCCCCGGGCGATGCTGCGCCTGGTCGCGGCGGCCACCTACCACCAGGTCTGGTGGCCGCAGGCTGACCGGCCGGTCTACGACGATCACCGGCTACCAGTCTGGAACGAGGGAGCCGCCGGCTACGTCGATCCCGACAGCGGGCTGCCGCTGCTGTCCTGGGATGACGCCCTCGACGGCATCGGCGAGGACGACGAACCCGCCCACGTCGTCCGCTTCGGCCCGCAACTGCGCGCCGACGGGGTCACCGCGAACAGCGCGCAGACCGGCCGGATGATCGGCTATCTGACCAAGTACCTGACCAAAAGCCTCGACGCCTGCCACAACCTCGCCAGCGACCCGCAACGCCGCCACGTCGACCGGCTCGCCGACGCCCTACGCCACGAACCCTGCTCCCCGACCTGCGCGAACTGGCTGCGCTACGCCATCCAACCCCGCAACCCCCGCCCCGGACTCGTCCCCGGACGATGCAAGGGCAAGATCCACCGGCGAGAAACCCTCGGCTTCGGCGGCCGGCGCGTCCTGGTCTCCCGACACTGGTCCGGCAAAACCCTCACCGACCACCGACACGACCGGGTCACGTTCATCCGGCAGCAACTCGACGCCCTCGGCGCCACCGGGACCGGCCCGGCCACACCCGACGGCGAGTCCGACCCGGCCCGGATGGTCTGGCAGCTCCTGCGGCCCGGCGACCCGGCGGCACCTCGCCGTGAACATCTGCTGTTGCACGCGGTCGCGCAACGCCACGCCTGGCGGGCGCAGCTCGATGCCGCCCGGGCCGCTGCTGCCGACGGCCTTCCGGCAACCGGCCCACCGCTGCCCGACGCCGCCTGAACCCCTGTCCTGTGAGTCCTCGGAGAGACCCGTGCACAAGCTCTTGCTGACCGTCAACGAAGCGGCGGCCCTGCTCGGCGTCGGCCGGACCACCGTCTATGACCTGATCCGAGCCAACCGCCTTGAAGCGGTCCAGATCGGGCGGTCCCGCCGTGTTCCCCGCGCCGCGGTCCTCGCCTACGTCGATCGGCTGCGCGGCGAAGGAGAAGCCGCGTGACCGGCAAACGGGCTCACGCCCGGAACCGCGGGCCACCAGCCGCGGGCCCGATCTTCTCGGCGATCAAGACGGTCCCGGCGGGTGCTACCAACACCCGGCCGGGACCTGAGCCCCACCCCTTGGAACAAGCAAGGAGAGAGACCTGTGCCCATCTTCTCGTCCGGACCGCACGGCGCGTGGCGGACCCCCGGCGACGACCATCCCCTCATCTCCGCCAGAGCCGACCACAACGGCGATCATGCGGTGATCCTCCGTCCTGGTGCTGACATCGGCGACTTGGTGGCGCTGCTCACCACGCTGCCGCCGGCCGCCTTCTTCACCGAGCACTTCGGCGATGTCGACATCGTCCTGATCTTCCGCCCGGTCCCCGGCGATCCGGCAACCGTCCCGGCCGGCGAGACGAACCCGCCCGACCCGGCGGCGGCACACGCGACGCCGTAACCCACCGTCGCTCTCCCCGTTCCTCCGCCGCGGCCCGGAAGACCATCCCTTCGCCGGAGGAACGGGGGGCATCTCGTCCTGGGCCGACACCGCATCCCGCGACCGGCCCCGGCGGCGAGCCCACCCCATCTCTCGGCAAGGAGCCACGCTCACCATGCCCGCCAATGACGACGCCCCCACGAACGGCCGGCGCAAGACCCGCAGGGAACGGACGAAGCGCGCCAACGGACAGGGCTCGATCTACCAACGCGCCGACGGCATGTGGGTCGGCGCGGCCTACGTCCTCATGCCCGACGGCACCACCAAACGGCGGCCGGTCTACGGCAGGTCGGAGGAGATCGTCCGGGGCAAGCTCACCGAGCTACAGGCCAACTCCGATCAGGGCATTCCCGCGGACGCGACCGGGTGGACGGTCGGTCGGTTCCTGTCGGCGTGGCTGGAGGGCACGGTGAAGCCGAATCGGCAGCCGAACACCTACATCACGTATGAGAAGGCCGTTCGGATCTACCTCATGCCGGGTCTCGGCAAGAAGCGGCTGAACAAGCTGACGGCGGCCGAGGTTCGCCAGTTCATCCGGCGACTGGAGAACACCTGCCTGTGCTGCGAACGGGGGAGAGATACTGCCCGTCCGGTGGGGGAGCGGCGCTGCTGCGCGGTCGGTCGGTGCTGCGAACGACGTCCCTCGAAGCGTCAGGTCCAGGTCGTTCACGCGGTGCTGCGTAACGCGCTGCAAGCGGCGGTCCGCGAGGAACTGATCCGGCGCAACGTCGCCAAGCTCGTGCAGGTTTCGACACCGCGCTATGGCATCGACCGGGGCCTGACCGTGGACCAGGCCCACATGTTGCTCGACGCCGCGACCGGCGACCGGCTGTACGCCCTGCTGGTCCTGGCCCTGTTCCTCGGAATGCGCCGGGGGGAACTGCTCGGGCTCCAGTGGTCCGACATCGACAGGGAACGGGAAACGCTCACCATCCGCCACACCCTTCAGCGGGTCGGCGGGGAACTGCGGCTGCTCCCGCCGAAGACGGACGACTCGGAACGCACCCTTCCGCTGCTGGGTCTGGTGGCTGACGCGCTGACGGAGCACCGCAGGCTCCAGGACGCCGAGCGGGAAGCGGCCGGCACGCGGTGGGTGAACACCGGTCACGTCTTCACCACGAAGATCGGAACCCCGATCGAACCGGACAACCTCCGCCGGTTCTGGATGCCGCTACGACGGGCGGCCGGACTCGACACCGTGGTGTTCCACGGGCTGCGGCACACCTGCGTGACGCTGCTTCTCGATCTCGGCGTTCCGCCGCACATCGTCCGCGACATCGCCGGACACTCGGCGATCGAGGTCACGATGACGATCTACGCTCATGCGTCCATGGGCGAGAAGCGCCGCGCCCTCGGCAAACTCGACGGCCACCTGACCAACCCGCGGCCCTGAGCACACTCGGCCCCGTTGCTACAGGCGTTGCTACACCTGAGGGGTTTCGGGGAGCTGCAGACATGGCGAGGGGATCGAAAGGCGCAGCATGCGGGCATGATCCCTACGTGCGCCCGGCAGGGATCGAACCTGCGACCTGGTGCTTAGAAGGCACTCGCTCTATCCACTGAGCTACGGGCGCGCTGACGCATGAGCCCACCGGGCGGGCCGCCCTCAGGGTAGCAAGTCCGGGGCCCGTGCTGGACACATGGCGGACACACCCGCGTCCGGGGCGTCGAGGCGACGATGGATGGCCGCGGTCGCGGCGCCGCGTAGCGCTCGTCGGTAGTGGTGCCGTCTCCGTCGGCCACTACCCGGGCGGGCTGGTGGCCGACGGAGCGTCCGGGTCTGCCGGCTGCTTCGGTCACCCGGGCTGGGCGGGCCGGGCGGGCCGAACTGGCCGGGTGGGTCAGGCGGCGAGGTGGGCCAGGTCGGCGAACTCCTGGTCGGTGAGGGTAATGCCGGCGGCGGCGATGTTCTCCTCCACGTGGGCGACCGACGACGTGCCGGGAATCGGCAGGATCACCGGCGAGCGGCGCAGCAGCCAGGCCAGGGCGAGCTGCGCGGGGGAGGCGGTGTGGCTGCGGGCGGCGGTGTCGAGCACACTGCCCGGCTGGGCCAGCCGGCCGGTGGCCATCGGGTCCCACGGGATGAAGGCGATGTTCTCCCGCTCGGCGTGGTCGAGCAGCTTCTCGGCAGTGCGGTAGGCCAGGTTGTAGCGGTTCTGGACGCTGACGATCGGCACGATGGTGCGGGCGTGCTCCACGTCCGCCACGGAGACCTCGGACAGGCCGATGTGGCGGATCTTGCCCTCCTGCTGCAGCGCCCGGAGCTCGCCGAGGGAGTCCTCGACGGGGGTGTCGGGGTCGATGCGGTGCAGCTGGTAGAGGTCGATGCGTTCGAGGCGCAGCCGGCGCAGCGACAGCTCCACCTGCTGGCGCAGGTAGGCGGGGCGCCCGACCGGGGTCCACTGGTTCGGCCCGCCCCGGGTCAGACCACCCTTGGTGGCGATGACCAGGTCGTCCGGGTACGGGTACAGGGCCTCGGCGATCAGGGTCTCGCTGACCTCCGGACCGTACGAGTCGGCGGTGTCGATGAAGGTCACACCAAGCTCGACGGCCCGACGCAGGACGGCCCGGGCCTGGTCCGGATCGGCGGGTGGGCCCCAGATCCCCTCGCCGGTGATGCGCATAGCGCCGAACCCGAGCCGGGTGACCGGCAGGTCGCCGCCGAGCAGGAACGTGCCGCTTCCGGCGGCGTCCGTGCTGGTGGTCGTGGTCGTCGACATCAGTGTCCTCCGGGTACGACGGTGTGGCGGGCCGGGCAGGGGCCTACGGGCCCCGAACGGCCTGGTTGACCTGAACGGTGCTGCTGGCTGTGGGCGGCATGCCGGTGCGGACCGTACTCAGTCCGTGGCTGGCATGCCCTCAGCGACAACCGGGGTCTGCCGGCAGGTGTTCCCACCCCGGACGGTGTTCCCACCCGGGCCGGGCTCCTACCGGACCTGCTTCGACCGGACCGCCGTCCACCGCAGCGGCCCGGATCAGCCCCTGGCGGAGCCGGAGCCCGATCGGTGACGCCCAGGGTGCTGGCCCGATGTGGGGGTGCGCCGGCTGTGGACGGCGTCGCGTTGTCCACAGCCGCACGGGGCGGGCTTCTCCCGGCCGCCGCGACGTTGCAGGCTGGATGCGCGCTGGTACCCCTCCCGGAACTCCCTCCCTGAACCGAGGAGCACCCATGCTTGACACGACCATCACCGTCGTCGGCAATCTCGTCGACGATCCGGAGCATCGGACGACGGCGGGTGGCGCGTCCGTCTGCAGCTTCCGGCTGGCCTCCACACCGCGGCGGTTCGACCGTTCGGAGAGCCGCTGGGTCGACGGCACGACGCTGTTCGTGCGGGTCTCCTGCTGGCGCCAGCTCGCCGACAACGTCGCCTCCAGCCTGAACAAGGGCGACCGTGCCCTGGTCTTCGGGCATCTGCGCCAGCGGTCGTTCGAGACGAGCGAGGGCGAGCGGCGGGTCTCGTTCGAGATCGATGCCGACGCGGTCGGCGCCGAGCTGACCTGGCACGGCGCGCGCTCACAGCGCCTGGCCCGCGGCAGCGCAACGGCGACCGCGCCGACCACGACGTCCGTCACCGCGTCGGACGTCGCGGATCCCGCTGACCCGGACGACGACGCGGACCCGGACGAGGACATCGAACTGCCCGGTGACGGCCCGCTGGTCGATCCGGGCGACGCGGCGGACCTGCCTGCGTCCGCCGATGCCGCGACCCTGCGGGACGTGCGGGACATCGCTGACCGCCACGCGGATGCACTGGTCAGCTGACCCGGGCAGGTCCGGCCCGCGTCGACCACAACGCGGGCCGGACCTGCCGCCCGGTCGGCCGTGGCTGCTCGGTAGCGTGCCGGGGGTGAGTATCCGGCACGACGACGCGTCCGTGCCCCGGGTGAGTGCGGCCGGCTGGTATGTGGTGGCGCTCGCCGTGTGCGCGGCGGTCGGCGCGGTCGTGCTGCGACACACCGTGTTTCCGCTGCTGTCGGTGAACAACGACGAGGGCATCTATCTGCTGCATGCCCGCACCCTCGCCGCCGGCCGGCTGTTTCCGTCCGCGCCCGACCCGGCCCAGTCCTATCTGCCCTGGTTGGGCACGGTGATCGACGGCCATTACGTCCTGAAGTACACGCCGTTCGTGCCGGCGATCTACGCGGTCGGGCTGCTGCTGACCGGCAGCATCGACCTGGCGCTCGCCGTCATCGCGGCGACCGCGGTCATCGTGACCTACCTGCTGGGCGTGGAACTGGGCGGCACGCGGCGGGTCGCGGCACTGGCCGCCACCCTGCTCGCGCTCTCCCCGCTCACCATGATCCAGAGCGCCATGGTGCTCAGCTATCTGCCGGCGCTCATCCTGATGCAGGCTGCGGTCCTCGGGGTGCTGCGCGGACGGCGCCGAGATCAGGTCTGGCCGGTCGTGGCGGGTGGCGCCGCCCTCGGGGTGGCGGGCGCGGTACGGCCCTACGACGCGGTGCTGCTGCTGGGTCCGCTGGCGGTGTGGCTCGCGGTCACGTCCGCGGGTCGGCGCTGGTGGTTGCTGCGCTGGTTGCTGTGCGGGCTCGCCGCGCCCGCCGTGGTGGTGCTGGCGACGAACCTGGCGGCGACCGGAAACCCGTTGCGGCTGCCGTTCGCCCTGCTCGAGCCGGACGACCGGCTCGGTTTCGGCGGGCGGCGGCTCTACCCGGGGGACGGGCTGCACGAGTTCGGGCTCGCGGACGGCCTGCGTTCCGTCGGGGACCATCTGTGGCTGCTGGGCGGCTGGGCGTGCGGCGGGGTGGTGCTCGCCGCCGCGGCGATCGGCGCCGCCGTCCGGCGTCGCCTGTCGGCACCGGCCGCGATGCTCGGGCTCGGCGGGGTGGCGTTCCTGATCGGATATGTCGGTTTCTGGGGGGCGTGGAACGCGGCCGAGCTGTGGGGCGGCATCCGGTATGTCGGGCCGTTCTATCTGGTGCCGGTGCTCGTCCCGCTCGTCCAGCTGGGCGCGGTGGGCAGTGCGGCCGGGGCGGCGGCGCTGCTTGCCCGCGGGCGCCGCATGGGACTTGCGGTGATCGTGCCGGTCGTGACCGCGGTGGCCGTGCTGACCGGTTTCGTGGTCACCGGTGCGGTGCGCGACAACCGTGTGCTCACCGATCATGACCGGGATCTGCACGCCATGCTGACCGGCCTGCCGGGGCGGTCGCTGGTGTTCGTGGCGGCGAGCCCCGCCTTCCTCGGGCATCCGTCGCCCGTCACGGCCAACGGTCCGGACCTCGACGGCCGGCAGCTCTATGCCATCGCCCGCGGCGTCGACGACCTGACCGTCGCGGCGGACCATCGCGACCGGTCGGCCTACCTGCTGCGGATGGCCGCGGCCTACAACCGGTCGCCGAGCTCGCCGTCCACGGCCCGTCTTGAGCGGCTCGCCGTCCGCAGCGGTAAACAGGTCGACGTGGCGATCACCATCGGCCCCCGGTCCGTTACGGGAGCGGTGCGGTCCGCTCGGCTGGTGTTCACCGCGGGCAGCCATCGCCTGACGGTTCCGGTCGATCCGCGGGCCGCCAGCTCGTTCACCCTCACCGTCGACGCCGACGGACTCGACCCGACCGACCTCACCGCGTCGACCGCGCGCACCCCCGGCAACCCGACGTCGCCGCAGGCCACCGCGAGCACCGTGCGGGGCGGTCGCGGGACATCGGTCACCGTTGCCCTGCTCGCCACGGACCCGTACGGCCGGGAACGCACCGTGGACCGGCAGATCCTCCCGGTTCGGCTGGCCCTCTCCGGGGCGCCCGCGGTCACGGTGCTCGGCTCGCTCGGGCCGGTCGACGAGATCGGCACCGGCACCCGGCCGCCGCTGGGCCTCACCCTCACCGCGGTCCCCGGCGCCGTCCGGTAAACGGGCCCAGCCACCCAGCCACCCAGCCACCCAGCCGAGCGGCCGGCGGGCTCAGTCGACCCGGTGGATGGGGGGTGGGGCGTAGTCGTCGTCGAGCACGGTGGGGCCGGGGGCGTCGACGCGCAGGGTCGGGCGGAAGTCGCCGCCGGCAGTGGGCAGCCAGTTCGCCTGCTCGTCCTCGTCCGGCGGCTGCTCGCACTGCAGGAACAGACGCACCGAACCGTCCCGCCCGCTGCGCAGCCCCTTGGTCCGACTGCCCAGCCAGTAACGGGACAGCGGATTGTCGACCAGATAGTAGTCCGGGGAGTCGTGCATGGTGAGCGACCAGCTCGCCCCGTCCGGCGGGGGCGCGAAGTCGATGGTGTAGCGGTGCGCGCCGGTCAGGCGCCGGCCGTCCGCGTCGAACAGGCAGCTCGCACGCAGGCTGCGGTAGCCGTGGGTCGGGCCGACCGGCTGACGGGCAAGGATCGCCCGGGCCAGGCGCCCGTGCTGGCGGTCCGCGATGCGCCAGGCCGGATCGTCGCGGGTCCCGGGGCCGAGGAAGTCGATGTTGAAGTCCAGGGCGTGCGGGGTGCTCGACCAGCCGCCGCGCAGCGCGCGTCCGGCGTGCACCAGCCGCTCCAGGCCGTCGCGGCCCGCCCGCAGGCCGCCGCGCAGCGACCAGGCCAGCGACGGATCCGGATCCACATAGGGCGACGGATCGTCGAACAGCCCCAGCGGCGCGAACCGGCGAGCGTAGTCCGTCTCCGCCGCGGCCGGCGGGAAGGCTGCCAACCAGATCCGCAGCTCCTCCCAGAACCGCAGGTCGTCGCACACGGCCAGGGTGGACTGCGGGGGACCCGGCGCGGGCGGAGCATGCCGGTCGAGCGGGCACAGCCGCAGTGCGTCCTGCCGGTGGTGAACCAGATCGGCCTCGCTCGGATCGTCGAGGGCGATCCGAGCGATCAGGATCAGCAGCCGGGTGGGCGCCTCGACCGGGACGAACCCCGCCGGCAGCCGCCGTGACCACCCGGGCGGCACCAGAACGTAGGTCGAGGGCGTGGCGCCGTCGGCACCGGTGATGCTGGCCGACCCCAGGTAGGCGAAGGCGTTGCGCCACATGTCGGTGAGCACCACCAGCAGCGGCGGCTCGGGATCGGTCGGCAGCTGCAGGATCACCGGGCCGACCGCGAGATCGACCAGGGCGATCGACGACAGCACGTCCGCCTCCAGGCTGACGAACGACGAGCGGGGCCCGGGCAGCTCCCACTGGTGGTCGAAGTAGTTGAATCCGGTGTTCCCGCGGCTGCCGAGCCCACCGCCGGCATACCGGCCCAGCAGACGCACGCTGCTGACCAGCGGGTAGCCGAAGACGTAGGCCTCGGCGGCCAGGCCGAAGCGGTGATCATTAGCGCGCATGCCGGGCATCGCAGCCATCCGATTCCGTCAGGTGTTTGCCGTCATACGTTGCGTGCCCGCAACCGGGTGAGCGCTACCCACCTGTGTCCGTGCACCGGACCGACCCGTCGGACCGATCACCGACGTCGGACCGATCACCGACGTCGGACCGATCACCGACGTCGGACCGATCACCGACGTCGGGCCGGTCACCGGCATGCCCTAGGGTTGGAGACATGGCGCAGTACGTCTTCCAGATGCGCAAAGCGCGCAAGGCCCACGGCGACAAGGTCATCCTCGACGATGTGACCCTGTCGTTCCTGCCCGGAGCGAAGATCGGAGTGGTGGGTCCCAACGGGGCCGGGAAGTCGTCCCTACTGAAGATCATGGCTGGGATCGACCACCCCAGCAACGGCGATGCCACCCTCAGCCCGGGCTACACCGTCGGCATGCTCGCCCAGGAACCACCCCTGGACGAGACCAAGGACGTCCGCGGCAACGTCGAGGACGGCGTCCGGGAGATCCGCCGGGTGCTCGCCCGCTACGAGGAGATCAACGAGAAGATGTCCGCGCCCGACGCGGACTTCGACGCGCTGCTCACCGAGCAGGCCGAGCTCATCGACAAGATCGAGGCGGCGAACGCCTGGGAGCTCGACAGTCAGCTCGACCAGGCGATGGACGCGCTGCGGCTGCCCCCGGGCGACGCCGACGTGTCGCTGCTGTCCGGCGGTGAGCGGCGCCGGGTGGCGCTGTGCAAGCTGCTGCTGGAGGCCCCCGACCTGCTGCTGCTCGACGAGCCGACCAACCATCTCGACGCCGAGAGCGTCGCCTGGCTCGAGCAGCACCTGGCCCGCTATGCCGGCGCCGTGCTGGCCGTCACCCACGACCGGTACTTCCTCGACAACGTCGCCGGGTGGATCCTCGAGCTCGACCGTGGTCGCGCCCTGCCCTACGAGGGCAACTACACGACCTACCTGGAGAACAAGGCCTCCAGGCTGAAGGTCGAGGGTCAGAAGGACGCCAAGCGGCGCCGGGTGCTCGCCCAGGAGCTCGAGTGGGTCCGGTCAAACCCGAAGGCCCGCCAGACCAAGAGCAAGTCGCGCCTGGCCCGCTACGAGGAGCTCGCCGCCGAGGCCGACCGGGCCCGGCCGCGCGACTTCGAGGACATCCAGATCCCGCCCGGCCCCCGCCTGGGCAACCAGGTCATCGAGGCCCGCAACCTCACCAAGGGGTTCGACGACCGTCCGCTCATCGATGGGCTGTCGTTCACGCTGCCCCGCGGTGGCATCGTCGGCGTCATCGGCCCGAACGGTGTCGGCAAGACCACCCTGTTCACGATGCTGACCGGGCAGGCCGAGCCGGACGCGGGTGAGCTCGTCATCGGGGACACCGTCGACATCGCCTACGTCGACCAGTCCCGCGCGGGACTGGATCCGAAGAAGAACGTCTGGCAGGTCGTCTCGGACGGCCTGGACCACATCATCGTCGGCAAGACCGAGCTGCCCAGCCGGGCGTGGGTGTCGTCGTTCGGCTTCAAGGGCCCCGACCAGCAGAAGCCGGTCGGGGTGCTCTCCGGCGGTGAGCGCAACCGGCTCAACCTGGCGCTCACCCTCAAGCGTGGCGGCAACGTCCTGCTGCTCGACGAGCCCACCAACGACCTGGACGTCGAGACGCTGCGCTCGCTCGAGGACGCGCTGCTGGAGTTCGCCGGCTGCGCCGTGGTGATCTCCCACGACCGGTGGTTCCTCGACCGGGTCTCCACCCACATCCTGGCGTGGGAGGGCACCGACGAGGATCCGGGGCGCTGGTTCTGGTTCGAGGGCAACTTCGCCGACTACGAGGCCAACAAGATCGACCGCCTCGGGCAGGAGGCCGCCCGCCCGCACCGGGTGACCCACCGCAAGCTCACCCGCGACTGATCCGGGTCGTTCGCGACGGCCCGGAAAGGGAGCGGGCCGTCGCGAACGTCCGGAGTCTCGGTGCCGTGCCGTGCGGCCGGCTGGGCCGGCCGGACCAGCGGCGCCGCTCAGTCGGGTCGGTTCTGCAGGGACTTCGCGGCCGTGCGCAGGTACTCCCAGAGGGTGTCGAACTGGTCGGGCGGCAGGTTCAGCGAGTCGACCGCCCGGCGCATCACGACCAGCCAGGCGTTGCGTTCGACCGAGCCGATGGCATAAGGGACGTGCCGCAGCCGCAGCCGGGGATGGCCCCGTAGCTCCTGGTAGTCGGAGGGGCCGCCCCAGTACTGGATGAGGAACAGCCGCAGCCGCTCCTCGGCGCCCTCAAGATCATCCTCTGGGTAGAGCGGGCGCAGTACCGGGTCGTTCGCCACACCCTCGTAGAACCGCGCGACCAGCGTGCGGAAGGTGGGCTCCCCGCCGACGGCGTCGAAGAAGGTCGTGGTGGGCTGGGCCGGGGTGGAAGGCTGGCTCACTGGTCCATTGTGCGCCAGCCATCGACCGGGCCGGCCGCGTGTGGGCCCTCATGGGGCGGGCGGAGCCACCCAGACGGTCGTGTCCGGCGGGAGATCGAGCGTCGTGCCGTCATAACCCACAGGTCCGCTCGCCAGCACCAGGCGGCCGGAGATCGCCAGCCGCACCGGCCCGTCCGTGGCCATCACACACGTCATACCGGCCGACCCCACCGAGGTGGCCGTCGCGGCGGCCGATGCGGACGCAGCTGCGGAACCGCGTCCGGCGGCCGAAGCCGGCGGTGGTCGGTCGAAGGCCAGGCAGCCGGCGGGAACGTCGTCGTGCCAGCGCAGGGCCTCGCCCCGCAGCTGCGGCAGTGCGCGGCGTAGCGTCAGCGCACCCCGCACCAGCAGCCAGGTCGACATCGGATCGGCGGCCTGGGCCAGCACGCTGCGCGCGGCCCAGTCCACGGGCTGGGGCAGCCAGGGCCGCACGCCCGGCGCGGTGAAACCGTAGGGCGGTGCGTCCCCCGACCACGGCAGCGGCACCCGGGCGCCGTCGCGGCCCACCGAGGTACCCCCGGAGCGGGTCCACACCGGGTCACGTCGGTCGGCCGGTGCCACCTCGGCCTGCGGCAGCGCCAGCTCGTCACCCTGATAGAGCACGGCGACGCCGGGCAGCGCCAGCATGGTCAGCAGGGCCGCCCGGGCCCGGCGCTCGCCCACCGCCCCGCCGCCGTAGCGATCCACCGGGCGGACCACGTCGTGGTTGGCGAGCACCCAGGTGGCCGCGGCCCCGACCGCGCCGAGGGCATCCCGTTCGGCGTCGATCGCCGCCCGCCAGGCCGCGGCCGCGAACGGCGCGGACAACAGCGAGAACGAGAACGTCAGATGCAGCTCGTCGGGACGGACGTACCGGGCCAGGCGCACCGGGTCGCGCACCCAGGTCTCGCCGACGAGGACCCGGGGCCGGCCGTCGCGGGCGGTGTAACCGTCGGTGATCGTCCGCCAGGACCGGTAGACCTCGTGCACGCCGTCCTGATCCCACACGTGCGGCTCGGCCTCGTCGCGGAAGCCGCTGTCCGGTTCGAGCGCCGGGCCGGGCGGGTTGTCCCGCAGCTCGGCATCCTTGACCAGGCCGTGGCTGACGTCGATGCGGAATCCGTCGACCCCCCGGTCGAGCCAGAACCGCAGGGTCGCCTCGTGGTCGGCCCGCACCGCCGGATGCGACCAGTTCCAGTCGGGCTGGGTGGCGTCGAACAGATGCAGGTACCACTGGCCGTCCGGGACGCGGGTCCACGCGGGACCACCGAAGACGGACTGCCAGTTGTTCGGCGGTAGCACCCCGCCCGGCCCGCGCCCGTCCCGAAAGACGTAGAGCGCCCGTCGCGGGTCGCCCGGCGGCGCGGCGAGGGCCGCCACGAACGCCGGATGCGCGGCGCTGGAATGGTTCGGGACGAGGTCGACGAGCACGCCGAGCCCCGCGGCCGCGGCCTCGGCGAGCAGCGCGTCCAGGTCGGCGAGCCGGCCGAACAGCGGGTCGACGTCGCGGTGGTCGGCCACGTCGTAGCCATGGTCGGCCATCGGCGACCGGTAGAACGGAGTGATCCACAGCGCGTCGATCCCGAGTTCGACGAGCACCGGCAGATGGCGGCGCAGGCCCGGTAGATCGCCGACCCCGTCGCCGTCGGAATCGGCGAAGCTGCGCACGTACACCTGGTAGAGCACGGCCCGGCGCCACCAGTGCGGATCCCGCCGGGCCGGGTGGTCGGGGCGGTCGACCTGATGCGGATCAATCATGGAATCATCCGGCTTGCCATGACCTGTACTCATCCGCTCCATCCTGGTCGGGAACGGGGGCCCGCCGTCGGGTCCGGCCGAGATTCTCGCGATGCGCGATGTCAGAGTACGGAACTACACTTCCACAGGTGGACCAGGTGACTGGCCGTTACGGCTCAGTCCCGGGAGTCGGGAACCGTCCGGAGTGGGGGAATACAACTCCGACGTCCGACCAGGCCCCCGGGCATCGGTCAGACGCGTCCGGCGCTGTCGAACCAGGCGGCGCCAGTGGCGCGGTCGGCGCACATGACACGGCCGGCGCGAGTGGCACAGCCGCGGGCGAAAACTCCGGCCCGGACCCGGCGGTCGCCGGGTCCGGGCGGCGAGCGGCCGGCCGGTTGGTCGCCGCGGTGCGACGCACCGTCCGCGGTCAGCTCGGCCAGAGCGAGCCGGGCCGGAGCCAGGGCCTGGGTCTGGGCCGCTCGAGTGGCATTCCGGCGAGTTTCCTGGCCGACGCGGGCCTGCTGCTCGCCGAGTCCCTGGATCCGGAACGAGTCGCCCACCTGCTCGCCGACCTCGTACTGCCGCACCTGGGCGTGGTGAGCCTGGTGTGGCTGCGTGAGGACGACACCCCGCAGCTGAACGCATCGAGCGCCCTTGATCCGCGGGTCGACCAGCTGCTGCGGGCGATGATCTCCGCTCGTCCGCCGTCGCTCGCCGACGAGTACCCGCCGGGGCTCGTGCTGCGCACCGGGCAGACCTGCTGCCTGCCCCGGCTCGAGGACATGCGCGCCCTGCGGACCACCACCGAATCGGGTTACCAGCGGTTCCGCCAGCTGCGGGACGGGCCGACGCTGCACGTCCCGCTGGCCGCCGGCGGCGAGGTCTTCGGGGTGCTCACGGTCGGTCGACCCGCAGGTGACTACCGCAACGACGAGATCGTCCTGCTCGAGGGCCTGGCCCGGCGCGGTTCGATCGCGCTGCGCAACGCGATGCGGTTCCGCGAGGCACAGGAATCGGCGCTGACCCTGCAGCGATCGCTGCTGCCGGCGAACCCCCCGGCCCTCGACGGCGTCGAGATCGCCATGGAGTACCGCCCCGGGACGGCGGGCACCGAGGTCGGCGGCGACTTCTACGACATCATCCCGCTCTCCGGCGGCCGCTTCGGCGTCGCCATCGGTGACGTCATGGGCCGCGGCCTGCAGGCGGCGGCGGTGATGGGCCAGCTGCGGGCGGCGCTGCGCGCCTACGCGCTCGAGGAGTGGTCGCCCGCGGAGGTGCTCTCCCGCCTCGACCGGGTCGTCGGAATGCTGCCCGGCCTGCAGATGGCGACCTGCATGTACGCGGTCTACGACCGGCACACCGGACGGGCCGTCATCGCCAACGCCGGCCACCTCGCGCCGCTGGTCGTGCTGCCCGACGAGGATCCCGACTACCTGGTGCTCGAACCCGGCCTGCCGCTGGGGGTCGGCGAGGGCGAGAACGCCGGGTTCAGCGAGACCAGGGTGAGCCTGCCGCCCGGATCGGCGCTGGTGATGTTCACCGACGGTCTGGTCGAGTCGCGTCGACGCCCGCTCGTCGACGGCCTGCGCAACCTGCGTCGCGGCCTGATCGAGCAGCGCGCCAAGGCCGCTGCCGCCCGCGAGGCGCAGGCCGAACTGGACGCCGCGGCGGCGATCGCGGTCGGCTTCGGTGACCTGGCCGACCCGGGCGGGAGCTGGGTGGACCGGCGGGCCCCCGGCCCCTCCCAGGGTCCCCCGCCCGGCGT